>DAIQBJ010000061.1:4903-12396 GCA_036781225.1 Gemmatimonadales bacterium | reverse complement strand
CGGGATGCATTTCTTCTCACCCGTCGCCAAGATGCCGCTGCTCGAGGTGATTCCCGGCGCGCGTACGTCAGCGCAAACGGTGAGCACAGCGGTCGCATTCGGCAGGCGGATAGGCAAGACCGTGATCGTCGTGCGCGACAGCCCGGGCTTCTGGGTGAACCGCATCCTCGCGCCGTACGGGAACGAGGTCGGCCACCTCCTCGCCGAAGGGGCGTCGATCGAAGAGATCGACAGCATGGCTGTGCGCTTCGGATTCCCGGTAGGCCCGGTGACACTGCTCGACGAGGTCGGCCTGGATGTCGCGCTCAAGGTCGCCGGAGTGATGCAGGAGGCCTACGGTGACCGCCTGACCGCGGCGCCGGGACCAGGAATAGCGGCCCTGGTGAAAGCAGGCCGGCTCGGCCGCAAATCGGGGCGCGGATTCTACATCTACAAGGGCGGCAAGAAGCGCGGTGTGGATGAAAGCGTCTACGGCTTGCTGGGCATCCACCCCAACGGGGGTCCTCGCCCGGCGGAGATCATGCAGCGCCTCGTGCTCGGCATCGTCAATGAAGCGGCGCGAGCGTTGGGCGAGAGCGTCGTGAGGAGCCCACGCGATGGCGATATCGGCGCCATCTTCGGCTTCGGATTCCCGCCGTTCCGGGGTGGGCCGCTGCGCTACGCCGACGACTTGAGCGCCGAGCGTGTCGTCGCCGACCTCGAGCGGTTGGCTGAGCGCTACGGCACGCGCTTCGCGCCCAGCGACGTTCTCCAGGAGCAGGCCCGCCGCGGCACCAAGTTCTATTCCTGATGCTTCGAGCCGTCTTCCTGTGGTTGAGCGAACAGCCGCGCATCTTCGGCTTCGTCCGGAGAAACCGGCTTGCGAGAAAGCTCGCGTCCCGGTTCGTGGCTGGTGAGACCATCGACGACGCCGTCGCCGCCGCGCGCGAGCTCAATGCCCCCCCCGCCCCCCCCGCCGCCGGGGGAGGACTCTCCGTCTCGCTCGACCTGCTCGGCGAATCGGTCCTCCACGCGGAAGAGGCCCAACGGGCCTGCGCGACTTATCTCGAGCTCCTGGACCAGATTTACGCCGCGCGCGTCAATGCCAACGTGTCGGTGAAGCTCACGCAGATGGGGCTCGACGTCGACGAAGCGTTGTGCATGCGCAACATGGAGTCCATCATCAGTAAGGCGAAGCACCACGACTCGTTCGTTCGCATCGATATGGAGCAGTCGAGCCTGACGGCCAAGACGTTGCAGCTGTTCACCGATGTCCTCTATCCGGAATTCGGCAACGCGGTCGGCGTGGTCCTGCAATCCTATCTGCGCCGTACGGCGGCCGACGTGGACGCAATGATTGCGCTCGGCGCTCGGGTGCGGCTGTGCAAGGGCGCCTACCAGGAGCCGGAACACGTCGCGTTCCCGGACAAGAAGGACGTCGATGCGAATTTCATCACCTGCATGGAACGGCTCCTCGAGCGCGGCAACTATCCGGGCATTGCGACGCACGACGAGAAGATCATTGCGCACGCGAAGGCGTTCGCCCGGGCCAAGGGGATTACAGCGGCGCGGTTCGAATTCCAGATGCTCTACGGCGTGCGGCGGGACTTGCAAACCAGGCTGCGGCGCGAAGGCTACAACATGCGCGTCTACGTCCCCTTCGGGACGCACTGGTATCCTTATCTCATGCGCCGCCTCGCCGAGCGCCCAGCCAACATCGCGTTCATCACGGCCAACGTGCTCAAGGAATCGGTGCACCGCCGTTAGCAATGGATGACACGACGCTGGGGGGATACCAGCAGGTGCACGGACGCCCACCGGCGTTCGGCGCTGCCGACGGCCAGGCGTATTCCGTTGCGACCTTCACCGATGAGGTGCCGGCGGATGGGAAGTTCGGCGCGGCGCTGCTGTTCGTGCGCTGGGACGAGGCTGCGCGGCCGGCCGGCCATCTCGAGACGGACTATCTCGCCTTCGGCGCGACGCCCGACGAAGCGCTGGTGCCGGTATTGGCGTTGACGCTGGAGCAGGTGAAAGCGCATCTCGATCAGTGCGTGGCGCGAGGCCGGTCATGAGTGCGACCCGCGGCGTTGTGCTCACGCGCACGGCCGGAGGGTATCGGGTACACACCGACGCTGGCGAAATCACCGCGACGCTCCGCGGCAAGCTGAAGCATCAGGATTCCGATCGGGTGGTGCCGGGCGATATCGTCGTTCTCGAGGGATCGACGATCGCCGAGATCCGCCCGCGACGTTCAGTGCTCGCGCGTCGCGCGGCGCAGGGCAGCAGCGGAGCGGGTCCGCGGCGCTCACAGCCTGTGGCGGCGAACGTCGACCAGGTGATCGTCGTAACCTCGGCTCGTGATCCCGAGGCGAGCCCCAGAATGATCGACCGTTTCCTGGTGATCGCGGAAGCGAATGGCCTTCCGGCAGCCGTGGTCCTCAACAAGATCGAGCTCGACCGCGCGATCGAGGAGACTCTGGCCCGCCGGTTCAAGACCGCTGGCTATCAACTGCTGGGAACGTCGGTGAAGGCGGATGAAGGACTCCCCGCGCTGCGTGACTTGCTGCGGGGCCGGCACTCGGTCTTCACGGGCGCATCGGGCGCCGGGAAATCGAGCCTGCTCAACGCACTCGAGCCCGGCCTGAAACTGCGCGTCGGCGCGATCAGCGAGAAATGGCGCACGGGCAAGCACACGACGACTGCGGCCGAGCTGGTTCCGGTTGCGGGCGTGGGCTACGTGGTCGATACGCCAGGGTTGCGGGAGGTTGGCGCCTGGGGGATCGACCCCAACGCGCTCGGCGCCTGCTTCCCCGAATTCCGGCCGTACCTCGATCAATGCCGCTTCGACAACTGCCGGCATCTCACCGAGCCGGGGTGCGCCGTTCGCAGTGCTCCGCCGGGGGCCATTGACCCCGACCGGCTTGTGTCCTACGAGCGGATCTACGAGGAGGTCAGCGAGCCTTCCTGGTCCAGCGGCCGGCGTCGCGGGAGGTAACCTTGGCCATCATCTGCTTGAAGGCCTCATCGAGATCAATGCCCTGCGAATTCGCGATGCAGATGACGACGAAGAGAATGTCCGCCAGCTCCATGGCGAGCGAGCCCTCCCCCGGCTCGTCGGGTTTTTTCCGCTTCGGGCCGAAGCGATGATTGACCTCCCGCGCCAGCTCACCCACTTCCTCGACGAGCCGGGCCACGTTCACGAGCGGCGCGAAGTAGCCCTCCTCGAACTGGCTGATCCACCCATCCACGCTCTGCTGCGCCGCGCGAAAGCTCATGTCTGACCTCGTCTCGCCGTTCCGGGGAGAGCGGTACGCCGCTCGTGAGAAGCTCAGCCGGCTGATCGCGCCGCCCTATGACGTCATCGATGCGGATGAGCGCGCGCGCTACGCGGCGCTCGACGAACACAATATCGTCCACGTCATGCTGCCGGAAGCGCCGCTGGCTGCGCCACCCGACGATCGCTACCGGATCGCGGCGGGCCTGCTCGCATCGTGGCGCGCGCGGGGTGTCCTCACGCGTGACCCCGAGCCCGCGCTGTATGTGCTGGCGCAGGATTTCACGTTGCCGACGGGCGAACGGTGCACGCGTCGCGGCGTCTTTGCCGCCGTAAAAGCCGAAGGCTACGAGCCGCGCCGCATTCGGCCGCACGAGCGGACGCATGCCGGACCGAAAGCCGATCGCCTCGCGTTGCTCCGCGCCACGGCGACCAACATCGAATCGATCTTTCTGCTCGCGCCCGATCGCGATCGCTCGCTCGCGAACGTGGTGGCTGAAACGACACAGGCAAAGCCCGACGCGACAGCGGAGCTCAACGGCGTCGGCATCCGCTTCTGGACCGCCCGCGACGTGTCCCGGTTCCCGTTTCCCGATGGTCCGTTGTACATCGCCGATGGGCACCATCGCTACGAGACGGCGAGCGCCTACGCGCAGGAGAACCCAGCGGCGGACCGCGTCCTGGCGTTGATCGTCTCGGCTCTGGACCCCGGTCTTGTCGTGCTGCCGACCCATCGCGTGATCTTCGGCGCAGGCCGGGAAATCGAGCGCGTGCTCCCGCGTTTGCGCGACTGGTTCGAGGAGCAGCCGGTGCCCGCGGGAGTGGATCCCGTGAAGTACCTCGCAGAGCTGGGCCACGAGCAGACGGCGTGCCTGCTCGCCGATCGATCGCGTCTGATCGCGCTGTTGCTGCGTCCCGGCGCCATCCCGGACCGTGTGCCGAGCCTCGCGCAGAGCGAGGCGGTGCGCGATCTCGATGTCGCGCGCATCGAAACGTTCGTCGTGAAGGAGATTCTCGGCGCGAGCACGTCGACACCGATCGTGCGCTACGTGGCGGACGCAACGGAAGCGATAAGAACCGTGCAGCACGGCGGCGCGGCTGTTGCCGTACTCCTCAATCCCACCAGGGTCGACCAGGTCTTCGCGGTAGCGGATGCCGGCGATGTGATGCCGCCGAAATCGACCTACTTCGTACCGAAAGTGCCGAGCGGGCTAGTCGTGCGGCCCCTGTCGTAAGGCGGCGATGAGCGCTTTGCAGAACTGCGGCAGGTCGGCGGGCGTGCGTGAAGAAATCAGATTCCCATCGACGACGACGGCGCTGTCCTCCCAGGTGACGCCGGCATTCTCCATATCGTCCTTGATGGCGCGAACACTCGTCGCGCGCTTGCCCTTCAGAATCTTTGCCGAAATGGGTACCCACCCGGCGTGACAGATGAAGGCAACCGGCTTGCCCGCTTGATAAATCTCCTTGGTCAGCCGCAGCACCTTCTCGGAGCGCCGGAGTTGATCCGGGGCGAAGCCGCCGGGGATCACGAGCGCGTCGAAATCCGACGACTCGACCTGGTCGACATTGGTGTCCACCGTCACGGGGTAGCCGCGCTTACCGGGGTACGTCCGCTCCCCCATTCCCGCTACGGTCGTGCTCGCACCTTCTTCTTCGAGGCGGATCTTCGGATACCACAGCTCCAGATCCTCGTATTGCGCGGCCGCAAAGATCAGGACTCGCTTCCCTTTGAGGGTCATACGCGGAACCTATATCTTTGGCCCCCATGAGTCCACGGCAACGCCAGCATATCCTCGATAATCTCGAGACGGTGTACCGCGAAGCGTACGAACGAGCCAAGAAGGCGGGCGACGAGCGCCGCATGCTGGATCTCGACGCCGCCTATCAGCGGGAGCAGCTGGTGCTGGAAGTGCTGCTCGATATTCGCGACAGCTTGACCGGCATGAAGCACACACCGGCAAAGCCGGAGACCGGTGGTAATCCGATGGCCACCATCAATACCATTCGTAACCTCACCCGTCTGCGTTAGGAGGATAGGCGTGCGTCCTGGGCCGTGCGTTCTCGTTGTACTCGCGCTGGTGGGGATCGGGGGGGGCTGCGGCCGGAAGGCCGATGTCGTCGTTCAGGGTGGCACCGTGTGGACCGGCCTGTCGACCGGGCGGGGCCAGCCGGGAGCTGTCGCGATTGCGGACGGCAAGATCCTCGCGATCGGCGATTCGTCTCAAATCGCGCGCTACGTCGGTTCCAAGACCGAAGTGCTCCGGGCCAACGGTGGCCTCGTGATGCCGGGGTTCGCGGACGGTCACACGCACTTCATCGACGGCGGCTTTCAACTCGCCTCGGTGGACCTGCGCGACGCCGCCACCCCGCAGGAATTCGTGCGCCGGCTGAAACAGTACGCGGCGCGACTCAAGCCCGGTGAGTGGATCACCGGCGGCGACTGGGACCACACGCTGTGGCCCGGCGCCACCCTGCCGCAGCACGCCTGGATCGACTCCGTCACGCCGAACAATCCCGTGTTCGTCAACCGCCTGGACGGGCACGAGGCGCTGGCGAATAGCGCGGCGATGCGTGCGGCTGGAGTGACCAAGGGCACGCCAACTCCCCAGGGCGGCGAAATCCTTCACGACGCTCGGGGAGAGCCCACGGGGATCTTCAAGGATCGGGCGATGGACCTGATCTGGCACGCGGCGCCCGACCCCTCGCCCGAGCAACGCGACTCGGCGCTCGCGCGCGCGCTCGCGCATGCGGCGGCCCTCGGTGTCACCGCGACTGCGCACATGTCGGCGTCCTTCGCCGATCTCGCGAGCTACCGCCGGCTCGAGCACGCTGGCCGGCAGACGCTGCGGGTGTCGCTGTATCTACCGCTCGACAGCTGGCAGGCGGTCGCTGAGAGCGCCGCGCGTAACGCCGGAGACGACTGGGTCCGCATCGGTGGGGTCAAGGGATACATGGACGGCTCCGCCGGTTCGCGCACCGCATTCTTCTTTGAGCCGTTCTCCGATTCGGCCAACTACCGCGGCTTGATGCAGCACCCCGAAGCGGACATGCGGCAATGGATCGGCGCGGCGGATTCGGCCGGGCTGCAGATCGCCGTTCACGCCATCGGCGACCGCGCCAATGCGATTCTGCTCGCGATCTACGACAGCGTTGCCCGGGCGCATGGGGCGCGCGATCGCCGCTTCCGCGTCGAGCACGCCCAGCACCTGCGACCCCAGGATATCCCTCGCTTCGGGATGCAGCGCGTGGTGGCGTCCATGCAGCCCTACCACGCGATCGACGACGGTCGCTGGGTGGAGCAGCGGATCGGCCCGGTGCGGATCAAGACCACCTACGCGTTCCGCACGCTGTACGACACCGAAGCTCCGCTTGCATTCGGCTCCGACTGGACCGTGGCACCGCTCGACCCGATGCTCGGCGTCTACGCGGCCGTCACGCGTCGCACGCTCGACGGCAAGAATCCGGGGGGCTGGGTCCCCGAACAGAAGATCACGTTGGGTGAGACGCTCCGGGCGTACACGTACGGGAACGCCTGGGCGACGTTCAACGAGCAGAAGTGGGGTACGTTGGCGCCGGGACGCTTCGCCGATGTAGTCGTCTTGGACCGCGATCCGTTTACAGTGCCGGCCGAGTCTCTGGGCACGATCAAGCCGCGCTACACGCTGGTGGGTGGGAAGGTGGTCTATCGGAAGGGATCATGACGCGCGGGGCGGCTCGGGTCGCTGTGGTAGACCGCCGGCCCCATAATTACGAGATCGCGGCTACAGGTGACTGCATGCGCAGGATCTTGCTGGTTCTTGTCGGGCTGTGCATCGCGCTGACCCAGGCGCAAGGCCAACTGGCGATCCTCAGGCGGGATCTCAAGGATCTCGAGATGTGGGCCAGCGCGGATACCAACGATTCACAACGCAAGTACTTCCTCGCGCTGGCGCACTGGAAACGACACGAGTGGCGCCAGACCGATAGTTTGCTCCGGGCGGCGATTGCGATGGAGCCCCGCTTCGCGGCGGCGTATCTGGCGCTCGCGCTGCTGCCGCAGGCCCGGAGGCCACAGCTGATGGATGAGGAGGCTCGGGATCGCGTGCCCGAGTCATGGAAGCCGGCGGTCAAGGAAGCAGCGGAATTCTACGCGCGCGCGTTTCGCACCGATCCGATGGTCAGTCTCGAGGTTATGGGGATCGATGTGGACGAGCCGGAGATTGTCGATTATACCGCGCCCGAGGCCCAGACTTATTAT
>DAIQBJ010000061.1:0-4893 GCA_036781225.1 Gemmatimonadales bacterium | reverse complement strand
CTGCATTCCCTCTTCCATTACCGAAGTTGAAAAAAGAGCTGTTCGTGACAGTGCTGAACAGGCAGGCGCCAAAGAGGTATACTTGATCCATGAGCCTATGGCTGCTGCGCTGGGTATCGGGATCGATGTGGAGGAGCCGGAGATTGTCGATTATACCGCGCCCGAGGCCCAGACTTATTATCGCTACTACGCGTGGGCAATCGATCTCGCGCTGGGTCGTTATCTCTCCGCCCGGGAGCGGCTGACGAAACTCGCGCAGCGCGAGTTCAATGAGACGAAGCATCCCGAGAAAGTCCCCGATTATATCCTGTTGTACCGCGGTCTCGCGGCGGCGCACAGCGGGCAATACGGTCTCGCCATTCCCGATTTCCGCGTCTTGCTCGAGCGGAGGCAGAAGAAGCAGCAGAGCGAGGTGATCCACATTCCGTTGGACGACAACGATTACCGGTTCATGCTCGCCGCACTGCACCACCTCGCGGGGAATAAGGATAGCGCCATCGTGCTGTACGAAGAGTCGCTCGAACACGATCTCGGTCTCGTGATGGCACACAGCTACTTGGCCAGCATTTACGAGCAGTCGGGCCGAGACTCAGAGGCGCTGGTCGAGCGCCGGCGGGCGGCGGAGCTGAACGGTGACGATCCGGCCGCGCTGTTCGAGCTGGCCGTGTCGCTCTTCAATGCCGGAAAGGTGCGCGAATGCGTGACGCACTCCTACCACGCGGCCGGCCTGAACCCACATTACGCGCCGCCGCATTACCTCTTGGGCCGTGCCGCTGAGGCGTTCAATCAGCCCGACATGGCACGCGAGGAATACGCCAGGTTCCTCTCCCTCGCGCCGTTGCGAATGACGGACTTACGTGGGGACGCCCAGCAACGGCTCGACAAGCTGCCCGCACCGAAGTGAGGGGGGTGGGGGGGTGGGGGTGTGGGGGGGTTGGGGGGTCAGCCGGAGTACTTGAAGCCAGCCTCCTGCAGCGTGAGTGGTTCACCGTCGTGCTCGATCCCCGCGGCGACGATCTCGCCGAGCACGAGCGTGTGATCGCCGGCGGGGAGCGTGGCAACGACGCGACATTCGACCCAACCGAGCGCATCGACGAGGACCGGCGTGCCTGACACGGGCGCCGGCTTGGTCTTGATGCCTTTGAGCTTTTGCGGCGCCTGCTCCGAGCTGCGTCCCAGCTTGCCCGCGAGTTCGCGCTGGCCCGTCAGGAACAGGTTGATGGCGAAGTGGTGGGAATCGCGAATCATTCCGATCGTCTTGGAGGTGCTCTCGATGGCGACCACGGCCATGGGGGGTTCGAAGGCTGCCTGCGTGAGCCAATTGGCCGTCATCCCGTGGTCTTCCCCGTCATGGGCCACCGTCACGGCGTACAGGCCGTAGGGGAAGTGCCGAAGGATGGTTTTCTTGGCGGCCTCGTCCATGCTGACCTCAAGATGGCGGAATATTGACGCTCGCGATACACCTGACCATCGTTGTGACAATACGAGATTTCCATTGTGTTGATCCGCCGTCATTGCCCGTCGTTCGCACTCCTGCTGCATCTCGCTCTTCCCAACGCGGGGAGGGCGCAAGCGTCGGGTCCGGACGAGGTGCCCACGCTGGTCGCCAAAGCGCGGGCGGACTCTAACGACCCCATCGCGCATTATGCCCTCGCCGTCGCGTACTTGGAGAGAAAGCAGTATGCCGAGGGCGAGGCGGCGCTGCATGATGCCATCGCGATCGATCCCCAGTTTGCGCCGGGATACTTCTACCTCGCTGCCATCCCGCGAAAACGGCCCGTACGCCGCATCCTGGCCAACTGGGGAGGCATGCCGGTCGAGATCACGGTGATCGGCGACGACAGTGTGGCCCGCGAATCCCGTCGCTTGGCGCACATTGCGTTTCTTCTCAATCCCCTGCTCGATCTCGGCAGACCCACGCATTGGGAAATCCCCCTCGCGTGGGCCGGCGGCACAGCGCAGGCGATGGACGACTTCCGTGAGGGGCGCTTCCAACAGGCATACGATCGTCTCACGGACTTGATAGCGCGGAGCTCGGGGAAGTCCGACTCTGTGGCCGCGATGTTCCTCTGGTACCACGCCTTATCGGGTGCTCGCCTCTCGCTGTTCGATGTCGCCATCAAGGATGTGGACCGCTTGCGTCTTCGCGCCGAACGCAACGGCTCGCTGCGAATGGCGTTCGCGCGTACGCCACACAGTGCTGATGACTACCGCTTCGTCATCGCGTTTTTGCACCAGCGTGCGGGACATCGAGAAGATGCCATCCGGGCGTATCAGGAGCTCCTCGAGCGCAACATCGGGGTGTATACGGCCCATATTCGCCTGGCGGAAATTCACGAGCAGCAGCAAAACTGGCCGTTGGCGGTGAAGGAACGCGAGCGCGCCGTGGCAACGAACCCCGAAGATCCAAGCTTGGTGTTCGACCTGGGTGGGACCCTGCAGCGGGCGGGTCGCAACGCCGAAGCCGTTCAAGAGCTGCGTCGCTCGATTGAGCTCAATCCGCGGGAGACGCGCGCCTATTATGCGCTCGGCGTGGCAGACTTGGCGCTGGGCCGGAGCGACGATGCACGCGCGGCCCTCCAGCAGTTCATCGCACTCGCGCCGAGCCGTTATCAGTCGCAAATCTTTGACGCCAAGTGGCGTCTGGCTCAGTCGCCCTAGTTCGCTAACCGGAGAGTCGTATGAAGGTCTGGTTGCTCCTCGCCGTCGCCGTCGCGATAGGAACAAACCTCGCACGCGCGCAATTCCGGCTTCCCAAGAAACTCGACGAGCTAGAAACGCTCGCCCACAAAGACTCCAACGACGCCGCCGCGCATTACAACCTGGCGCTCGGCTACTGGAACGCGAAACGGTGGGATGACGTCGACCGCGAGTTGCACCTGGCGGTGAGCATCGAGCCACAGTTTGCTGACGGATGGCTTGCGCTCAGTCGTCTGCCGTTCGGACGCCGCAACAAATTGTGGGACGATATCGCCGAGCATCGCGTCTCCCCTGACTTCCAGCCCAAGCTCGACGAAGCGTGGCGAGAGTACGAGCGCGCCTTCATCATCAATCCACTCGTGGATCTGCGGATCGAGGCCGCGGCCCGGCCCCCGAAGTCGGCCTACTGGACCGCAACCGAGGAGCTCACCACCCTGTACGATTATCTCTTCGGTGGATTCGACGACATCGAGAGCGGCAATTATCAAGGCGCCTACAATCGGTTCAATCGCTTCATCAACGATCAGGATACACCCGCCGACCGCGAGGCCCTGCCGGAGTTTATCTACTATTTCCGTGGACTGGCCGCGGCGCACATCGATCGGTGGGATGACGCGATCGGCGACTTTGAGCGGCTGCTCAACAACGCGGAGCACCGTCACTCACCCGATTCCTTGCTCTACTATATCCCCATCGAGACCAACCAGTATCGCTACATGTTAGGTGTGCTGTACCAGCGGGCGGGCAAGCTCGAGGACGCGGTCCGATACTATCGAGCGGCGCTCGAAAACGACATCGGGCTCTACATGGCCAACTCCCGGCTTGCCGCGATTGCCGAAACCAATCTGAATTGGCCCGCCGCGATCAAGGAACGGCGCGCCGCCGTCAACGCGAACCCAGACGACCCCAGCCTGCAGCTCGATCTGGGCAAGGCGCTCGCCGGGTCGGGGGACTGGGCCGGCGCCGAGCAAACGCTGAAACAGGCCATGGACGCAAACCCGCGCGACTCGCGCGTGCCGTATTACCTCGGCGTCGTGGAGCAGCAGCTCAACAAGAAGGAGGAAGCGCGTGCTTCGTTCGATCGCTTTATCGCACTTGCGCCCAGCCGTTACGCGCGCCAGGTCGAGAACGCGAAACAGCGACTGGCTGCGCTGCGCTAGCCTCACGGCTCTCGCAGCGCTGACCGCCGCCGTGCCTTCGCCGGCGCGGTCACAGCAGCGCGCCGCGTACGAGGAGCTGCAGACGTTCTCCGGGGTGTTGAATCACATCCGGACGAACTATCCCGACTCCGTCGGCTACTCTCAGCTCGTTGCGGCCGCGATTCGCGGCGTGCTGCGCTCGCTCGATCCCCACAGCTATTACGTGTCTCGTGCGGACGAGACCAAGCGAAACGCGCTCGAACGTGGAGAGCTCTACAGCGTCGGCATCGCGCTCGAAGATGTGGAGGGGGCCCCCACGGTCCTCACCGTCGCGCCGCGCAGCGCGGCGGCGAAAGGCGGAGTCCTCCCCGGGGACCGCATCGTCATGGTGAACGACTCGGCCATCGCCGGACTCGACATTCCGACCGTTGAGCTGCGCCTGGCGGGCGAAAAGGGATCGAAAGTGCGGCTGGGAGTCGAGCGCGGGCCGCGCCTGGACCCGGACACGTTCAGCGTGACGCTCAAGCGCAATCCCTTCGAGATCCATTCCGTTTCGATCGTGCGGATGGTCGACTCGATCACCGGCTACGTCCGGCTCGAGGAGTTCATGGGCAAGGCCACGGACGAGATGCACGACGGGTTGGGCAAACTTGGGGGGAGGCACGCCAAGCGCATCATCCTGGATCTCCGGTCCAATCCCGGCGGCGAGGTGGTCTCGGCCGTCGACATCGCTGGCGAGTTCCTGCCGAAGAATTCAGTCGTGTTCCGTACGCGCGGCCGCAAACGCGATACCGACACGACGTACATCACCAAGCATGACGGCGACTTCCGCGACATTCCGCTGATCGTGCTGATCGACGAGCGCAGCGCCAGCGCGGCGGAGGCCGTCGCCGCGTCGCTTCAGGACCACGATCGCGCCCTGCTCATCGGGCGGCGCAGTTTCGGCAAGGCGCTGATGCAGACGGACTTTCTGCTGCCGTCGGGCGACTACATCCATCTCACCGTCGGCCACGTGATTGCGCCGAGTGGTCGCGTTATCCAGCGCCGCTACCAG
>DAIQBJ010000060.1:0-12717 GCA_036781225.1 Gemmatimonadales bacterium | reverse complement strand
TCGTTCAGGTCCTTGTTCGTCGCGGCGATGACACGCACGTCCACCGGCAGCGCCTTCCCCGACCCCACGCGCGAGATCACGCCCTCCTGCAGCGCCCGCAGCACCTTGGCCTGGGCCGACAGACTCATGTCACCGATTTCGTCGAGAAACAGCGTGCCGCCGTCGGCGAGCTCGAACTTCCCGGCCCGATCGGCAAACGCGCCTGTAAAGCTGCCCTTCATATGGCCAAACAGCTCGCTTTCGATGAGCTCCGTCGGGATCGCGGCGCAGTTGACCTCGATGAACGGACCGGCGGCCCGGGGGCTCAACGCATGAATGGCCCGCGCCACGAGCTCTTTCCCGGTGCCGTTATCGCCGGTGATCAGCACGCGCGCCGGCGTGGGCGCGACCTTCTCGATCAGTCCAATCACCTGACGCACGGCTTTGCTCGACCCCACGATCTCGTACTGGGCGCGGACTTCCTGCTTCAGCCGGACGTTCTCGGTGACGAGCACGACATGCTGCAGCGCGTTCCGGAGCGTCAGCAGGATGCGATCGGTATCGAGCGGTTTTTCGAGGAAGTCGTAGGCGCCGAGCTGCGTCGCTTCGACGGCGGTCTGAATGGTACCGTGGCCGGAAATCATCACCACCTGGGCCTGGGAATCGAGCTCACGGATGCGCTTGAGCGCCTCCAGGCCGTCCATCCCTTCCATTTTTACGTCCAGGAACACGAGGTGCGGCTTGAAGTCAGGGTAGGCGCGGAGCGCCTCGTGCCCGGACGCGCAGACCTGCACCTCGATTTCTTCGTACTCCAAAACCTGCTTCAGCGCTTCGCGAATCCCCTTTTCGTCATCGACGATCATCACGCGGCGCGGGCTCATGAGCCGCTCCGGCGCCGCTTGTAGAGCACGACTCCGGTCGGGTGCACTTTCACCGCCGTCACCGCGGGATCCACTTTTACGGGCACCCCGCCGTTGCTCGAGGCCCCCGCCATCTGTTTCGTGATCTGGGAGATGAGGGGCCCGGGAATCTCGATGCCTCGCAGGCTGATCGCGGTGATGTTGTAGAGCGCCGTGCCCGGCTTCCCAATCGAGACCGTGCCGGCCATTCGCAAGGGCTCGTGCTCCCCGAACATGCCGGCGAACGGTCCCAGCGTCCCGGGCGGCAACGCGCGGGTGTCGAGCCGGGCGTGGAGCACGAGCGTGTCTTCCTGCAGCTCGACGCGGAGCGAGTCGTACATCTTCCGCACGTTCCAGTCCATGCCCCCGCCGATCAGCGACGCCATCTCGTTCGGCGTGAGCACGACCGAGTCGGGGCCGGCGGCGACCCGCAGATTCCCGACCTTGGCCTTGCCCGACGCGACCGCCTTGGGTGTCGGAGCGCCGACGGCGGTGTCGGTGACGGGTGGGAGGGCCGTCGAGCGGCCGAACCAGCGCGCGCCGGTTTGCATGATCGGCTCGCGAAACCACCACAGAAGCGCGAGCGCGCCGATCACAACGATCGCGCACCCGAGCTTCAAGACCCCCTTAAGACAGCCGTCCATGCGATCTGACCTGATACACCGGGCCGCTGGGTTGGAGCGTACTCTGCATCAGGTCGACCTCCGTTACGGTGACCGTTGAATCGAAGTCCGTGCCTGTCAGGATCTCTTCGAGTCCCTGGAAATCGCGCGGGCGCGCATCGCGCGTGGCGCGCCCCAGGGTTACGTGCGGCCGGAACGCCCGCGCTTCCGTCGGAAAGCCAAGCGGCGCGAACACCTGCTCGACACCATGCTGCAGCAGCTCGAGGCCGGGATCGGGCGTCACGCCCGCCCACAGCACGTGGGGGCGGTGGTAATCGGGAAAGACGCCGAAGCCGCTGATCTGCAGTGTCAGAGGCCGCGGCTCAGTGCGCGAACCGGCGGCGCGCTGCAGCGCCGCGACGAGCTCCGTCTCCCGTGTTTCCTCGACGTCGCCCAAAAACTTCAGACTCAAATGAATGTTCTCGGGACGTACCCACTTCACCGGAAGTTTTTCGCGTCGCTCACGCAGGGGCGCGAGCGCGTCCCACAGCTCCTGGCGCACGCCCGCGGGAAAGTTCAGGGCGACGAACGCTCTAACAGGCTCCCCCGGCGGTAGCCCTTCGGGTCGATCTCGACCTGTGCAAATCCCAACGTCGTTAGCCGAGCGGTGATGTCTGCATGCCGCGCCTCGATCCATGAAACCCACTGCGGCTCGACCTCGAGGCGCGCACGGTCACCGAGGTGGCGGACACGCAGATCACCGGTCACGCCCAGCTCGCGCAAATACGCTTCTCCCGCCTCAACCTGTTTCAAGCGCGACGGCGTGATCGTGAGTCCGTACTGCACGCGGCTCGAGAGGCACGGTGCCGCCGGCGCGTCCCACGTGGGCAACCCCAGCTCGCGCGACGCCGCGCGGATCTGCGCCTTGGTGAGTCCCGCGTCGGCAAGCGGCGATCGGACACCGGCGGCAACACCCGCCGCCTTCCCCGGCCGATGTTCGTGCAGATCGTCGGCGTTCGTACCGTCGCAGACGACGGCAAGTCCACGCTCCGCCGCGAGCGGGACGAGGCGGTGCCACAGCTCGGTCTTGCAGTAGAAGCAGCGGTTGGAGGGATTCGCGAGATAGTTCGGGTCTTCGAGCTCGTTGGTTGCGATTTCGGTGAGCGGGATGTCGATCTGGGCGGCGACCTGACGGGCGACCTGCCACTGCGCGTCGGGATAGGAGGGGCTGCGACCGATCACCGCCAGCATGCGGTCCTTCCCGAGCTCTTGCCGCAGGATCACCGCGAGAAATGCCGAATCCACGCCGCCCGAATACCCAAGCAGAACCGAGGGAAACTCGCGAACCAGGGCGCGGAGAGACTGCATCGCTGGAATAGTACGCCCGCCCTTGTCCTAATCAAAGGACAGTTTGAAAGTCAGAAACGGATATTCCGTAGGAGAGAAACTTAGTAGACTTACGAAGCGTTCACAAACCAACCCGAGAGCCTTCCAAATGACCGCGAAAACTGAGCTCGACGCCATCGACCGACGGATTCTTCGCCTTCTCGCGCAAGACGGGCGGGCCAGTTATCAGGCGGTCGCCGATGAGATCGGTCTCTCGCGGCCGGCGATCATGGAGCGCGTCAAGCGACTCGAAGAGGCTGGCTACATCCAGGGTTATCGCGTCCAGCTCGATCGCGCCAAGGTCGGCCTCCCGGTGACGGCGTTCGTGGCGGTGCGCTATGGCTCCAGCGATTACGTCGGTGACGAGCCGCGCATGCGCGAGATGGAAAAACATCCCGGCGTGCTCGAGTGTCATCACGTCGCGGGCGACGACTGCTACATCCTGAAAGTCGTCGCGCCCGACCTCGAAGGCGTACAGGAAATCCTGCGCGACCTGCGTGGCCCGAATTCGCAGATGAACACGCGCACAACCATTGTCCTTTCAACCGTTTTCGAAAAGTCGGGCTTCATTCCCACGGAGCCCGACTAATGGGGGCGGCACTCAAGGGCAAAGCGCTCATCGCGTATCTCGTCGTCTGCATCTTCTGGGGCTCGACGTATCTCGCGATCAAGATCGGCGTCACGGAACTCCCGCCGTTCCTGTTCGCCGGCCTGCGCTTCTTCGTCGCCGGGCTCATCCTGCTGGCGCTGGCGCGCGCTCTCGGTGATCCGCTGCCCCGTCGCAGCGACTGGCGTACGCTCGCGATCGTCGGCGTGCTGTTGCTCGCCGGCGGGAACGCGTTCGTGGTGTGGTCGGAGCAGTACGTCGCCTCGGGAATCGCGAGCATCTTCGTCGTCACAGTGGCGATGTGGACCGCACTGTTCGATGCCGTCATCCCGGGCGGCTCCGGTGATCTGAACTGGCGAGTCATCGCCGGACTGGTGCTGGGTTTCCTGGGAACGCTGCTGCTCGTGGGCGCCACACCGGCCGAGATTCTCGCGGCGGACAAGCGCGGCCCGATCGCCCTCACGTTCGCGAGCGCATCGTGGGCGCTGGGCACTGTGTACGCCAAGCGCCATCCCACCCAGGCGAGTCCGTACATGGGCGCCGCATTCCAGATGATCGTCGGAGGCGCAACCGTCGCGCTCGTGGGAACGGTGCTCGGTGAGTGGCAGTCGTGGCATCTCACCGGACGCGCGATCGGGGCGATCGCATATCTCGTGGTGTTCGGCTCGATTGTTGGCTACAGCGCCTACTCGTACGCGCTGCGGCATGCCTCGGCGACAATCGTCGGGACGTATGCCTACGTGAATCCGGTGATTGCCGTGTTGCTCGGATGGCTGCTGTTGCAGGAGCCCGTCCAGGCGCGCACGTTCATCGCCATGGGCATGATTCTGGTAGCGGTCGTGTGGATTCAGTTTGCACATAAGACGGCGGTCGGGCGGTCAGGCGGTCAGGCGGTCGTCAAGAACGATGACAGATCGTCGCATTCGACCGCCCGATCGTCCGCCCTTCCACGGCAGACCGAGGAGGCACCGTCATGACCGCCCCAACCGCCCTTCCTCCAGACGCCGTCCTCCTGATCATCGACGTCCAACGAGGGATGGATGTCTATGCGGAGCGGTATCACCGCAACAATCCTGACCTCGAGCGCAACATCGCCCGGTTGCAGGACGCCTGGCGCCATAGCGGGCGCCCGATCGTGCACGTGCAGCACCTATCGCGTGAGCCCCAGTCGCCGCTCAGGCCGGGGCAGCCCGGCGTCGAGATAAAGGAAGAGGTGAAGCCGCTTCCCGGCGAATTAGTGGTGCAGAAGTCGGTCAGCAGCGCATTCATCGGTACAACGCTCG
This sequence comes from Gemmatimonadales bacterium, assembly GCA_036781225.1. Lineage (GTDB taxonomy): Bacteria > Gemmatimonadota > Gemmatimonadetes > Gemmatimonadales > GWC2-71-9 > 20CM-2-65-7. The sequence goes on along the minus strand of DAIQBJ010000060.1, from coordinate 7,961 downwards.
AAGAGAATTTGCGCCACCGCGGCGTGACGACCCTGGTGATGGTTGGGATGCAGACGAACCTGTGCGTATCGACCACCGCGCGGATGGCGGGCAACCTGGGCTTCACGACCTACGTCGTATCCGATGCGACGGCGACATTCGACAACACGGGACCGGACGGACAGCGCTACGGATCCGAGCTGCTGCACAACGTCGCCCTTGCCGACCTGCACGGCGAGTTCTCCACCGTCGTCGACACAAAAACCGTCTTGGAGCGCGCATCATGAAACCCCGCCCGGTCAACCTCGCCGACATGTTCAGTCGGTTTGAGGACCACTGGAGTCCCAAGATCGTGGGCGAAGTGAATGACAACCTCGTCAAGCTCGTGAAGCTGAAAGGCGAGTTTGTGTGGCACCATCACGAGCGCGAGGACGAGCTGTTCCTCGTGGTGAAAGGCAAGCTGCGCCTCAAATTGCGGGACAAGGATCTCGTGCTTGGGCCGGGAGAGTTCGCGATCATTCCACGCGGCGTGGAGCACCTGCCGGTGGCCGAGGAGGAGACGCACGTCTTGTTGTTCGAGCCGAAATCAACGTTGAACACGGGCAACGTCCGTAATGAGCGCACGGTCGCCACACTCGACCGGCTCTAAGCCGGGGATGTTGATCGCCCGGGTCTGGCACGGGGTCACGCCCGCGGCGCGCGCCGACGAGTACGCCGCCTATCTCGACCAGACTGGCGTGCGCGAGTGCCACGCCACCCCCGGCAATCGTGGCGTCTTGGTGTTGAGACGCATCCAGAACGACCGTGCCGAGTTCACCTTCGTGTCGCTGTGGGAATCACTCGATGCAATCCGGCGGTTTGCCGGAGAGGACTATGAGAAAGCCCGCTACTACCCGGAAGACCGCGACTTCCTCCTCGAGCTCGAGCCTTTCGTCGCGCACTACGACGTCATCGCCGGAGATCAGCCTCGACCCCGCCGATGAGCGCGGGTGGGAAGAGCTGCGACTCCTCGGGCACACGATGGTCGATGAGATGCTCGAGTTCCTGCGCACGGCACGCGAGCGTCCGGTGTGGCGTCCCGTGCCAGCCGAGGTGCGCAAGCGGCTAGCGGGCCCCGTGCCACGGGAGCCGACTCCCGCGCGCGCGGTTTACGAAGAGTTCAAGCGCGACGTGCTGCCCTATCCCACGGGCAACATCCATCCGCGCTTCTGGGGCTGGGTGATCGGCACCGGCACGCCGCTCGCGATGCTGGCCGATATGCTTGCCTCGGGGATGAATCCGCAGGTCGCCGAGTTTGACGATTCGTCGGCCGTGGTCGAGAATCAGGTGATCGGCTGGCTCGTCGAGCTCCTGGGCATGCCCGCGGGCACCCACGGGCTGCTCGTCTCCGGCGGTTCGATGGCGAACCTCGTGGGGCTCGCGGTCGCGCGCAACGCGCGCGCGGGATTCGACGTCCGCGAACGCGGCTTGCAGAACGGCGCAGCACCACAGCTCACGGTCTACGCCTCCACGGAGACCCATTCGTCCGTACGGAAAGCGGTCGAGCTGCTCGGCCTCGGCCATGAGGCGCTGCGCAGCATACCCGTCACCGCCGAATTCGCGATCGACCTGGGTGCGCTCCGCCACGCACTCGCAGCGGACAGAGCCCAGGGTCGGCGGCCGATCTGCATCGTCGGGAACGCAGGAACCGTCAACACCGGCGCTACCGACGACCTGCCCGCCCTCGCAAAGATCTCGCGCGAAGAGGGACTGTGGTTCCATGTTGATGGCGCCTTCGGCGCGCTCGCCGCGCTGGTGCCGGATCTGCGCCCGCTCGTCGCCGGGCTGGAGCAGGCGGACTCCGTCGCATTCGATCTGCACAAGTGGCTGTACATGCCGTACGAGGCGGGCTGCACGCTGGTGCGCGATCAGCAGGCGCACCGCGCCACGTTCAACGTGACGCCTGCCTACCTCGCGTCGTTCGATCGCGGCATCGCCGCGGGCGGGTTTCCCTTCGCCGAGCGCGGCGTCCAGCTGTCACGCGGATTTCGCGCGTTGAAGGTGTGGATGTCGTTCAAAACCCACGGACTGAACGCCTTCGCGCGCCTGATCCATCAGAACGTCCGCCAGGCACACTATCTCGCTGGGCTCGTCACCAAGCATCCCCGGCTGGAGCTGCTCGCCCCGGCGCCGCTCAACGTCGTATGCTTCCGGTTCACCGTACCGGGTGTGTCCGAGGATCGGCTGAACGAGATCAACCAGGAAATCCTGCTGCGCATCCAGGAGAGCGGGTTGGCGATTCCCTCACAGACGATCCTGCATGGCAAGTTCGCGATTCGCGTCGCCATCACGAATCACCGCAGCCGGCGTGAAGACTTCGATCTGCTCGTGAAGGCCGTGGTCGAGCACGGCACCGCGTTGCGTTAAGCGGGGTGCTCCGGCGTACCGACGATCTTCCCCTCGATCGGGTTGGCGAACGACCGAACGGTGTGGTAGGCGAGCTCGATATCCTGGGAATTCCCGAACGCGGTCAGAATGTCGTCCCAAATGGCCGAGACGGTGCCCCGGCGCCGGCGCGGCTCGATCAAATAGCGAATCGTCAGAAGAATGCCTGAGGCCGTCGTGCTGGTGTACACAATCGGCGTCAGCTTCTTGTAGTTGATGAGAAACTGTCGCGAGGCAGCCAGGAGGTCGCGCTCCGCCTCGGCGGTCAGATGCTCGGCGTGCTTGAAGGCGATGGTCGTGAGAATCTCCTTCGCCTTCCTCCAGTTGCTTTCGTAGGTGACCAGTACCGGCACTTCATTCCAGATGTACCTGAAGCCTTTGTCGTAGTTCGCGACCGCCTCGGTGAAGACGTGCTGGTTCGGGATATGGACGATGCGTCCCGTGCTCTGATCCGCATCGACCCACCCGCCGATCTCGTTCAGTGTGAACTTGAAGAGATGCACGTCGATGACGTCCCCTTTGTGCTTGCCGATCTCGACGCGATCGCCGACCTCGAACGGGCGGCTCCAGACGATAAACGCCCAGCCGGCCAGATTCGCGAGTGGATCCTTGAGCGCGATCGCGATGCCGGCCGAGACGAGGCCGAGGAATGTGGCAAGCGACTTGAACCCCTCGAGCCATTCGCGGCCGATGACCAGCACGGCGATGGCGAGGAAGAGGTAGGTGACGCTCTTGCGCCAGCGGTAGCGCGTCCAGGGGTCTGTGACGCGCCGGTACACAACGGTGAGAACCAACCGCTCGAGAATCCAGAGTCCCGCGATCACGATGATCGTGACCAGCAGGTGCGTCTGCACCTCCGGGCTCAGGCCGACGCGGGTCTGCAGCCAATCGCGCACGGTGGCCAAAGGTACGGGCCCTTCTAGCTTTAGGCCACCATGGAACAGCTCCACATCCTGCGGGACCTCGCCGTCATCTTCGCCGGCTCGCTGCTGGTGGTCCTGGTCTTCTACCGCTTCAAGCTTCCCGCGCTGCCCGGCTTCATCGTCGCCGGTATTCTGCTCGGACCCAACGCGCTCGGCTTCGTCTCCGACCCGCACGACGTCGAAGGTCTCGCCGAAGTCGGCGTGATCCTGCTGCTGTTCACGATCGGGATCGAGTTCTCGCTCAGCCGCCTCAAGGAAATGGGCGGGCAGATTCTCGCGAGCGGCGTGTCGCAGATGGGCTTCACCGTGCTCGCGACGCTGGGCGCCGGCCTCGCCTTTTCCGGCAGCTGGCGCATAGCCCTCTTTCTCGGCTTTCTGATTGCCCTCTCCAGCACGGCGATCGTGTTGAAGGTGCTGACGGACTCGAGCGAGATCGACGCGCCGCACGGCCGGTTGGCGACGGCGGTGCTCATCTTCCAGGACCTCTGTGTCGTGCCGATCATGCTGGTGCTGCCGTTTCTCGCCGGGAAGGCGGAAGGCGGCATCGTCGGGCTGCTCGTCGCCCTCGGGAAGGCCGCGCTCGTCGTGGCCGGCGTGGTGCTCGCCGCCCGCACGATCGTGCCGCGTGCCCTCAAGGAGATCCTCAAAACCCGCAGCCGCGAGCTGTTTCTGATCGCGGTCATCCTGATCGGGACGCTGACGGCGCTGGGCACCGCGGCGGCCGGTGCGTCCCTCGCACTCGGCGCCTTCCTCGCCGGCTTGATCATCTCCGAATCCGATTATGGCGAGCAGGCGCTCGCCGAGCTCATGCCATTCCGCGACGTCTTCATCTCGCTGTTTTTTGTCGCCGTCGGGATGCTGGTCCAGGTCGAAACGATCCGGTCATACATCGGCATTACGCTGATCGCCGTCCTCGTGATCATGGCGGGCAAGACGCTGTCCGCCGCGGTCGGCCCGGCCTTGATGGGCTATTCCGGTCGCGTCGCTCTGCTCGCCGGCGTCGCGGTCTCGCAGATCGGCGAATTCTCGTTCGTATTGGCGAAGGAAGGCCGCAACGTCGGCCTGCTCCCAGACCTGCTGTATCAGCAGTTCCTGGGCGTTGCCGTGATCACGATGCTCGTGACCCCGTTTCTGCTGCACGGCGGCCCGGCAATGCTCGATGCACTCGAGAAGGTGGTGCGGCTCGATCGCCTGTTGCCAGGATTCCGGCCGCGCGATTTCGCGCCGGTGCAGCATCCGGTGACTGATCACGTCGTGATCGCCGGCTATGGCCTCAACGGCCGCAACCTGGCCGCCGCGCTCCACTCCATCCACGCACCCTACTTGATCGTCGAGTTGAACGCGCAGACGGTTCGCAAGGCGCGGGCCGCGGGAGAACTGGCATTTTACGGAGATGCCACGAGGGAGGAGATTCTGCGGGCGCTCGGGATCGAGCGGGCGCGCATGCTGGTGATCGCGATCTCCGATGCCGCGGCGACCCGCCGCATTGTGCGCGTCGCGCGCGAGCTGAATCCCAAGCTCTACATCATCGCGCGCACCCGCTACGTGGTCGAGATCCCCGAGCTCACGCACCTCGGCGCGGACGTGGTGATCCCTGAGGAATTCGAGACCTCCATCGAGATCTTCGCGCGCGTGCTGGCCCAGTACAACGTGGCGCGCGATGAAATCAGCCGGCTGGTGAACGAAATCCGCGCGTCGCACTACCAAGCCTTGCGTCCACCGCCTGGCGAGCAGCCGCGCTTCACGCTGACCGGGACGTTCCGCGCGATCCCGCAGATGCAGGTCGAGCGCATTGTGCTCGACGCCGATTCACCGGCCGTGGGTCAAACGATCGCCGAGACGCAGCTGCGGTCCAAGACGGGCGCGCTGATTCTCGCGGTGCGGCGCGGCGACAGCGACCTGGCCACCCCGGAAGCCGACTTCAAGCTGGAAGCGGGCGATGCGCTCGTCGTGGTCGGACAGCCGCAGCAGATCACAAAGGCGGCTCAGGAGCTGACGGGCACGGCCGGCGCCGTCTAAGCAACTCCCCGTCGGTCCATCCTATCTCCAGTGAATGTACGAGATCGAGCTGACGGCGTAATCAATCTCCGTATTCAGCGGGAGCGGGAACGAGCTCCGCACGAACACGTTGTCGAGCGCAAAACGCTTCGCCGGGCCATGCAGGTCCGTGAGGCTGATCGTGAAGTAACCAGGACCGGAGTTCGCAGGATCGCCCTCGTCCTGCGTCACCGTAAGGGAAGTTGTGGCGAGCAGCTCACCAGACGCTGCGAACGCGCTCAGCAGGTAGGTCGCGGTCCCCTGGAGTCGCGGCGCGACACGCAGCGAGAGATCCGAGATGGGCCGCATGAAGGTCGCCGTCACTGGGCCGAACCTTGGCTGGCCTTCCAGTCCCGCATCGCCCTGCGTGAATCCGACGAACCATGGTCGGCAGCCTGCAGGGCCGCATTCCTCAGACGGAAAGAGAATGCCGTCCAACTTATAGAACGTAGGCTGGAACTCCTTGCCCTCCCCGAACGACGAGAAGTCGATCGTTACGTCCGCCGCGCCTACTCCGACTCGAGCAGCGGCGTTGGAGGACGGTCGATAGACGGGGCCAGCGGGGGATCGATCGACGCAGGCCAACAGCGAGGTACAGGCCGACACAAGGAGCGTTACGGTTGGCAGCGTGCGCATGATGCCCCCTCTATGGAGCCAAACCTCAGTGGTCAATTCGGCGTTGGGACCCAACCGCCTGGGCATGTTGTACGGACGGGCGTCGGGGCGATTGCTCACCAGGGCCTGTGGACGGACGAACTGCGCCTCAACCACCACATGCCTGCCAACGGATTGCCGCAGTCAAGATTGCCGCTGCTGGCGGTAGCGTCGGGGAACGAGGCTGCGCCGGGGAAAAGCCTCTGGCTCAGTTGTTGCAACCAAGGGCCTGCGGAGGATATCTATGGCCGCGACAGAGACTCCATCCAATTCGAACGCCCCTCTTTCCAACCTGCAAGAATGGGAGGACTTCCTCACAGTCCGCTATCCTGAAGAGCCAGCCGCCGGTTCAAAGGCCAAGGAGCAGTTTCGAAATTATGAAGCCGGCGCACGGCCCAGCGTGCGCGAATTCTACCGGCTCAATCACCGCCATCAGACTTACGATTTCGTGCAGGCCAGGAAGAAAGAATTTCTGTCGCTGTCGCGGCGCAAAATGGGAATCTGGGAAGCGATGGAGTTTTTGAACACGCTGGTCGATGATAGCGATCCCGATACCGATCTATCGCAGCTCGAGCATTTGCTTCAAACGGCCGAACAGATCCGCCGGGATGGACATCCGCGCTGGTTCATCCTGACAGGCCTCATTCACGATCTGGGAAAAATCCTATGTCTTTTCGGAGAGCCGCAGTGGGCCGTGGTGGGCGATACGTTTCCAGTAGGCTGCGCCTATTCGGACAAGATCGTCTTTCATCAGTTCTTCGCCGACAATCCCGACAGCCGCGAGCCGAAATACCAGACTCGAACGGGCATCTACGCTGAAGGCTGCGGCTTGGAAAACGTTCATCTCTCCTGGGGCCATGACGAGTATCTGTATCACGTCGTCAAAGATTATCTGCCGCCGGAGGCCCTCTACATGATTCGCTATCACTCCTTCTATTCGGCGCACCGCGAAGGGGAATATCAACACCTCATGAACGGCCGGGACAAGAAAATGTTCGCGTGGGTTCGAGCGTTCAATCCTTACGACCTTTATACCAAGAGCCACGAGCGCCCGAATGCCGAGCAATTGCGGCCCTTCTATAACGAATTGATTTCGGAGTATTTTCCAACCGAGCTCCGCTGGTAGCGGCTGGGGACGAAGCGAGAGCGCCACCGCCGCCCTGCGCGCAGGACGTGCCTCGCCCTACCCCAGCCCCCGCCGATCCAAACTCCGATACTGAATGGCTTCGCTCACGTGCTTCGGCTCGAGCGCGGGGGCTTCGTCGAGATCGGCAACCGTTCGTGCGATCTTGAGAATCCGATGGTACGCCCGCGCCGATAGTCCCAGCCGCGTAATCGCGGTCTTGAGCAGCGCATCCGCGCCATCCGAGACTTTGCAGTGCGCGCGGATGTCACGCGGCGCCATGTGCGCGTTGGCATAGATCCCCGGCCGGTTCGCGAAGCGCTCGCGTTGCACCGTGCGTGCGCGATCGACGCGCTCCCGCATCGCCTCACTCGGCTCGCCCCCGCTCTCGCCGGTGAGCGCCTTGTACTTCACCGCCGGTACATCCAGATGAATGTCGATGCGATCGAGCAGCGGTCCCGACACGCGCGCGAGATAGCGCTGCACCACCAGTGTTCCGCAGGCGCAGCTGTGGTGGGGATCGCCAAACCAGCCGCACGGGCACGGATTCATTGCCGCGGCCAGCATGAAGCGCGCTGGATACGACAGGCTCATGGCCGCGCGCGCGATCGTCACGACGCCGTCCTCCATCGGCTGCCGCAGCACCTCGAGCACGTTCTTACGGAATTCGGGGAGCTCGTCGAGAAACAGCACCCCGCCGTGCGCCAGGCTGACCTCGCCCGGCCGCGGGTATGACCCACCGCCGATCAGCCCGGCATCCGAGATGGTGTGATGCGGCGCGCGAAACGGCCGCCGCGCGACGAGCGACTCGCCCAGCGGCA
>DAIQBJ010000059.1:9300-12875 GCA_036781225.1 Gemmatimonadales bacterium | reverse complement strand
AGCCCTGGCGTGAAGGACCTGCGCCAGAACATCGAGCAATTCCTGGCGTTGCCGCTCGCCGAGACGCAGCGCCGCGCCATCCTCGAAACCAACGCGCTCAAGCTCTTTCCCGCGGAGACCTGATGCGAAGACTCTTGCTGTGGTCGGTGCTCATCCCCGCGTCGTTGTCAGGACAAGCAGGAAAGATCGCATTCGAGCAGTTCACGCTCCCCAACGGACTCCACGTCATCTACTCCGAGGATCGCTCGACCCCGATCGTGACGGTCGATGTGTGGTACGAGGTGGGCTCGCGCAACGAGCGCGCCGGCCGCTCGGGCTTCGCCCACCTCTTCGAGCACATGATGTTCGAAGGGTCGGCGCACGTGAAGAAATCGGAGCACGGGCAGCTGGTGGAGCGCGCGGGGGGCACCTACAACGGCAGCACCGCCGAGGATCGCACGAATTACTTCGAGACCGTCCCGTCGAACCGGCTGAACCTGGCGCTGTGGCTCGAGGCCGACCGCATGCGCTCGCTCGCCATCACGCAGGACAACTTCGAGAACCAGCGGCAGGCGGTGAAGGAAGAGCGGCGGCTGCGCGTCGACAACCAACCCTATGCGGCCGCGTTCTCCGATGGGCTGACGTGGCCGTTCGACAGCACGAGCTGCTTCCCGTACGCCCACACCGTCATCGGGTCGATGGCCGATCTCGATGCAGCGAAGGTTCCGGACGTCCAGGCCTTCTTCGATACCTACTACGCGCCGAACAACGCGACGCTCGTCGTGGTCGGCGACTTCAACCCCGCGGAGCTGCGCCGCCTGGTCAATCAGGATTTCGCGGGCGTGCCCAGCCACGCGGCGCCCGAGTCGCCGCGCTGCAACGCGAGCCCGACGGGCAAGAATCCGGTGCGGCGCGAAGTGCGCGACCAGAAGGCGAACCTCGATCTCGTTATGCGGCTGTACCGGATACCGGAGCATCGCAGCGCCGATACGCCCGCGCTCGAAGTCCTGAATCTCATTGTGGGTGAGGGAGAAAGCTCCCGGCTGAACGTCGCGGTGGTGCGGCGCGAGAAGGCGGCGGTCGCGACCGGCGGCATCCTGAATCCGTACGGCTCACGCAACGGGCCGGGCGTCTGGGCGGCCTACGGCATCGTCAATCAGGGCGTCTCGGCGGATCGCCTGGACAGCCTCCTCGCGGTCCAGCTGGACAGCATCCGCGAGAATGGGATCACCCCGGCCGAGCTCGAGAAGGCGAAGAACATGTTGCGTGCCGGGTTCATCGCGAACCGTGAGACCACGTTCGGAAAGGCGGAAGAGCTGCACCACTACCGCACCTTCCACTCGTCCATCGACGAGATCAACACCGATCTGGACAAGCTGCTCGCGGTGACGAGCGACGATGTGAAACGCGTCGCCGGCACGTACCTCGCTCCCGGCAATTTGACGCTCGTCATTGTCCGCGCGGGCGCAGGTCCGTCGACCGGAGGTCCCCAGTGAGGCCGCGCCTCTGGAGCTGGGCGGCGCTGCTGCTCGTGAGCGCGCCGCTCGCGGCGCAGGAGCCCTTCCCCACGTCGCCGCCCGTCGCGGTCCGGCTGCGTCCGGTGCAGTTCCCGCCATTCCGCGAGGTCGCGCTGCCCAACGGCATGACGCTGTTGCTCGTCGAGAATCACGAGCAGCCGACGCTCTCGCTCAGCCTGAGCTTCCGCGCCGGCACGTACTACGATCCCCCCGGGAAAGAGGGATTGTCGGCGATGGTCGCGGAGCTGCTCACGAAAGGGACGCCAACCCGAGACGCCGAGCAGCTCGCGGCGGAGATCGAAGGGGTCGGCGGCACCATCAGCGCCTCGTCGGGCGACGATTTTCTCACGATCTCGACCGACGGGTTGAGCGATCACGCCGATCTCGCGTTCGCACTGTTGGGCGACGTTGCGCGCCGGGCGACCTTCCCCGACCAGGAGCTGGAGCTGGCGCGCACCCGCTTCCTCTCCGCGCTGGCAGTCGAGCTGTCGCAACCGGAGAACGTGGCGACGCGCGCCTTCCAGCGCGAGGTGTACGGGCGCAATCCGTACGGCCGCAATACCAGTGTCGAGTCCTTCAAGGCGATCACGCGCACCGATGTCGTCAACTTCGCCGGCCGCCGGATTCGGCCGGGTGGCGCGCTGCTGGTCGTCGCCGGCGAGATCACCCTGCCCAAGGCCCAGGAGCTCGCGACCCGCGCGTTCGGAACGTGGAGCGGCGCCGCCGCGGCCGCTCCGGCCGCCCCAGCTCCTCCAACCAAGCGGAGCACCGACATCCTGCTGGTGAATCGACCGGGTTCGGTGCAGGCCAACATCGTGATCGGCAACACCACGTTCCTGCCGACCGATACCGGGTACTATCCCGCGCGCATCGCCACGCACGTGCTGGGCGGTGGCTCGGACTCCCGGCTGTTCACGATCCTGCGCGAGCAGAAGAGCTGGACCTACGGCTCCTACGCCGCGCTGCGCCGCTATCGAGGGCTCGGCTACTGGAACGCGACGTTCGAAGGCCGTACCGAGGTCACCGACAGTGCGCTCGTCGAGCTGTTGCACCAGATCGATCGGGTGCGCACCGAGCTGATTCCGGACAGCGAGCTCACTGCCGCCAAGGGATTCCTGGTGGGCTCCTTCCCGCTCACGATCGAGACGCCGCGCCAGATCGCGCAGGTCGTGACGAGCGCGCGACTGCTGGGACTGGGATCGGATTACTTGCAGCGCTATCGCGACCGTTTGGCGGCGGTGGGTGCGACGCGCGCGCGGGCCGCGGCGCAGCGCACCTACAGGCGGACCGCGCTCACGATCGTCGTCGTGGGCGACGCGAAGGCGCTGTATGACAAGCTCAAGGCCATCGCTCCCGTGCGGCTGGTGGACATCGACGGCAATGCCCGGGATCCCGCCGACCTCAATCCGACGGCTGCGGCGGTCGTGTTCGATCGCACGCTCCTGGTCGGCCAGCGCGACAGCTTACAGGCACTGGTCCAGGGCAACGTGGCGGGATCGCAGGTTTACAACATCGATGTCGCGGCCGATTCGATCGTCTATACCGAAGCGACCACGATCGCCATGGCCGGGTTGCAGCAGCGCTCGACGGTCGTACTGAATGCGGACTTGACGATGCGTCGCAGCGATCAGACCGGAACGGTTCAAGGCCAGCAGACCACCACCCACCTCGACTACAGCGGCGGACGCGTGAAGGGCTCGGCGATGGCGCCGCAGGCAAGCGGCACGCCCAAGTCGTTCACGATCGATACCGCGCTCGCCGCCGGGACGATCGACGATAACGCGCTGCAGCTGGCGCTCCTGGCGCTGCCGCTCGAGCGGGGAAAAATGTTCAATCTGAATGTCTTCTCGTCGGGTGACGGGACGACCAAGGTCGTCAATGTCAAAGTGGCCGCTGTTGAGCAGGTCCAGGTACCGGCCGGGACCTTCCCTGCCTTCCGGCTGGAGCTTTCGGGGATGCAATTGCCGGTCGTGATGCACGTCTCGCAACAGGCGCCCCGGCGGCTGATTCGCATCGCGCCGACCGGCGCACCGGTTGTCTTTGAACTCGTGAAATAGGAGATCTCGTATGCGCCAGTTG
>DAIQBJ010000059.1:0-9200 GCA_036781225.1 Gemmatimonadales bacterium | reverse complement strand
GGCGCACCGGTTGTCTTTGAACTCGTGAAATAGGAGATCTCGTATGCGCCAGTTGCCGGCCGTCCTGGGACTCATCGCGCTTGCGACCGCGTGCGCGTCGGGGGGGGGCGCAGCCAAGGCGGCTCCATCAACGGCACCCGCGCCGAAACCGGCAGCTCAGGACACGAGCGGGACGGCCGCGGTCGCGACCCCCTACCCATCGACCTACCAGCGCCACCCCAACCCGCCGGTGCTGATCCGCAACGCGACGATCATGACGGCGACGGGACAAGAGATTCAGGGCGGCTCGATCCTGTTCCGCGACGGCCGGATCGTCGCGGTCGGCACGAGTGTCCAGACGCCGAGTGACGCCACCGTCGTGGATGGCACGGGCAAATGGGTCACCCCAGGTGTGATCGATACCCACTCCCACATCGGCGTCTACGCCGCGCCGGGCACGTTTGCGGAATCCGATGGGAACGAGGCGACGAATCCGGTCACGGCGGAGGTGTGGGCGGAGCATTCATTTTGGCCGCAGGACCCACAGATCCCGCTCGCCATCGCCGGCGGCGTGACGACGATTCAGGCGCTGCCCGGATCGGCGAATCTGATCGGCGGACGCAGTGCCGTGCTCAAGCTCATCCCCGCGCGCTCGGTGCAGGAAATGAAGTTCCCCGGCGCGCGCTACGGTTTGAAGATGGCGTGCGGTGAGAATCCCAAGCGCGTCTACGGCCAGCGCGGCGGTCCCTCGACGCGCATGGGGAACATGGCCGGCTACCGCGCCGCCTTCATCGCTGCGGAGTCGTACAGAAAAAAATGGGATAAATGGAACAAGGATCACCAGGGCGATCCGCCGGATCGCAATCTCCGCAACGAGTCGTTGGCCGAGGTGCTGCGCGGCAACATCTACGTGCAGAACCACTGTTATCGCGCGGACGAGATGATGCAGATGCTGGATCTCGCGCACGAGTTCGGCTTCAAGATCCGTTCATTCCACCACGCGGTGGAGGCGTACAAGATCGCCGACGTACTCGCCCGCGAGGGAACGGCGGTATCGATCTGGGCCGATTGGTGGGGCTTCAAGGAAGAAGCGATGGACGGGATCTACGAGAACGCCGCGCTCGTGCAGCAGGCGGGCGGGCGGGTCGTGATCCACTCCGACGATCCGGGTGGCATCCAGCGTCTGAATCAGGAGGCCGCGAAGGCCATGTATCACGGCCGGCGCGCCGGGATTCCGATCACGCGCGATCAAGCGGTGCGCTGGTTCACGGCGAACCCGGCGTGGGTGCTGGGCGTGGACAGCATCGTCGGCACGCTCGAACCGGGAAAGATGGCCGACGTCGTGCTGTGGTCTGCCGACCCCCTGTCGGTGTACGCGCAGGCGGTGCAGGTCTACAACGACGGTTGGCTCGTGTACGACCGCAACGACCCCGCACATCAGCCCAAAACCGACTTCACGTTGGGGCAGCCATGATCGCCTTCCTGCTCGCCCAGACCATCGCGATCACCGGGGGAACCGTGTACCCGGTGTCCGGTCCGAAAATCGACAACGCCACGGTGCTGATTCGTGACGGACGCATCGCCGCCGTCGGGGCCAACGTGGCCGTGCCGGCGGGCGCGACCCGCATCGACGCGTCCGGGAAGTGGGTCACGCCGGGGCTGATCGACGGCGCCGGTCAGATGGGGCTGCGCGAGATCGGCGCGGTCCAGAACACCAACGAAGCGACGCTGCGCGGCAACGATGTGGCTGCCGCGTTCAATGTGCTCGAAGGCATCAACCCGGCCTCGACGCTGATTCCGGTGAACCGCGTGGAAGGCGTCACGACAACACTCGCCGTGCCCGGCGGCAGCCTGATCTTCGGGCAGGCGGCCTTGATTGATCTCGATGGAGCGACGATCGAGGTGATGCGCGTGAAGTCGCCCGCGGCCATGGTGGCCGATCTCAGCGAGGGCGCGAAGGACGCAGGCGGCGGCTCGCGCGCCGGCGTCGCGCAACGTCTGCGCCGTGTGTTCAGCGACGCGCTCGAGTATTCGCGTCGCAAGAACGATTACTCGCGCGCGCAGATGCAGCAGCTCTCCGCCAGCGCGGCCGATCTCGAGGCGCTGCTGCCGGTTTTGCGCGGCCAGCTGCCGCTCATAACGATCGCCAACCGGCGCAGCGACATCGAGACCGCGCTGCGAATCGGCAAGGAGTACAAGCTGAAGGTGATTCTCGCCGGCGCGGCCGAGGGATGGATGATTCCGCGCGACATTGCGGCGGCTGGGGTGACCGTGCTGGTCGAGCCGCTCGACAACATTCCGAGCTACGACGCGCTCGGCATCCGCTACGAGAACGCGGCTCTCATGACGAAGGTTGGCGTGAAGGTGGCGTTGATGGAGACCGCGACGGAGAACACGCGGAATCTGCGGCAGGAGGCCGGCAACGCGGTGGCCACCGGCATGCCGTGGGAGCAGGCGCTCCGCGCGGTCACGTTGACGCCGGCCGAGGCGCTGGGCGTCGGGGATCGATATGGGTCGTTAGAGGTCGGAAAGGTCGCGAACGTGGTGGTGTGGAGCGGCGATCCGTTTGAGTTTTCGACCGGAGTGGAGCACGTCTTCATTCGTGGGCGAGACATTCCGCTGCGAAGCCGGCAAACTGAGCTGCTGGAGAGGTATCGGACACTGCCGCCGAAATACTAGGCGTCCCCTGTACGCCCCCCCCTACCCCCCGCCGCGGTTGGGGAGACACAAAAGCGGTCGAGATCAGGAATCTCGACCGCTAGTGTTTCTCATCCATCATGGCCGGAGCAGCTAGTTCTTCGACGGCTCTCCCGCTGCTACCGGATAGACGCTCACCTGCATCCGCTGCTTGTTCTTATGCTCGAATTTCACCTGGCCGTCGACCGTGGTGAACAGCGAGTCATCGGAGGCGCGGCGCACGTTGCGGCCCGGGTGAAACTTCGTCCCTCGCTGGCGCACGATAATGCTGCCCGCCGTCACGAATTCCCCGCCGAAGCGCTTCACGCCGAGGTATTTCGGATTCGAGTCGCGCCCGTTGCGCGAAGAGCCGACGCCTTTCTTGTGAGCCATGCTATCCTCAGCCGACCTTTACGTCGGCAATCTTGATTTCGGTGAAGTCCTGCCGATGCCCTGCTTTGCGTCGGTAGCCGGTGCGTCGCGCGAACCGGAAGATCCGAATCTTCTTGCCCTTGCCGTGCCGCACCACTTCGGCGGTCACTGTGGCGCCTTTGACTTTGGGGGCCCCCGTCTGGACGCTCTTGCCATCACTCGCGAGCAGCACCTGATCGAACGAGACCTCGTCCCCCGGCTTCGCATCGAGCAGTGGGACCTTGATCGTCACACCGGGCTCGGCGCGGAACTGGCGGCCGCCGCTCACAAATATCGCGTAACTCATAGGCGCGGAACTCTAATTGGGATGGGGACTTTGGTCAAGCCAACTAGGCGGTCAAGAAACAACGGCGGCGGTCAATAGGCAACTGCGGCGGTCGGGCGGTCGGGGCGGTCGTTGACCGCCGCTGTTGTCGTTTGACCGTCCGACCGCCGCCTTGCAGTTTGACCGCCCCGCGTCAAGCCACCGCGTACTGCTCCGTCACATCGCGTCCCGCCGGGCGCGCCATCATCCGGAACTCATCCAGGCGCATCATCGGATCGTCCCGCACCTCGAGCTCGAGCCCCGTCTGTTTCTCCAGTTGCCGCAGGAAGTTAGGCTCCTGCTCCACGAGGTACAGCGCGACTTCGGGATGCAGGCGCACCGACAACTGCCGTTCCTTGTGATCGGCGCCTGCCCGCTTGAGCGACCGCTCCATGCGCCGCACTACGACTTCGGGCCGGAAGACTCGGCCGGTGCCCGTGCACGTCGGGCACTCCGTCGTCATCGACTGCCAGAGCGACGGCCGGACACGCTGCCGCGTCATCTCGATCAGTCCCAGCTCGGACACCGCGAACGCGCGCGTCCGCGCCCGGTCGCGGCCGAGGTGGGTGCGCAGCTCCTGCAGCACCTTGTCGCGATTCGACTTCGTTTCCATGTCGATGAAGTCGACCACGATGATCCCGCCGATGTCCCGCAGCCGGATTTGGCGCGCGACTTCGCGCGCCGCCTCGAGGTTGGTACGCAGGATCGTGCTCTCCGGGTCGCGCTTGCCGGTATAGCGTCCGGTGTTGACGTCGATCGAGATCAAGGCCTCGGTCGGCTGGATGATGAGGTAGCCGCCCGTCGGAAGATCGACTCGCTGCTTGAAGAGATTCCGGATCTCCGCTTCGATATCGTACGCATCGAACAGCGGGGTCTCGTCCTGGTGCACTTTCACCTTGGGCATTAGCTCGGGATCGATCTGCTTCAGATACTGTTCCACTTCGTTGTAGAGCAGCTTGGAGTCGACGAGCAGCAGATCGACCGTGTCCGAGAGCAGATCACGCACGATTCCGCGGGTGAGGCTGGTCTCGCGCTGGACCAGCTGGGGTGCGCGACCCGACGATGCCTTGCGCTTGATCTTCTTCCACAGCCCCAGCAGGTGGTCGATCTCCCGCTTGCAGCTGGCCTCGGTCAGGTCGTCGGCGACGGTGCGAATGATCCAGCCCCCTGAATCGGCGGGGACGAGCTTCGTGACCATGTCACGCAGCTTGGCTCGTTGCTCACGCGCTTCGATCTTGCGGGAAACACCGACCTTGGATGCGAACGGCATGTACACCAGGAAGCGGCCTGCGAGCGAGACCTGCGCGGTGACGCGCGGTCCCTTGGTACCGATGGCTTCTTTGATGACCTGAACGAGCTTTGTCTGACCGCGCTTCAGCTCGTCGGCGATGTTGGGCGCCTGGCGACGCCGGGACGAGCGTCCCCGCCGATTTGCAACAGCTTGCCCACCGCCCTTCCCTTCGGACCTGCTGTTGCCTTCCCCGTTGCTCCCGTTGCCGTTGCCCCCGCCATTCTCGTCGTCGGCGTCATCGGGCTCCCGGTCCTCGGGATCCTCGTCTTCGTCCGCTTCGATTAAGTCGGAGGCGTGGAGGAAGGCGCTCTTTTCAGCGCCGATGTCGACAAAGGCGGCCTGGATGCCTGGCAGGACTGCTTCGACCTTGCCGAGGTAGATGTCGCCGACCGAACGGCGGGAATCAGGGCGGTCGACCAGGAGCTCAACAAGACGGTCGTCCTCGAGAATGGCCACGCGGGTTTCCCGCTGGCTTCCACTGATCAAAATCTCGCGCTTCAAAGCAGTTACCCTCGCGCCCCTCAGGGAAGCACCCGGAGGGAAGCCTGTGGTTGTCCCAGCAATAGTCCAACGTGCCCGGTGGTATGGGCAGGGGAATGCGATTGGGTAGGCGGCTGAGTGACGCCAAGAACCAATTCATGATGGCAAAGCTAGGACGACACGAGAGTTAGGTCAATCTATCAGACTGCCCAGGAGCTGCCGGGCGATGACAATCCGCTGAATCTCGCTCGTTCCTTCCCCGATTTCGCAGATCTTGGCATCGCGCATCATGCGCTCGACCGGGTACTCCGTGGTGTAGCCGTAGCCCCCATGGAGCTGGACGGCCTTCGTCGTCGCCCGCATACCGAGCTCCGAGGCGTACAGTTTGGCCATCGCCGCCTCCTTTTTGAATGGGTGGCCATGCTGTTTCAACCACGCGGCATGATAGACCAGCTGCTTGGCGGCCTCGATCTCCGTCGCCATGTCGGCCAGGGCGAAATGCACACCCTGGAAGCTGGCGATCGGGCGGCCGAACTGCTTGCGGGTGGATGTGTAGGTGAGGCACTCCTCCAGGGCGCCTTCCGCCAGGCCGAGCGCGAGCGCCGCGATGCCGATGCGACCGCCGTCGAGGGTGTGCAGGAACTGACGGAAACCGTTGTTGACGGTCCCCAGAACGTTCTCCTTGGGCACGATCGCGTCCTGCAAGATCAGCTCGCGCGTGTCTGACGCTCGCCAGCCGAGCTTGTCCTCCTTCTTCCCAGACAGGACGCCCCGGTTCTTGGGCAGCTCGCTCGCCGCGGCATGCCCAATCCCGACGCGCTGTGTTTCCTCGAGGTCGCAGGTGTCCTTGGTGACGATGAACGCGGTGATGCCGTGGGTGCGTTTGGCGGCTGCGTCGGTCCGGGCGGTAACGCAGAAGATCTCGCCGACGCCGGCGTGTGTGATGAAGATTTTCGATCCATTCAGGACATAGTGATCGCCCCGATCGACCGCCGTCGTCTTGGTGCCGCCTGCGTCGGAGCCGGCGCCGGGCTCGGTGAGCCCGAAGCCGCCGAGCACCTTGCCGGTCGCGAGGAACGGCACGAACCGCCGTTTCTGCTCGTCGGTGCCGAAATCCATGATCGGCGACGTCGCGAGCGTGGTGTGCGCACTGACCGTGATCGCGTGACTGGCATCGACCTTGGCGAGCTCGTGGATGACCGTGATGTACGACAAATAGTCCATTGCGGAGCCGCCCAGCTCCTCCGGCCACGGAATCCCGAACAGCCCCAGCTCGGCCATCTGCTTGACATTCTCCCAGGGGAAGCGGCTGTCGAGATCGTACCGGCGGGCGGTGGGCTTGACGACGTTCTTGGCGAAATCGCGGACCATCTCGCGGACCTGGAGATGATGGTCGCTGAAGTAGAGCGAATCATGCATGCCTGAAATATGATCAGGGCTCGCCGAAGTACTCCAGTATCAGTTGGCGATGATTTGTCCGAGACTCGACATAGTTCTTCATCACGGGATCGATGTTCCCCCATGAAAAGTCCTCGGGCCGCCAAAGAATAAGACAGTCAGCAGCGCCGCCGTCCCTGCCGCCCCTGCCCGCCTCTTGATAGTAGGCCTCGAGCGTCGGCGGCGGACCCCAGTGGAGCACCTGACGCACGTCCGGCTTGTCGATCCCCATGCCGAACGCACTCGTGGCCACGATGACCCTGATGCGATCAGCCAGAAAGGCGCGCAGCACTCGCCGCCGCACCCCCGCGCTCAGACCCGCGTGGTACGGCGCGGCCCGAATGCTCGTCCGGAGCAGTGCCCGCGTCACGAGCTCGGTGAGCCGCCGTGTGGGCGTGTAGATGAGTGCGGCGCCGGACCCTTCTTTCACCCGCTGTCTGATCACGGCGAACCGATCGCGATCATCGCGGATCGGGCGTGTCGCAAACGCCAGGTTGGGCCGGTCGAACGATGTGACGATGACTGCGGCGTCCGGCATCCGCAGCACGCGCAGGATGTCGGCGCGGGAGCCAGGTGTTGCACTCCCCGTCAGCGCGATCGTCGCCGGATGCCCGAGGCGCGCGCGATAGACGCCGATGCGGCGATAGAGCGGACGAAACTCGCTGCCCCACTCCGTGATGCAGTGCGCTTCATCGATCGCCAGGAGCGCGACCGCGGTATGCGTGGCGCACAGGTGCCGCGTCAGCGACGGCAGGCGCTCGGGCGCGCAATACAGCAGCGACACTCTCCCGCTGGTGGCGGCCTCCAGCACGACGCGCCGCTGGGCGGCGTCGAGCTGGCTGTTCACGTACGCCGCCGCAATGCCGCGGCGCCGCAGCCCACCCACCTGATCCTGCATCAACGAGATGAGCGGCGAGACGACGACCGTGAGGCCCGCCCCCAGCAGCGCGGGCACCTGATAGCACAGCGACTTCCCCGCCCCCGTTGGCAGCACGGCCAGGACGTTGCGACCGCAGAGCAGCGGGCCGAGTACTTTGAGCTGATGCACGCGGAACCGCGGATGACCGAACCGCTCGTGTAAGACTCTGCGCGCAGCGTCGAGACCGCCGGTAAACGTCGCCACGTCGCACGAAATACCATCCTTGGCGCGTGCCCCCCTACCCCAAAAGCGCGAGGACGGTCACGTTTACGCCTCATGGACACGCTCAAGACCCTCATCCCCGTGACTTTGCTGATGACTTCGACGCTCGACGCGCAGTCGATCACCTACCCACCGGCTCGCAAGGGCGACGTGGTGGATGACTACCACGGCACCAAAGTCGCCGATCCCTACCGCTGGCTGGAGGATGTGGACTCGCCGGATACCAGGAGCTGGGTGGAAGCCGAGAACCGCGCCACGTTCGCCTACCTGGAGCAGATTCCAGAGCGCGAGCGCATTCGGACCCGGCTGACACAGCTGTGGGATTATCCCAAGTACGGCGCGCCGTTCAAGAAGGGCGGCCGCTACTTCTTCTTCAAGAACGCGGGCCTCCAGAACCAGGCGGTCTTATACAAGCAGACCTCGCTGACCGCCCAGACTGAGGCACTGCTCGATCCGAACACTTTGTCGCCGGATGGGACGGTCGCCCTATCGACGATCGCACTCGCCGAAGACGGCCGCACCATGGTCTATGGCACCTCGGGCAGCGGGTCCGATTGGCAGGAATTCCGTGTCCGCGACGTGGCGACGGGGAAAGATCGCCCCGATCACTTGCAGTGGATCAAATTCTCGGGGGCGGCGTGGACGCACGATGGCGCCGGCTTTTTCTATAGCCGGTACCCCGAGCCTGCCGCGGGTGGCGACCCGCTGCTCGAAGTCAATCACAACCAGAAAGTCTATTACCACCGGCTGGGCACCGATCAGGCGGCGGATCGTCTGGTGTACGAACGGCCCGATCATCCCGACTGGGGATTCGCCGTCGAAGTCAGCGCCGACGGGCGCTACGCCGTCTACCAGGTGTGGTTGGGCACCGACCGGCGGAACCGCGTCTACTACCAGGACCTCGGCGATGCGAACCGGCCGAAGCTCGACGCGCCGGTCGTGCGGCTGCTCGACGATTTCGATGCCTCGTACGGGTTCCTCGGCAACGATGGACCGGTGTTCTATTTCCAGACCGACCACACCGCCCCGCGGGGGCGCGTGATCGCCGTCGATACGCGGCACCCGGAGCAGACCGCGTGGCGCGAGATCGTGGCGCAGGCCCCCGACGTGCTCGAAGGGTCGCAGATCATTCACGACACGTTCGTCCTGCGGTATCTCCACGACGCCGCATCAGCGCTGAAGCTGTTCGCGCTCGATGGGAAGCCGATGGGCGATGTCGCGTTGCCGACGCTCGGCTCGATCGCGCAGGTGACCGGGGAGCGGCGTGACACCGAGATGTTCTACGCCTTTACCTCATTCCTGTATCCGACGACGATTTTCCGGCATGACTTCGCGACCGGCCGCTCGACCGTCTTCAAAGCGCCCGAGATTGCGTTCGATCCATCCCCCTACGAGACGATACAGGTCTTCTACCGCAGCAAGGACGGCGAGTGCACCTTCGACGCAATTCTCGAGAGCGC
>DAIQBJ010000058.1:0-12918 GCA_036781225.1 Gemmatimonadales bacterium | reverse complement strand
GCTGGACCTATGGAGCGCCGTGCGAGGCCGAAGTGGAGCTTGCCGAGGCCGTGCGGCGGCGCATGCCCAGCCTCGAGATGATGCGCTTTGTGAACAGCGGCACCGAGGCGACGATGGCCGCGGTGCGCCTGGCGCGCGCGGCGACCGGCCGCGAGCTCATCATCAAGTTCGAAGGCTGTTACCACGGTCACGCCGACGGCTTTCTGGTCAAAGCGGGATCTGGCGTCGCGACGCTGGGTCTCCCCGACAGCCCCGGTGTCCCTCCCGAGCTCGCCCGGCTCACGCTCACCGCGCCGTTCAACGACGCCCGTACCGTCGCAGATCTGTTTCGCAAACAGGCCGACCGGATCGCGGCGATCATCGTCGAGCCGTACGTCGGCAACGCGGGCTTCATCGCTCCAGACCCCGACTTCCATGAGTCGCTGCGATCGCTGTGTGACCGGCACGGCGCGCTGCTGATCTTTGATGAAGTGATGACGGGATTCCGGGTCGCAGCGGGCGGTGCTCAGGAGTCACTCGGGATCAAACCGGATCTCACCACGCTGGGCAAGATCGTCGGGGGCGGGTTTCCCGTCGGCGTGTACGGCGGGCGCGCCGACCTGATGAAACGCATCGCGCCGGAAGGGCCCGTCTATCAGGCGGGCACGCTGTCGGGCAATCCGGTCGCGATGGCCGCCGGCCTGGCGACCCTGCTCGAGACCGAACGTCCGGGATTCTACGACGTGCTGACGCGTCGCACCGACCAGCTCGTCGCCGGTCTGGCAGCCGTCGCGGCGCGCCATGGCGTGCCGGCCTCCGTGGGTCACGCGGGATCAATGTGGGGTCTGTATTTCACCGCGGGCCCCGTGCACAACTACGACGACGCGCGGCAGACCGATGCGGCCCTGTTCGCGCGCTGGCATAAGGCGGCCCTCGCCCGAGGGGTCTTCCTGGCGCCGTCATCCTTTGAGGCGGGTTTCGTGTCGAGCGCGCACTCGGAGGCAGACATCGACTTCACGATCCGGGAGCTCGATGCCGCGCTGGGCGAAGCGCGCGGCCGTTAGCGCCGCGCTGTTCGCGGCGCTCGCCTGCCCGGGCGGAGGGCAGCCCTCGGGCCCCCCCCCGCCCGCGCCGAGTGGAGAGCCGGAGCTGCGCGTGGGCCTGGCGGTCGGTGCGGCCTATGCGTCGCTCGGCGGCGCGGAGGGCGGCGAGCTCTTCGTCAGCGATGCGACCAGCGGTGTGCCGGTCGGTTCGATCCCCGCCGGTATGCGCTGGGTGGTCATTCCCGACTCGGCCGATGCATCGCGGGTGCGGCTCGTCAAATCCGACAGCACGCGCAGTGACGCGTTGCGCGGGATTGCGGTCGTCAACGTGACGGAGAACCGGTTTCTCGTCGCGAATGGACGCCGCTATCGCGGCCGGATCAACATCTTCTCCGGTCGCGGCGGTCTGACGGTCGTGAATCGCCTGGGACTCGAGAGCTATGTCGCGGGCGTGGTGGGTCCGGAGATCGGAGCTCGGCGCGCCGACGAAGCAGCCGCAGTGCTCGCCCAGGCGGTGGTCTCCCGCAGCTTCGCGCTGAAAAATCGCGGCCGGTGGGAGTCGCTGGGTTTCGACGCCTACGCCGACACGCGCGACCAGGTGTATCTGGGCGTTGCCGTCGAGACGCCCCAGGTCTGGAGCGCGGTCCGCACGACCGCGGGGCAGGTGTTGCGCTACGACGGCGCGGTGATCGAGGCCTACTTCCATTCGACGTGCGGATTCAGCACCGCGGGCGTCGAGGAGGCGTTTGCGACGGCCCAGAGCCGTCCCTATTTGCGTCCCGTCTCGGACGATCGGGGCGGTGGCCATTTCTACTGTGACATTTCACCACGGTTTCGCTGGCGCGAAGAATGGGACGGCACGAAGCTGCGCGCTATATTGTCGCGAACGCTGCCCAGCGTCACGCCGTTGTCCGGCGATGGGATGCAGCGCATCACGGACGTCACAGTGAGTCGCACCACGCGATCGGGACGCGTCGGCGAATTGCGAATCGTGTTCGAGCGCGGCGACATCCGCATACCGGGATCCGATGTGCGGTCCGTACTCCGGCCTGAAGCGGATCGTCTGCTCTCCAGCACGGCATTCCAGTTGACGGTCTCGAAAGCCAACGGCGAGGTCGCCCGCGTCGTGGCGGCGGGGGCGGGATCGGGACATGCGGTCGGGATGTGCCAGTGGGGCGCGATCGGCCGGGCGAGGGCTGGGCAGGATTACCGCACGATACTGACGACCTACTTTCCGGGGACGAAAATTGAGAAGCTCTATTAGGGCGGGCGGCAGGCTCGCCATTCTCCTTGGTTTCTTGGTACCCGCCAGTGCGCCCGCCCGCGCGGCCGCCCAAGGTGTCCTCAACGAATTCTCCTACGACAACCTGCGCCTCTCGGGCATCCAGCTCGACGTCGGCGTGCTTGGCGCGACACAGCTCACCGGCGCTACGGTCGGCGGCGTGCGGTTCGACTTCGGCAGCATCGCGCCGCGCGTGCGGCTGCTGCTCGGCCTCTCGTACTTTCACTCGCATTTCGATCAGGAGACGTTGACTCGGTTCGAGCGGGCGCTGGATAGCATCGTCATCGATCCGTCGGGTGACGATACCATCAGACTCGGGACCATCAATCTCAGCGATGTGATCGGCGACGTCGACTTTCAGTATGTCTTCCCGCAGGGACACGGCATCACCGCTTACATGGGGACCGGCGTGAGCATCCATCTCCGCAACGGCAGCGGCTCGGCGATCAACGGCACGTTCGTGGAGGACGCGCTCGATGTCGTGACCGCGGGACTGAACGGCACGGTGGGGTTCGAGTTCAATCTCACGCCCGCCTTTCGGTTTACCGTGGACGCGCGCGGCGTGCTGTCGAGCGGCTTGCAGACCGCGAGCCTGCGAACCGGCGTGATGTACCGGTTGCCCGCGGGCCGGAACAAAGGAACCGGCAAGAGTAAGTGACCGATCCCATCCGCATCGGAGTCATCGGGGCCGGAGCGATTTCCCAGGTTGCTCACCTGCCCGTCCTGCGTCGCCTCGGGGGAGTCGAGGTCGCGGCGATTTGCGACAACGACCTGGGGAAGGCGCAGGCCCTCGCCGGACGATTCGATGTGAAGGACACCTACGACGACATCGAGGAGGTGCTCCGCTACGGGAACGTCGATGTCGTGGTGATTTGCACGCCCAATCACCTGCATGAAATTCACGTGACGTCGGCGCTGGCGGCCGGTGTGCATGTGCTCTGCGAGCGGCCTCTCGCCCTGAACGTCGCCGGCGTCGAGCGTGTGCTGGCGGCGAGTGACAAATACGGCAAACGCGTGATGGTCGGCATGAACCATCGGTTCCGTTCGGACGTGCAGGCGGTGCGCGGCTTTCTCGGGGGCGGGGATCTCGGCGGTTTGCAGGCGGTGCGGGGCGGCTGGTACACGTTCCAGCCGGCACGCCAGATGCTCGGCTGGCGGTTGCGCCGCAACGAAGCGGGCGGCGGCGCGATGCTCGACCTGGGCCTGCCGCTCATCGACCTCGGCATGTGGCTGGCCGGCTGGTCGGCGCCGAAACGCATTTCCGCGCACCTCACCCGCGGCAGCAAGGACGGTGTGGAGGACATGGGCTCGGCCCTCCTGGTGCTCGAGAACGGCGTTTCGATCGCCGTCGATGTGAGCTGGCGGCATCTGGGCGAGGGGGAGCGGTTCTGGTTCGACATCCTGGGCGCGCGCGGTTCGGCGATGATTCAGCCGCTCCGCATGTTCCGGGAGCAGCACGGCGCCGTGGTCGATGTCACGCCGACCGGCGCGATCGGCCGCGAGACGCAGTTCACCCAGTCGTATCGGGCCGAGTGGATGTATTTCCTCGCGGTGGTCAAGGGCGACGTCAATGCGCCGCCGCCGCGCGATCAGCTCGCGCTGCA
This sequence comes from Gemmatimonadales bacterium, assembly GCA_036781225.1. Lineage (GTDB taxonomy): Bacteria > Gemmatimonadota > Gemmatimonadetes > Gemmatimonadales > GWC2-71-9 > 20CM-2-65-7. The sequence goes on along the minus strand of DAIQBJ010000058.1, from coordinate 9,010 downwards.
ACGCGTGCTGGACGCGGTCTATCGGTCGGCCGACGAAGGGCGCGACGTCTTGTTGTGAGCCGCCGTCGTCTGCTGTTGCTTGTGGTGATTGGCGCGATTGCGCTCACCGCCAGCTATCCGCCGTTCCCGCTGCCCCCTTTGAGTTTTCTCGCCATCACCCCCGCCGTCTTGCTGGTCAGGCAGGCAATCCTCGACAACGACTACCGCAAGGCGTTTCGCTGGGGCTGGTGGTACGGCCTCGTGACCAACGCGCTGGTCCTGTACTGGATGGTGGTCGCGCTCTGGCACTTCACCCCATTCTCCGCGCTCGGCTATTTCGCGACCATCGCCGTCCTGGGGTTGCTCACGGGGCTGATGTTCTCGTTTGTCGCGCGGATTCGCCTGGCGGCGCCGCGAGTGCCGCTCTGGGTGGCGTTTCCCGTGGCGTGGACGGCGCTCGAATGGCTGGTCGGGCACCTCGGCGACGTCCGCTTTCCCTGGCTCGGACTGGGCACATCGCTGGCGGACGCACCGGTGCTGATCCAGTGGGCGGATATCGCGGGGGCGCGCGGCGTGACGCTGTGGTTGGCGTGGTGTAACGTCGTCATCCTCGAGACAGCGATAGACGTGCGTGGTGCGTGGTCCGTGGTGCGTCGACTCGGCCCAGTGCTCGCGACGGTGGCGCTTGCCCTTGGATACGGTCTGTGGCGCATGAAAACCCTGCCAATCCGCGATGTCGGTGTGATCGGCATGGTGCAGCCCAACGAGGCCTTCAGCGAGAAGTGGAATCCGGCGCATGCCGACAGTGCGATGAGCGCGCTGGTTTCGTTGTCGCGCGGGCTGTTGGCCGGGTCTCCCAAACCACAGCTGCTGGTATGGCCAGAAGCTGCGATCCCTGGATACTTCCTGGACCATCCGCAGTGGGATGCCGCGATCAGCCGCTTCGTCGCGGAGCATCGTGTGCCGCTGATGACCGGCGGCCTCAACGCGGAGCCAGAAGGCCCACCGCACGGCGTGGGCTTCCGCATATTCAACGCGGCGTTCTACTACGACTCGACGGGAGACCGAGGCCGCTATCCGATTTACGCCAAGCACTACCTCGTCCCGGTGACGGAGCGCGTGCCATTCGTCCCGGTGCGGCTGTTCCGCGCGATTCCAGGGCTGGCACGCTGGTCCGGGGGCTTTCAGCCTGGGAAGACATCGCCGGTCTACTCCTCGCCGGTCGGCAAGTTCGGCGTCGTCATCTGCTATGAATCGGCGTTTGAGAACGCGACCAGGGAGTATCGGGCGCACGGTGCGGACTTCTTCATCAATGTCACGAACGATGCCTGGTTCGGGAATACGAGCGCGCCGGCGCAGCACGCGTCGCACCTGGTGCTGCGCACCATCGAGACACGCATGGGTGTCGCCCGTGCCGCGAATTCGGGCATCTCCGAGTTCGTGGACCCGCTCGGCAGAGCGTACGCCGCCACCAAGCTCAATGAGGCGGCGTCGCTTGCCGGCGTGTTGCGCACCAGTGACGTGATTCCACTCTATGTGCGCCTGGGCGACTGGGTCGGCACCGTGGTCGTGGTGCTCACGGTGGCCGGCATCGCTCTGATCGTGCAGCGCCGTTTCGCGCCATGACGCGCGTCGGCGTGGACGTCGGCGGGACGTTCACCGATCTCGTCGCAGTCAGGCCCGACGGCACGCTCGACATTCGCAAGGTCGCGAGCACGCCCGACGATCCCAGCGTCGGGATGCTTCGGGCGCTCGATGCGTTGGGGAAGGGGCCCGTCCCCATTGACGTGCTCGTCCACGGCACGACCGTCGCCACCAACGCCCTGCTCGAGCGGCGCGGAGCTCGCGTGGTCCTCGTCACGACCGCCGGGTTCGAAGATTTGCTGTGGTTGCGGCGGCAGGACCGGCCCGCGCTGTACGACCTGGCTCGCGACCATCCGCCGCCGCTCGTCAGGCGTGACGATGTGATCGGTGCGCGCGAGCGGATGGGGCCGGGTGGCGCCGTGCTCGCGCTCTCCGATGCGGAGATCGCTCGCGTGACCGCGGCCGCGCGTGACCGGCAGCCCGAGGCGGTGGCGATCGCGCTGCTGTTTGCGTTCCGTCATCCGGAGCATGAGCGCCGCCTGGCCGAAGGGCTGCGCGAGGCCCTTCCGAGCATCCCCGTCGTTGCGAGTCACGAAGTGCTTCCCGTCTTCCGCGAGTACGAGCGCACCAGCACGACGACGGCTGAGGCCTACCTGCGTCCCAAGGTCTCGTCGTACATCGCCAGGACCGCGGCGGCGGCCAGGGCCCTCGGCGTGCAGTCGCTGACGATCATGACATCGAGTGGAGGAACGCTGGCACCCGAACAGGCGGCGGGCCGGGCGGCGAGCCTGGCACTATCGGGACCTGCCGGCGGCGTGGTCGGCGCCGGTTTGGTCGGCACCGCCGTCGGTGCTCGCGACCTCCTCACACTCGACATGGGGGGAACGAGCGCCGATGCCAGTCTGGTAACCGGCGGAGTTGCCCTGAGCGAGGGAGCCGAGGTGATCGCGGGCGTGCCGCTGGCATTGCCGGCCATTCTGATCGAGACGGTGAGCGCCGGCGGTGGCAGTATCGCGGCGGTGGACGAAGGGGGTGCGCTGCGCGTCGGGCCGCGCAGTGCGGGAGCCGAGCCCGGGCCGGCCTGCTACGGTCGGGGCGGCACTGAGCCGACGGTCACCGACGCATGCCTGGTGCTGGGATGGCTCGATCCCGATTACGTGCTCGCCGATTCGGTTCGTCTGGATCGCGCCGCCGCCGAGCGCGCGTTGTCCGGGCTCGGACGCGCGATGGGAAACCGCGCGGCGCACGACATCTGCGAGGTGGCGGCCGGGATTGTGCAGGTCGCTACGGCGGTGATGGCGCGCGCGCTGAAGCGGGTGAGTGTGGCCCGCGGCATCGATCCGCGGGGCATGGCGCTGCTGCCGTTTGGCGGCGCCGGACCACTGTTCGGCTGCGCGCTCGCCGAGTCGCTCGGCATGTCGCGGGTGGTGATCCCGCCTCATCCCGGGGTCCTCAGCGCGCTCGGCCTGGCGGTGGCTCCCGAGCGCATGGCGGTCATCGCGTCGCTGCATCGGCCCCTTGCCGAGCTGACCCCCGTCGCGCTTACCGATGCGTTCCAGCCGCTGCTCGGGGCGGCAGCAGCGGCCTTACCGAACGCGACCCTGACCCGGTTCGTCGACTGTCGCTTTGCAGGGCAGGGCTATGAAATCACCGTCCCGGCGCTGCGCGACGATCCAACCCTCCTCGGCGCGGCCTTCCGGGCGGCGCATCGTGCACGGCACGGCCATAGCGGCGGGGGAGACGGGAGGGGGGAATCGGTCGAGCTGGTGAATCTCCGCGTGGTGGCCGAGCGTGCCGCGCCGCAGGCATCAGCCCTGGGGCGACCGGCCGGCGTGGGCATCTCGAGCAGCGGTCGACGCATGATCGTGACGCGCGACGGCAAGCGGGTGCGCGCCGATGTTTGGCCCCTGGGTGAGCAACGTGCCGGCGGCCATCCGCTGAACGGGCCGGCGATCCTGGCGGGGCCCGACGCGACGGGACTCATCGAGCCAGGCTGGCGTGGCGTCGTCCATCCATCCGGCGCCGTGATTGTGGAGCGTCTATGAGGCTCGACGCCGTCGGTCTCGAAGTGATGGCCCACGCCTTCGCGTCGGTGGCCGAGGAAATGGGGCTCGTGCTCGTGCACAGCGCGCTCTCGCCCAACATCCGTGAGCGGCGTGACGCGTCGGCCGCGTTGTTCGACGCCGACGGCGAGATGATCGCGCAGGCGGCGCACATTCCGGTGCACCTTGGCGCGCTCGCGGATGCCGTCGCCGCTGTGCGACGACTCGACCCGGTGCCCGGTGAGCTCTTCTTGCTGAACGATCCGTACTCGGGCGGGAGCCATCTCCCCGATCTCACGCTGATCGGCGCGATTGATGCCGACGGCGCCGTGGGCGGCTACAGCGTCGTCCGGGCACATCACTCGGACGTGGGCGGGATGACGGCCGGGAGCATGCCGGCCGGTGCGCGCGAGCTGTATCAGGAGGGGCTCATTATTCCGCCGATGCGACTCACGGCCGAGCTCGAGCACTTGGTGCTCGCGAATGTGCGAACGCCCCACATGCGGCGGGGCGACCTCGCCGCGCAGCGCGCGGCAGTCGAGCGCGGTGCCGACGGTCTCCGCGCGCTCGCTCGCCGGCACGGCTGGACCGCGCTGCGCGAGGCAGCGCGGGAGCTGCTCGATTACGCCGAGCGCCGCACCCGGGCGCGGCTGCAAACGATGGCGGTGGACGCTGTGGCCACCGATTACCTCGAAGGCGACGGCGTCACCGCCGAGGATCTCGCGATTTGTGTGACGATCAGGATTCGGGACGGCACGTTTCACGCCGACTTCACCGGAACGAGCGGCGCGGCGCCGGGGAACGTCAACTGCCCGATCGCCGTGACGCGCTCGGCGGTGTTGTTCGTAGTGCGCACGCTGTTGTCCGATGATGTGCCGATGAACGGCGGTGTGTCCCGCGCGATTCGCGTGACCGCGCCGGCCGGCTGCCTGGTCAACGCGCGGCCGCCCAGTGCCGTCGCTGCGGGGAATGTCGAGACGTCGCAGCGAATCGCGGACACCGTGTTTCGCGCGCTCGCGGCCGGCGGCTCGGTCGTTCCCGCGCAAGGGCAGGGAACGATGAACAACGTGACGTTTGGCGGGCTGCGGGAAGCGGGTAACGGGCAACGGGAAACGTGGACCTATTACGAGACGATCGGGGGGGGCCAGGGTGCCAGTCGAGGGGCGAACGGGCCTTCGGGCGTGCACGTCGGGATGTCGAACACGCGCAACACGCCGATCGAAGTGCTGGAGCTGGAGCACCCGCTGAGAGTGCGGACGTATGCCCGGCGCGCAGGCAGCGGCGGCGCCGGGGCCTGGACTGGTGGCGATGGCGTGGTGCGCGAGTTTGAAGCCCTCGCCCCGATGGAGGCGACGCTGCTCACCGAGCGCCGCCGCCACGGACCCGCGGGCAATGCAGGCGGGTCTGATGGGCAGCCCGGAATCAATGCGTTGAACGGCGAGACACTTCCTTCGAAGACCACGCTGCGACTCGCAGCGGGGGACATCCTCCGAATCGAAACCCCGGGCGGTGGCGGCTGGGGGAAAGGAAACACCGTATGACGTGGGCTCTGGTATCGGTGCTGGGATTGCTCGCGGGGGTTGTGTCGGGCTTGTTTGGCGTCGGTGGAGCTGTCGTCATCATCCCCGGCCTCGTCTTCCTCACCAAGATGCCGCAGCACACGGCGCATGGAACGTCGCTCGCCGCGCTGCTCCTGCCTGTCGGCCTGCTCGGCGTGCTGCAGTATGCGAAGCGACAACAGGTCGACTGGGGATACGCGGCGGTCGTCGCGGGCGGCCTGTTGATCGGCGCGTACTTCGGAGCGAGACTCGCCGGATCGATTCCGGATGTGACGTTGCGGAAGTTATTCGGCGGATTCCTGATGCTGGTGTCGCTCAAGCTGCTGTTTTCCTAAGGGCTCACAGCCTCCGCCGCCGGCCGCTGGAAGATTTTGCCTTCGATGAACAACGTGAAGAGGTCACGGTCGAGCTGGCCGTCCTGGACTTCATTGGTCATGATGTCGATGGCGCGATCGCTGGACACGGCGCGCTTGTAGGGCCGGTCCTGGGCGGTCAGCGCGTCGTAGATATCGCTGATCGTCATCATGCGGGTTTGAATCGGGATCGCCTCTCCCGTGATCCGCCGCGGATACCCGCGGCCATCCAGTTTCTCGTGGTGCCCATAGGCGATGAGCGGGATCTGCTGCAGCTCGCTCGTCCACGGGATGCGCTGCAGGAACTGAAAGGTATGCGTGACGTGGCTCTCGATCTCATGCCGCTCCGCATCGTCGAGACTCCCTTTGCGGATGGTCAGGTAGCGCATCTCATCGGCTGAGAGGAACGGCTCCGTCACGCCGTCGAGTCCCAGGTAGGTGCGCTGTGACCACGCCTTCAGCTCCTCGAAGCTGCCGTCGGGCAGGATCGTCGGCTCGTTGGCCTTCAGCACGATTTCCAGGAAACGGTCCAGCGCCTGCAGCTCCTGCTGGTGCACGTCCTCCAGCTCCTTCACGAATCCGAAATAGCCTGTCTTGCCGTTCGCCTCGAGGAACTCCGCGCGCTTGCGCCAGAATTCCCGCTCCGCGGTGCGGCGAATAAAGGCGTGGCGATGACGGACCAGCCCCAGGTCCGACGGGTAGAGCTTCTTGGCTTTCACGAGTACCTGCTCGCGCACGCCGACCTTCCCGAAATCGTGCAGCAGGGCCGCGTACCGGATCTCCTTCAGCTGCTCGCGGGAAAACCGCATGGACCGGTATGGTCCGTCGCCCGCCCGATCGACGATTTCCGCGAGGCTCACGGTCATCCCGGCGACGCGCCCGCTGTGGCCGTAGGTCGTCGGATCGCGCTGCTCGATGGCGTGGACCGCGGCGAGCACGAAGCCCTCGAACAGCTTCTCGATGTCCTCGTAGAGCCGGCTGTTTTCGATGGCGACGGCGGCCTGACCGGCGAGGGCGGTGACCAACTCGACGGTCCGCTTGGAGTAGGGGATGACTTGCTGGTCGACGTCGTTCGACGTGGCCAGGACCGCTTCGAGGTTACGCTTGCGATTGATGAGCTGCAGCACGCCGATGATCTCGTTCTTGTGATCCTTCATCGGGATCACCAGCATCGACTTGGTGCGGTAGCCGTACCGCTCGTCGAACGAGCGGTTGATCGTGTATTCAACATCCGGCGGCAGGAAGTACGCGTCGTCGATGACGAGCGGATCGCCGGTGACGGCGCAATACCCGGCGAGACTGGTGCGGTCGACCGGGATCGTGAACTCGACGAACGGTGCCTCGGGTTTCGAGTACGTCTGCGCCAGCCGGAAGCGCAGCCGCTTCGTTCCCTCGTCGCTGTGTTCCACGAGGTACAGGCTGCCGGCGTCCGACTGCGTGATGCGGCGCGACTGCGTCAGAATCAACTCGAGCAGCGTCTTGAGGTCGCGCTCAGTCCCGAGCGCGACGCCGATGCGTGTGAGCTCGCCGATTTCGCGCGAGCGCTGCGCCGCTTCGCCCCGGGCGCGCGCCGTCTCCGCCCGGGCCGCGGCCTCGCGAAAGCCGGCGCGAATCGCGACGAGGAGGCCGCGCGGGCTCGCCGGCTGCGTCAGGAATCCCGACAAGAACTCGGTGGGGAGTCCGTCGGGAACGTCGGTTTCACCGTTGCGGCCCAGCGCGACGATGGCGCCGCCGGCGTCCACGAAGGCGCGCAGCACGTCCACGGGGAACGCGGAGCGGCTCTCGGCGTCGAGCAGAAACACCGTGGGCCGGTCTTCGACGGCGAGATCCCGGAGTTGCCGCACGGGGCGGGCCTCCACCTGCGCGCTCGTGAGCGCAGGTGCAACGGCGTCGGGCCGCCACATCGGCGGATGCAGCAGAAGATATCTCACGCCGCTGCCGTGCCGAGACGGCGCAAGGGCGAGGGACCCGTTAGGACTGCTTGACCCGCTGCAGGCCTTCCTGCGCCTCAGCGTATTCGGGGAAGATCTGGATGGCGTGCATGAACATGTCCGCGGCCTTTTCCTTCTGGCCGCGATCCTGATACAGCAGGGCGCGCGAGTAGTAGGTCAGCGCCTCCGTGGGAATCTTCCGTTCCGAGCGCTGATCGTTCGCGCGACGCTCGAGCGGCGGCAGATTCGCGTCCTTCATCAGGCGCTCGGAGACGGTGCGGATCAGGTCGAAGAGATGGTCCCGCTGCGCCCGGTCGGACTCGGTCTTTACGATTTCCGTCGTCTCCGTATTCACCAGGCGGACATCGATCCGGAAGTCACCGTAGAAATCGATGAACGAGCCCATGACCATGTACCGCGCTCCGGTCACTTTCCCGACGCGGGCGATCGTGGCGGAGTCGACGCGGCCCTGCGCTCCGAGATTCTGCTCGCCCAGCAGCTGAGCGATCTGGTCGCGCTCCACGACCCGGGCAGCCGGATTGCGCTGCAATTCGGAGATCAGCATGCCCGCGATCCCGCGTTCCAGCGCATCGAAGTCTTCCTTGGCTTGCCCGTAGGAGCCGCCATTGGTGAACGGCAGCACGGCGATGCCGGGCCGGGTGTCCTGGCCGCGCTGTTGCGCTCCCAGGAGGACCGGAACGAGGCTCAACACCGTCAGGACGGCGCGCGCGCGCATAGCTACTCCTCGAGTCACAGGGTCACTCTCATGCCTTCTTGCGCGGCGACAACCTGGAGCGGTTCGCCGCGCGATTTCGCGAATTTGCGGGCGGCCGCCACCAGCGCATCCATTTCCTTGTCGCCGTGCTCGGGTTCGTGATGGAACAGGACGAGCTTCTTCGCGCCGGCATCCTGGGCGAGCGTCACCGCTTCTTCATAGGTCGAATGCCCCCAGCCGCGGTGTTGCTCCAGCTCCTTGGGCGTGTACATCGCGTCGTGAATGAGCAGGTCGACGCCCTTGAGAAACGCCACGAAACCCCGCCGCCAGCTCCCCGGCACTTCATACCGCCCGCCGCTGCCCAATTCGTTGTCCGTCACGTATGCCATGCTCGGCCCGCTCGCTTTCACCGGAGTGAGCCGGAATCCCAATGTCGTTCCCGGGTGGCGCAGCTTGATCGTCCGGACCCGGAACTCGCCGATCGAGAAGTCGTCCGTGTCCACCTGCTGCACCGTCAGCTGGGCCGACAACGCGTCGAGCGGCACCGGAAACACCGCTGGATCCATCTGCTGCCGCAGGATCGCTTCCAGGGACGTCGTGCCTTGCCGCGATCCCCAGATGCGCACCGTATTCCCCGGTGCGAAAAACGGTTTGAAGTGCGGCAATCCCTGGATGTGATCCCAATGCGCATGGGAGAGCAGAATCTCGACCTTCGCGGCGCCATTCTGCTTCGCTACCAACTCGAGCCCCAGCGCCCGGATCCCGGTGCCGGCGTCGAGTACGACCAGTTCGCCCCCCGCGCCTTCAACGGCGACACATGGCGTGTTGCCGCCGTAGCGCGCGGTGG
>DAIQBJ010000057.1:0-12930 GCA_036781225.1 Gemmatimonadales bacterium | reverse complement strand
ATGGCTTGGCGCGACCGCACCTTACTCCTCTCGTAAGGGTAGAAACCGCCTAAACTTAGGCCTCGTCGCCTCTCGTGTCAATTGAACCTTGTTATGCGTCGCGGATTCTCACCGGCAACGTGCGCGAGCGTATGCGGATGTTCAGCATCTCGACGAAGACCGAGAATCCCATCGCGAAGTAGATGTAGCCCTTCGCAATGTGCTGTCCCAGTCCATCGGCGATCAGCGAGACGCCGATGAGCAGCAAGAAGCTCAGCGCCAGCATTTTGATGGTGGGATGCCGGTGCACGAAATCACTGATCGGCTCGGCCGCGATCATCATGACCCCGACGGCGAGGACCACCGCGGTAATCATGACCGCCAGATGGCGCGACATTCCTACTGCGGTGATCACCGAATCGAGCGAGAAGACGATGTCGAGCAGCATGATCTGCCCGACCACCCGCCACAGCGACGCGCGCACTTTCTTGCCGGACCGATCCTCCTCGCCTTCGAGCCCGTCGTGAATCTCGCGTGTGCTCTTGGCGAGCAGAAACAGACCACCCGCGATCAGGATCAAATCCCGGCCGGAGATCGGGCGCCCCAGTACCTGAAACAGCGGCGCGGTCAGCCGAATGATCCAGGCCAGCGCGGCGAGCAGTGCGATGCGCGTCGCCATCGCGCCCACCAGTCCGATCCGGCGGGCTCTGCCTTGCTGCTCTCGCGGCAGCTTTCCCGCGAGGATCGAGATGAAAATGATGTTGTCGATGCCGAGCACGATCTCGAGCAGCGTCAACGTGAGCAGACCGACCCAGGCCTCGGGTTGTGTAAGCCAGCTCATGACCGTCCTAGAATGGGAAAGTGATCGCCACTTGCGCGCGCCCCCACCCGACCAGGCTATGCAGCTCGGCCGGCCGCCCGGCGGCAGCCGCCAGGCGGGCGGAAATCAACGCGTCGACCGCGCTCAACACGTGATTGGCGAGGAGCAGGCCGATCTGGTTCTGCGCGCTGCGATACGCGTTGTCGCTCCGGCGAATCGCTGAGCGATACTCCTCGTGCTCGAGGGAGTGATCGCGCCAGCTCCACTGGTATCCAGGGCCGATGGCGTGATTCCAGTAGAAGGCCAGGGCGTTGATGTATGGCTGGGACATCGGGTCGGGCGGGACATTGGGGTCCGACCAGAAGGTGCGGCGCGCCAGCAGCCATACCGAGCCGTTGTACGTCCGCGTATCGGTCTCGGGAGCGAACGCCGGTCCGGGATCGCCGTCGTAGAAGCCGCTCTCCGGAAATCGCTCCATCTGCTCGTAATACTCGAACACCGTGTCTTTCTTCTCCGGCAGGTACGGCGCGCGTGCGACGTTGAAGGCGAGCGCCTGGAACCGCGTGGCTTCTCGCGTCGCTTCGTGGTCGAGCTGCACGAAGCGCGCAACGAGATAGATCTCAGCCGCGAGATACACCGCGCCGCGATCCTGATGCGCCATCAACTGTCCCGTCCCGGGCACGAGCAGCGACGCGAGCGGGCGGACCCACAGACTGGCCGACGGGACGCTGTCGGGCACGACGGCGCTGCTGTCCCGGCGCTGCGCCGCCAGGTGAACCGCTGTCAGCAGCGCGGCGCAGGCAACGCGTGCCGCGCGGCCCTTCATTAAAATGTCACTCGAAATGAAAAGAACGTCGGGCTGTCGGCCTGCAGGTCCGATCCTGTGAGGAAGGCGCGCGCTAGATCCACGCCGAGCGAGCCGCTCTCGATGCCGAGCCCGACGCTGGGTCCGCTGAGCCCATCCTGCACGAAGGCATAGCCCGCCCGGACGCGCACCAGCTTCTGGTACCCAACGTCGAAACCCAGTCGCGTCTCCGATTGCCCGCCTTGTCCCCAGGGGCTGTCGACGTCGGCTGCGAGCTTCAAATCGAACGCTTTATCGAGGGTGGCACCTTCGGCGGGACGGAAGTGAACCTCATACAACGCTCCGATCGCGAGGCGGGCGGGCAGTGGATCGGCCTGCGCCTGGTTTTGTACCTGCAGCCGGAAGCCGACGTTGCGCAGCGCCACGCCGATGCGCAGCGGACCGCCCGGCCCCACGCTGAACTGGCCGCCCAGATCCAGCGCGTGAGTGGCGCCGGTGCCGGTGGGAAAGTCGCGGCAATCGCCACTGCAGTCGACCCGAAATTCCACGAGTTTGTAGCTCAGGCCCAAGACGAACGAGCCCGCAAGGCTCGTCGCGTAGGATGCGATGAATTCAAAGTTGCGGGGCGCGATCCGTGCGATGGTATTGCCGTTTTGATCTGTGCGATCGAGATCGCCGTAGTCGACGAGGTACACCGCCCCGCCCAGCACGCCAATGCCCCGCGACGGGAAGTAGGCGCCGAGGACGTGACTCTTGCCCGCGACGAGCGTGGCGCTGTGCAGCGCAAATTCATCGTCGGACATGGTCGCGAGACCGGCGGGATTCCAGAATGCCGCCTCACCGTGTCCCGACGCCGCCGTCGCGGTTTGCCCCATGCCGACCGCCTGCGCGCCGACTGGAAAGACGAGGAACAGTGCGCCCGCGTTCAGCGGCTGCTCCTGCGCCGGCAGGCGACCCGGCTGGCTGGCGGTCAGGAAGACAAGAAGGGCGAGCCGTCGCCCGCCCGCGCGCCTGCCCGCCCGTCCCTCAGAAGGCTTTCGCCTCATCGATCAGCATGATGGGAATGTCGTCCTCGACCGCGTACATCAGCCGGCAGTTATGACAGACGAGTGACTCGGCGGGTGTGGTGCGGTGCTCGAGCGGCCCCTTGCACTTGGGGCAGACGAGAATGTCGAGCAGGTCTGGTGCCAGGCTCATGAGGTGGCGTACCCCAACCGTTTGAGGGAAGGTTCGTCGCGCCGCCATTTGGGAAGCACTTTCACATGCAGATCGAGAAACACGCGCTGCCCCAGCAGCGCCTCGATCTTGGCGCGCGCCGCTGCGCCGAGCGCCTTGATGGTGCGACCGCCCTCGCCAATGACGATGCCCTTTTGACTGTCGCGCTCGACGTACAATACGGCCCGAATATATACCGGCTCGGCACCTTCCCGAAACTCATCGATTTCACACGCGACACTATAGGGCAGCTCTTCATGAAGCTGCTCGAACGCCGCTTCACGGACGAATTCGGCGGCAAAGAACCGCATCGGCTGCGTGGCGAGCTCATCGGGATTGTAATGGAACGGGCCTTCCGGGAGCCTTTCGCGCAACGCCGCGAGCATCGCGTCGAGCCCCGCTCCGGTCGTCCCAGATACCGCCAGCGTGTCCGGATGCGCCGCTGCAAGGTCCGCCTTGGTGTACACCGTCACGACCGGTGCACGCGGCGTCCGCGCGAGCCCCGCCACACTCGCGAGCGGTGGCGCAGGGTATTCGCTGAGCGGATGGAGGTAAGCGATCACTTCGGAATCGTCGATCGCGCGCAGCGCGGCAGCCCGCATCGCCTCGTGGAGCTGGTACTCGGGCTCGAGGAGGCCGGGGGAATCGGTGAAGATGTATTGCGTGTCGTCTTTGGTGAGCAGACCGACGACGGGCAGCCGCGTCGACTGCGGTTTGGGCGACACAATGGCGAGGTGCTCGCCGACGAGCGCATTGAGCAACGTGGACTTGCCGACGTTGGGCCGGCCGGCGAGCACCACGGTCCCGCAGCGCGTCATGCGCGCCGAGCCGCGTCGATGAACGCCGCGAACAGCCGCGCCATGCGCGCGTCGACATCGACGAGGTCCTCGGGGTGCCACTGCACGCCGATCAGAAACTGCCCGTTGGCGGCCTCCACGCCCTCGATGAGACCGTCGGGCGAGGTGGCGACCGGAACGAGTCCCGGGGCGAGGCGCGCGATACCCTGGTGGTGCATGCTGTTCACGGCGAGCGATGCGGTGCCAAGCAGGCGCTGGAGGCGCGATCCCGGCGCGAGGTGTACCTCGTGCGCCAGCTCGTCGCGTCGTCGGCCGCCCACCGGAAAATGATCGTGCTTGATCGCATCGGGGTGTTGCGCCGCGACATCCTGATACAGTGAGCCACCCACGGCCACATTGATGAGTTGCGCGCCGCGACACACCGCGAGCACGGGCTTGCGATCGGCCAGCGCCCAGCGCGACAGGAGCACCTCGGTCCAGTCCCGCGCCGGGTCGGTTCGGCCGCACAGGGTCGTGCGTGGCTCACCATACGCCGCCGGATCGACATCCACGCCGCCCGGCAGAAAGAGGCCGTCGAGTCGCTCGTAGATGCTGCGCAGCGCCGCTTCGTTGCCTTCCAGCAGCGGAATGACCCACGGGATGGCGCCCGCCGACGTGAGTACCTGGACGTAGCGCTGGCTCATGATCCAGCAGCGCGGCAGCTGGTCGGGGATTGCTTCCAGCGTCTGAGTCGTGATACCGATGACCGGCAATTACAGTCCTTCCGCCGTCTCGGCGATCACCTGATCGACGACGGCCTTGAAATCGTTCGTCCGACTGAATGTGGCGAGCTGACGATCCGCGCTCGAGCCCTCGTCGAGAATCCGGAACGCGTACTCGACCTCTTTGCGGCTTCCTAACTCGTCCAATACGTCATCGATGAACCATACCAGCAGCTCCCGCACCAGCTCGCGCGCCGGGAGCTCGACGCCCTTGCCGAAGTCCACGAGCCGTCCGTCGAGTCCGTACCGCACCGCCCGCCACTTGTTCTCCTCGATGAGATCGGAGGGATACACCCGAAACGTCATGTTGTCCCGCCGCAAACGCCAGATCTTCGCCACGATCGCCTGGATGATCGCCGCGATGCACACCGCCTCGTCCACGCGCGTGCACACGTCACACACCCGGAACTCGAGGGTGGGATAGTTCCAGTTGGGCCGCACGTCCCACCAGATCTTGGACCCGTTGGGGATGCAGCCGGTGGCGGTGAGCACGTCCACGAGCTCGGTGTACTCGCTCCACCCCCGCAGCGGGCGCGGGACACCCGTGCGCGGAAACCCGCGCCACACGATGCTGCGATACGATTTCAGTCCGGTCTTGCGCCCCAACCAGAACGGCGAGCTGGTCGAGAGGCACATGAGGTGGGGGAGGAAGTAGCGCGCCACGTTGAGCGCGTCGATCAGGAACTCGCGATCCTCGATGCCGACGTGGACGTGCGTGCCGAAGATCAGCAGGCGCTGCGCCAGCTCCCCCATGTCCTCGCGCACGCCGAGGTAGCGCTCGAGCGGGGTGATCTCCTGATCGATCCAGGAAGAGAAGGGGTGCGTGCCAGCCGCGGCGATGCGGAGCCCGTGCCTGCCGACCAGCTCCAGAATGTCGCGACGCAGCCGCACGAGCTCCGCGCGCGCCTCCGCCGGGGTTTTACAGACCTTCGTGCCGACTTCGACGATGGATTGATGCAGCTCGGGCTTGACCTGTGTCAGCACCAGGTGATCGCCGCTCAGGAGCTCCGTGATGTACGATTTCAGCTCGCGGGTCTTGGGATCGATGATCTGATACTCTTCCTCGATTCCCAACGTGAGGGACGGGGGCTTCATCGCGGCTCCAGGAGGAAGGTCGGCGCCTGCGAGCCACCACCGGCGGTGACGTTGACGAGCGCAGCGGACGAGAGGCGCGAGAGGCAGCCGTCCACGTACGCGCCATGGTACGCGAATGGATTGACGTCCAGAATGCGGTCGGCCAGAACCACATGGCCGTCCACGAAACTCGGAAACGGCTCGCTCGGAATCGGCACCCGCTCCTGCACGACGAAGGGCTCGGCCAGTGCGGTTTGGAGCGCCCGTTCCCACGTGGCCGCGTCCACCTCCCAGCCGAGGACGATCCCCTTCCCTCCGTACTCGTCGTTGGGCTTGAGCACGAGACGTTCGCGCTCTGAGGCGACGAAGGGCATGAGGTCGATGTTGCGGCCGCGGTAGCGCGTGCTGCGTTCGGCCACCATGCGCGTCCAGGGGACGTGCTGGTCGATGGCCCGGCGCTCGTCGTCCGGAAACAGGTCCGCGTTGCGCTCGTCACTCAGCACGGCCAGGCTCGCTTTCTTGTGCAGCAGCTTACAGCGGAATGGATTCACCATGCACACCGCGCCGGATTCGACGGCACGGATCACGGCGTGGCCCTTGCCGCAGCGCTCCACGAGCTCGCTGATGAGCACGCGTTTGTAGATCAGATCCACCGCAGCCCCGGCGGCGACGAGACGCCCGCGCGCGAGCTCCGTGTCACGCGGGTCGACGATCACCGCCTCGAGCCCGCGCGCGCGGAAGTAGTCGACCCAGAGCACGAACTCGTTGTGCGTCGGCACTTCGCGCCAATCGAGAATCGCAATCCGCGGGGCGGAGGGCTTGCCGCCGCTCCAGTGCGCATAGGACGCCAGCAGCGCCTGGAGGACGCCGTGCCGCGCCGGCAGTGGGCGCACATCGTATTGGCGCAGCAGCGGTCGCATCGCGGGCAGCGCAAGAAACGTTTCCGCCAGCGCATCGCCGTACGCCGCGCCGGCGGGAGTTTCGGCGTTGTACTCGGTGAGGTGAAAGACTCCCTCATCGGGGAGAAAGAAGGTATCGATGCGCGACGTGGGGCTGGGATCGGCGAAGCCTGGGTCCTTTTCCATCAAGGATTCCTCCCAGTCCGCGAGCCCGAACTGGCGCCGCACTGCGGCATCCGCGAGTGCGGCACGGTAAACGCGGTCGAACGCCCGCAGCAGGATCGCGCAGCGGTCACGCAGCAGACGGTACTGCTCGGGGGTCAGGAATCGCGGACGCAGGACGGTACAGAGTGGCCGATCGCCGAAATACAACCCGCGGCGACGCAACTCGCCATCCAGCATCGCCTGGGATTCGCCCCCCACCTCATCGCTCAACGACTCGTGATAGTGTCTGATCGCCTGCCCCAGCACCGACGTCATGCCGAGGAGGCCCGGCTCCGGGGGCGACCCTTAAAGAGCGTCTCCCAGTGGAACTTGCGTGGCGTCGTCTTTCGCTTGGCCAGGCGAATCACCAGGTCGGCCATGTGCTGTACCACCCACCCGAAATACTCAGGGGTGAGCGAGTTGATGTCGAAGTCCGGCGCCGGATTCATGAAATCGATCGCGTAGGGGACACCGTCTCTGACCGCCCACTCGATCGAGTTCATGTCATAGCCGAGCGCGGTCACGAGGGTGCGCGAGTCGGTGATGATCCGCTCGCGGAGCTCGGGCGACAGGTACTCGGGATCGACGATGTATTTGCGCGCCTTCGGGTCGTAATGGATGGGAAGGATGTCGCGCTGCCCGAGACAAATGCAGCGGACGAACTGCTGCCAGTCGATGAATTCCTGGACGATCATCGTCCGCAGGCCGGAGCCGTCGTAATGGGCGAGCAGCTCTTCCCGGGTGCGGCAGACGTACACGTCCTTCCATCCGCCGCCGTGCGCATCCTTCAGGATGCAGGGCAACCCCACGTGCTTCACCACGGCGTCCCAATCGAGCGGAAACACCAGGTTGCGCAGGCTCTCCTGATGGCTGATCGCGGGGATGTAATCCTTGTTCGGCAGCAACAGGGTCCTGGGACTCGCGACGCCCAGCTTGGTGGCGAGGGCGGCGCCGAAGAACTTGTCGTCCGCGGTCCACATGAAGGGGTTGTTCACGACCGTGACCCCCTGAAGGACCGCGTACTTCAAATACGAGCGGTAGAACGGCACCTCGTGAGAGATGCGGTCGACCAGGACGGCGTAATCGCTGGGCGTATCCATCGCCGCCGGTCCGAGCTTGGCGAAGTCCGCCACCACCCCCTGGTCGCGCCGGTTCACTTCCTCGATGAACTTCGGCGGGAAGGACCATTCCCGGCCGACGATCAGACCCACTTTGGCAGTCATCGTTCGCTCCTCGTTGTCCTCAACCGGCGTACAGCTGGAGATCGGTACCGACCGCGTCCGCGATATCCAGCGTTGCCTGCAGGTCGGGATGGCGCACGACCACAAAGCCATCCGACACGAGCGTCAACAGCCAGTTCCGCCGCGGCGCGCCGACCGGCAGCAGCTCCACCGCTGCGATGTGCGGGCCAAAACGCGTGTACAGCCGGTCGAGCCCCGCGATGTGCCGGATGTGGCCCGCGCCCTGGGCACGCTTGAAGATGATCGCGGCGTTGTAGCGGCGTTCCAACTGCGCGCTGAGGCGTTTGTGCAAGACAGCTTCGGCCCATCCCGTGAAGAGATCGATGTCGGATGCATAGTTCATGCAATCCACGGTTCGCGCGCCGGGCGGCCGGGCCGCGATTTCGCCGAATATGGTTTCGCCGTTCTCCTTGCGATACCACTCCATGTGCGTGAATCCCGTCTGAAAGCCGAGCGCCTTCAGCACGGCGCGTCCCATCTCCCGTCCGCCTTTCAGATGATCCGCCTCGACGTCGCGCAAGGCAATCGTCTGGGGACTGATCCACTCTTCCTGGCGGGCGATCAGAGGGCGAGGCCGGTACAGGCACATGTTCCAGAAGGCGATTTTGCCGTTGATGCAGATCGTGTCGAACGTGTACTCCACCGCCTCGATGAACTCCTCGACATTGACGTCCCGGGCCTGCCCGAGCCGAGCGAGCACGGCATCGAGCTCGAGCCGAGAGTCGACGCGGAAGGTATCAGCCGAGCCGGCCCCGGCGATGGGCTTCACGATGACCGGGAAGCCGATCTGCTCCGCCGCGCGCTGGCACTCCGCCGCATTCGTCGCGCGCCGGTGTTTGGGGGTCCGAATGCCGGCCTTCGCAACCGCCTGCTTCATCGCGTCTTTGTCGCGGAACACGGTCGCCTGCGCGACGTCCTGCCCCTTCACGCCCAATTTCTCCCGCAGTTGCGCCGCCAGGATGACGCCCGGTTCCCACAAGCACTCGACCTGTTCGATGGGCTGAGCCGCTTTCCAGCCAGCGACCTGCTTGACGACCGCCGCCTCATCGAGCAGCGAAGACACCTGCAGATAGCCGGCGAGGTGCTGGCGCACCAGCTCAGGCAGGTCACGCTCCGGCTGATCGCCGATGCCAAAGACCCGGGCGCCCTGCACCGCCAATCCACGGGTGAAGTAATTGATTTCCGTGGGGTATCCCGGTGAGACCATGAGGACGTTCATGGCGCCGCCCTTTCCTCGTTTCATGAGGCCAGCTCGACGCGTACCAGCGAAATCAACCGCTGCAACGCGCGCTGCACGACAGCGGTCTCGGGGTGCCGCAGAATCACAAAACCCTCACCTTCGTAGCTCCCTGTGGGCGTTTGACCCGGGCTGGGCAGCTTGGCGTCTACGACCAGCGACCCGATCTCGTGCTGTACCTGATCGAGGCCGCGAATCGCCCGGACGCGTCCATTGCCCTGGCCGCGCAAGTATGCGGCACCCACGGCGTATTGGCGCGGTGGCGCTGCAAAGTCGCCGAACACCATCAGCCGTGCCCACGCCGCCACCGCGTCGAAATCGTGCGCCCGCGACATAATCGTCATGATCTGCGCCCCGGGCGGGCGCGCCGCGACTTCGGAAATCGCGATCGTCCCATCCGGACGCCGAAACCATTCCATGTGCGTGAGCCCCGTGTCCATCCCCAGCACGGCCAGGGCGCGGAACGCCGCGCTGCGGATGTCATCATACTGGGGCTCCTCCACCTCCCGCGGCAGCACCAGACACCACTGGATCCACGGATTGCGCAGCACCTCGAGCGGCGAGGGATAGTAGTGCGTCAGCGAGTGCCACACGGCGCGGCCGCCGATCGACACCGTCTCGAACGAGTGCTCGTCGCCGGTCACATACTCTTCCAGCAGGACGGGACGATCCGGCGCCGGCGCGGCGGCATCGACCGCGGCCAGCAGCGCCGGCAGATCGTCGACGCGCGACGTGGCCTGCGCGCCGGCGCCGCTCGGCGGCTTGACGATCAACGGAAACCCGATCTCCCGTGCAAATGCCGCCGCGGCTTCACGCGTCGCCGCCAGCCGGTGGCGCGCGCAGGGGAGGCCGGCTTCGCGCAACAGCGATTTCATGCGGGCCTTGTCGCGGAAATTGCGCGCCACTGCCACGCGCATGCCCGCGATCCCGCGTTGCTCGCGGATCTCGGCGAGCGGCACCTGCAGCTGCTCATACGCGCCCATCAAGCGGTCGACCGGTCCGACGCGCGCTTCCAGCTGCGTGACCGCATCCATCAGCTGTCCCGTGTTCAAGACATCGGGCACGCGCCAATGCGCGACCTGGGAGCGCAACGGTGGAGGAAGATCCTCGAGCGGGGCCTGGCTGATCACGCCGACCCGCACGCCGGGCAGTGCCACCACGGCGGCGATCATGCGCGACGCGTTCTCAGAGAGCATGGGAGCGGCGAAAAACACCACGGGCATGGGGAGGTACGGTAACCCCCCACAACGCTCTATGGAACCGGTGCAGGCGTACTTACATTATGCGGCTGAAAATGCGACGGTACCCACGCTTTTTCCTGCGCTGGAAGGCTCGCGCCCGCACCCGCGCCCACAAAGGCTCGGTTCAGGTGGTTCCGGCCAATGGCCGCAACCTCCTCGTGTACACGCCGGCGTCGTACGCCCGGGGTGACGCACGCTACCCCGTCATCTACATGCAGGACGGCCAGAATCTCTTCGATCCGGCGACCAGTTTTGCGGGAGACTGGGGTCTGAAGACCGCGCTCGCCTGGGCGAGTCGGCGCGGATTCCAGGCCATCGTCGTCGGCATTCCCAACATGGGAACAGCACGCATCAACGAGTACACGCCGTTCGTCGACCCGAAGGCCGGCGGCGGCCAGGGCGAGCGCTACCTCGATTACCTGGTCCACACGGTAAAGCCGCTGATCGACGAGCGATTCCGCACGCTGGCGGACGCGTCGCACACGGGCATCGCCGGGTCGTCGCTCGGCGGGTTGATCAGCCTGTACGCCTTCTTCCGCTATCCGGAGGTATTCGGCTTCACCGCCGCGCTGAGCCCGTCGTTGTGGTTCGCCAATGCGGCAATACTCGAGTTCGTCGAGCAGGCGCCTCATGTGCGGGGACGGGTGTATCTCGACGTCGGGCTGCGCGAAGGACCGGCCCACGTGGCGCTGGCCCGCCGGCTGCGGGATATCCTGGTGGACAAGGGCTACGAGCCGCGCGTCGAGCTGCGCTGGGTGGAGGATCGCGAGGGCCGCCACCACGAGTCGGCGTGGGGCCGCCGGTTCCGCAAGGCGCTGCCGTTTCTGCTGCGAAACGGCAACCTGGGATGAAGCAGGAGCGCCACCGCTGGCGCAGCCCCGCCCTGGGACGCGAGATGGAGTTGCAGGTGCTGGGCCACGCCGGCGCACGGGTCTTTGTGTTCCCCACGACGCTGGGCACCCTCACCGAGTGGACGGATCGCTGGATGCACCGGTCCGGTGTGCTCGGCGAACACCTCGACCGTGGCTGGATCCAGCTCTACTGCCTGCATCACGTGCACGAGGAAAGCTGGTACGCCCCCGACCACGTGCATCCCGGCCATCGCGCGTGGCGCCATCTGCAATACGACCGATACCTCCGCGACGAAGTCGTCCCGTTCAGTCTATCGAAGAATCCAACACCGTTTCTGATCGCGGCGGGGGCCAGTTTCGGCGCCTATCACGCGCTGTGTTTCGGGCTCCGCCATCCGCACAGCGTGAATCGCATCATCGGCCTGTCGGGCACGTACGACATCAAACGTCTGACGGGGGGCTACTCCGACGCCAACGTATATGCATGCAACCCATTCGATTTCATGCGTCACGAGCAGGATCCATCACGCCTGGCCGCATTCCGGCGGCAGGACATCATCCTGGCGATCGGCGAGCACGATCCCGCGTGCGAGAACAATCGCGAAATGTCCGGCCTCCTGTGGGGCAAAGGAATCGGGAACGCGCTGCGGATCTGGGACGGCTGGTCCCACGACTGGCCCTACTGGGAGAAGATGATCCGCCTGTACATCGGCGGGCACGACTGAGAGGACAATGACCAATGACCAATGATCAATGATCATTGATCATTGATGATTCGCTCCAGGATCGGCAGAACGTCCGGGAAGATGTCATCGCGCCGCCGCAGCTCCTCGGCGAGTGCCACACCCGACTCCAGGTCGTCGCGGTTCGCGAGGGCCGCGAGCAGCCGCTCGAGATCGTCGCAGTGGCCGTTGAAGCGGCGCGTCGCATAGTCGGCAACTTCTCCCGTCGAGATGATGAACTGCCAGTCTGAGGATTGTGCCAGCAGCAGCTCGCGCGCCGCCTGAGCCAGGATCGGGCGCGCAGCCGGCACGCCGAGCGCCGCCGGTACCGCGTTCCAAAAGCTCTGCTCCAGAGGCCAGAGCCGTCGCCACGTCCAGAGTGTCTCATCATTGAGCCACATGCTGTAGTCACCGTTCGCCCCCCACGATCCTGCAGCAAGCTGGAGCGCCGCTGCGGGCGGGCGCTCGCGAAGGTGGTGACTCGCGGTGGTCGGATGTACGTCCACGTCATTGAAAGAACGGTACATCGCGCCGAGAAAATCTGGTCCCTCGAACCACCAATGGCCGAACAGCTCGGTGTCGAATGGCGACACGACGACGGTGCCACCGCCGGCACTGTCGCCCTGCGCCTCGTCTCGCGCGATGCGATCGAGCAGGTGGACAAAGTGGTTGGCGTGGTCGCGCGCGCGCCAGCGCGCCGCCGTGGGGTCGTAGGGCTGCTTGTCGCCGAGATCGACGCCATTCCCCGTCACACGCCAGAGCTTGAGTCCGCCCGGCCAGCGGATCTTGTGAAACTCGAGGTACGTCCCGTCTCCCGGGTACCCGCCGTGCCGACTCCAGACCTGTGCGGAGGCGACGGGGTCGCGCACCAACGCCGCGACGGCGGCGCCCGGCCGTGATGACACGCGGTACGCCTGGTACGGCGAGTTCTCGATGATCCCCGCGTATGGCGTGGCGCGGCGGGCGCGGCCGTGGAGGTCGAATCGCTCCGCGCCCATCGGAAGATCATCCTCGTAGGCACTCAGCGGTGTTCCCGCCGCGGCCTGGTGCGCGTCGGTGAAAAAATAGCGGAATCCCGCTTCGG
>DAIQBJ010000056.1:0-13017 GCA_036781225.1 Gemmatimonadales bacterium | reverse complement strand
CGACACCGACCGCTCCCCGCTCCCTGCTCCGCGCTCCCGTGCGCATCCCGACAACGTAGGCGAGCGCTGAGATCAGGAAGCCCACAAACCAGGCCCAGTTATAGATGCCGCCGAACACCCCTGAGGCCGGCGAGCCGCGCAGCGCCGCGACGAATCCCGGCAGGCTCGGCGCCACGCCGAGTGCCAGCGCGCCGATCGCGAGCCAGTTGAACCCGCGCGCATACTCGTAGATGCCGTTCCGCTTGTAGAGATCGTTCACGACCAGCTCACCGCGCCGCAGCACGAAGTAGTCGGCGATCATGATCCCCGCGATCGGGCCGAGCAGTGCGCCGTAGCCGATGAGCCACGTGAAGATGTACGCGGCGGCGTTGTTATAGAGCCGCCACGGCAGCATCACGATGCCGATCACGGCCGTAATCATCGCGCCTTGCTTGAACGTGATCCTGTCGGGCGCCATGTTCGAAAACGCGTTCGCCGGCGCCACGATGTTGGCGGCGATATTGGTCGTGAGCGTGGCGACAATGAGCCCAGCCATCGACAGCATGATCATCAGCGGTCCGCCGATGCGGGCGAGCAGCGCGACGGGGTCGGCCACTCGGCTGCCGAAGATCACGAACGTCGCGTTGGTCACGGCTGCCCCGATGAACGCGAACAGCGCCATCGTTGCGGGCAATCCGACGGCCTGCCCGATCACCTGATCTCGCTGACTCCTGGCGTACCGTGAGAAATCGGGGATCGAGAGCGCCATGGTTCCCCAAAACGCGACGGCGGACGTAAGCCCTTGGCTAAAAATCGCTTGACCACCGACGTCCGTGTGGGGAGGATTCCGCAGCATCGGGCCGAGCCCCCCGGCGCCCACCCAGGCCCAGATGAACAACGCCGCCCCAACGGCGAGCAAGAACGGCGAGCCCCAGGTCTCGAGAAATTTGATCGAGTCCATGCCGCGCAGGACGATCCACACGTTCATTCCCCAAAACAGCATGAAGCAGAGGAATTCGCCGGTGTTGAGACCGACGAAGGCGGGCAGGATCTGGGGGAGCGTCGCGATGCCCGGCCAGATCGCCTCGAACAACTTGTAGATCGCCCAGCCGCCGATCCACGTCTGGATACCGAACCACCCGCACGCCACGAGGCCCCGGAGAATCGCGGGAATGTTCGCGCCGAGGAGGCCGAACGAGGCGCGGGCGAGCACAGGGAAGGGAATGCCGTAGCGCGTCCCGGCGTGCGAGTTCAACGCGATGGGCAACAACACGACGACGTTGCCCAGCACCACCGCGCCGACGGCCGCCTGCCAGGTCCATCCCTGGTCGACGAGGCCGGACGCCAAGGTGTACGTCGGGATGCAGATCGCCATCCCGATCCAGAGTGACGCGATATGCCACCAATTCCACGTGCGCCGGTCCGGGGAGACCGGAAGGAGATCCTCGTTCGCGAGTGCGGTACGGGCTGGTAACGTCATGAGACGCGCGCGCCCGCACTCATTTGACCTCCACCAGCGCGCGCTCGAGCCGCTTGCATCCGTCATCCACCTCGCTCTTGCTGATCAGCATCGACGGCGCGATGCGAAGCACGTTGCCGTACAGCCCGCCTTTCCCGATCAGCAGGCCCTGCTTCTTGGCTGCCTCGAGCAGCGCGGCCGTCTTTTTGGGCGACGGCTCTTTGGTCTTGCGATCCTCGACCAGCTCGATGCCCTGCATCAAGCCCATGCCCCGCACGTCGCCGATGAACGCGAAGCGTTTCTTGAACTCTTCGAGCGCGTCACGCAGCTGCTTGCCGCGCTCCGCCGAGCGCTTCGGCGTGTTCTCGCGCTTCATCACGTCCATGGTCACATCGACTGCCGCCATCGAAATCGGATTGCCACCGAACGTCGAGAGCGACAGACCCGTGAATGCGTTCGCGACTTCTTCACTCGCGATCGTGATGCCGACCGGGAAACCGTTCGCGGCGGACTTGGCGAACGTCATGATCTCCGGCTCCACGTTCCAGTGCTCGATCCCGCACCATTTGTCGCCGGTGCGACCCCATCCGGTCTGCACCTCGTCGCAGACGAACACACCGCCGTACTTGCGCACGATGCCGACCGCGATCTCGAAGTACTCCTTGGGCGGCGTGATGAACCCACCGGCGCCTTGAATCGGCTCGGCCATGTAAGCAGCGGGACGGCCGTTGGTGGTGGTCCGGATGAGGTCTTCGATGTCCTGCGCGCAGCGAATGCCGCAATCGGGGTACTCGAGCCCGAGCGGGCAGCGATAGCAGTAGGGCGACAGCGCGTGCTTGACGCCGGCGATCTGCGTCGGTAACACCCGCCACGGCTGCTGCCCCGTGATGGCGATCGCGCCCTGGCTGCGGCCCGCGTAGCTGTGCCGCAGCACGATGATCTCCTGCTGGCCGGTATAGATCTTCGCCAGCATCACCGCCGTTTCATCGGCTTCGGTGCCGCTCGTCGTGAAGAAGCTCTTCTTCAGCTTGCCCGGGGTGATCTGCGTCAGCCGCTCGGCGACGGTGACCTGTTCGACGGTGGGATAGACGCTGGAGGTATGCACCAGCCTCGCCACCTGGTCCTGAATGCGCTGCACGAACTCCGGGTGCGAATGGCCGATGCCCGCCGTAAGTATGCCGCCGAAGAAGTCGAGGTATTCGCGCCCGTCCAGGTCCTTCACCTGGGAGCCGTGCGCCTCGGTGATGACGACAGGCTCCGCGTAGTAGTTGGCCACGCAGGGGAAGAGAAACTCTTTGTGCTTTTGACGGACGGTCTGAGAATCCAATTCGCTCTCCAGGATAGGTGTCTGGTGTCAGGTGTCAGGTCGTCGGTCAGGGAATCCCTGATACCAGACATCTGACACCTCTCAGTGTGTCGGAGCTCGCTTCAGGAATCGCCCCCGCCCAATCGTCCCCACGAACTCACCATCGCGTGCCTGCACTTGCCCACGGACCGTCACCACGCTTGCGCGACCCTTCTGCTCCCAGCCTTCGTAGGCGTTGTAGTCGACCTTCGAGTGGCTGCACTCCTTGGAGAACGTGCCGCGATGGGCCGGGTCGTAGACCACGAGATCGGCATCGCTCCCGAGCTGGATCGCTCCCTTCGTGGGATACAGCCCGAACAGCTTGGCGGCCTGCGTGGAGCAGGCATCCACCATCGTCTGCAGTCCCAGGCGACCCGCGGTCACCCCGCAGGTGTGCACCAGGTCGACCCGCTCCTGAACCGACGGGATGCCGTTGGGGATCTTGGTGAAGGCGTCCTTCCCCATCTGCTTCTGATCGCCGAACCGAAACGGCGCGTGATCGGTCGCAATCGTGCTGATGTCGCGCGACTTCACGCCGTTCCACAGCACGGTCTGGTTCGCCTTGTCGCGGAGCGGGGGAGACATCACGTACTTGGCGCCTTCGAAATTCGGCCGTTCCGCGTACGTCTTGTCGAGCACGAAATGCGGGATCACCGACTCGACCCACACGTTCACCCCGCGCTTGCGCGCGGCGAGCGCGGCGGCGACCGCCGCCTCGCACGACGTGTGAACGATGTAGACGTGGGTGCCGAGCAGCTCCGCGAACGTGCACAGGTGGTGGACCCCGTCGGCCTCGACCACCGGAGGCCGGGAGGGCTCGTGCCATTCGGGGCCGGTCTTGCCTGCGGCCAGCAGCGACTGCTGGAGCGCGTCGATCGCATCGGCATTCTCGCAATGCGCCGTGACGATCACGCCCAGCTCTTTCGCGAGCTTCATCGCCGCAAAGAGGTGTTCATCCGACAGATTCAACGCGCCCTTATAGGCCAGGAACACCTTGAACGAGGCGATGCCGGCCTTCACAATCTCGCGAAACTGCCCGCGGATGTGCTCCTCGAATCGCACCACCGACATGTGAAACGTGTAGTCCACCGCGGCGAGCGTCTCCGCCTTGGACCTCCAGAGCTCGAACGCCGCGGCCGGCTCGTCACTCGGCCCGGGGCAGATCATCTCGATCAGCGTGGTCGTGCCCCCCGCGAGCGCCGCCTTGCTCGCCGACTCGTAATCGTCGGCGGCATATGTGCCCATGAAGGGCAAATAGATGTGCACGTGCGGGTCGATGAAGCCGGGAAACACGTACTTGCCGCGCGCATCGATGATTTCGGCGCCGGGCGCCACCAGTTTGTCGTCGATGTGCGGCTCGATCCGGGTGATCGTCTCGACCTCGGCGTAGATATCGCCGGTATAGTCTTCCGTGTCCGTGATGATCCGGCCGCCGCGGATCAGGAGTGCCATCGGGGGATCCAGCGGCGCACGGTTCGGAGGTAGTCCTCGTAGGGCTGGCCGAAGACGCGACGCAGATGCGGCTCCTCGTAGAACAACACGAAGAGGTGGGTGATCAGCAGAAAGAGCAGGGCATACCCGGCGAGCGCCACGGACTGATAGAACAGCGCGGCACCCAGGAGCGCGGCCCCCGCCCCGATGTACATGGGGTTTCGCACCCGGCGATAAGGACCGGCGATCACGAGCGTGCGCGGCGGGTCGAATGGCGCGGGCGTGCCTCTGCCGACGAACGCGAACGTGAGGACACAGGCGATCGCCAGCGCCAGGCCGAGCACGACTATGACAGCCCCGAGGGCTTCAGGCAGCCCGATCACGTCGACTGGTGTGATGCCTACGCGCGAGAGGATGCGTCCTGGGATGAAGACCAGGAATGCGCCGATGAAGAGCGTCGCGTAGGTCAACGCGCGCAGCAAGATCAGCATCCACCGACCCGCGCACCACGCACGACGCACCACGCACGGCCGTTCACGGCAATTGCCTCACCATATCGTCGTACGTCTCGGGCCGGCGGTCGCGGAAGAACTGCCATGTGCGCCGCACCTCCTCGATCATGTCGAGATTCATTTCGGCCACGACCAGCTCATCCTTGTCCTCGCTGCCCTCCGCCAGGAAATTGCCCCGCGGATCCACGAAGTAGCTCGAGCCGTAGAACTGCCCTACGTTCCACGGCGCCTCGGTTCCCACGCGATTGATGCAGCCCATGAAGTAGCCGTTGGCGACGGCGTGCGCCGGCTGCTCGAGCTTCCAGAGATATTGCGACAGCCCTTTCACTGTCGCCGAGGGATTGAACACGATCTCGGCGCCGTGCAGGCCGAGGAGCCGCGCGCCTTCGGGAAAATGGCGGTCGTAACAGATGTAGACGCCGATGGTCGCGTAGCGGGTGTTGAAAACCGGATAGCCGAGGTTGCCGGGTTTGAAGAAGAACTTTTCCCAGAACCCCGCGGTGTGCGGGATGTGGTTCTTGCGATACTTGCCGAGGTAGCTGCCGTCGGCGTCGATCACCGCCGCCGTGTTGTAGTAGACGCCCGCCATCTCGCGCTCGTAAATCGGCACGATCATCACCATCGCATGTTTCTTGGCGAGCTGCTGCATGCGCGCGATCGTCGGTCCCGGAATCGGCTCGGCGATGTCGCACCACTTGGCGTCCTGGCTGGGACAGAAGTACGGCCCGTTGAAGACTTCCTGCAGACAGAGGATCTGCACGCCTTGCTTGCCCGCTTCCTCTATATAGGGAAGGTGCTTCTCCTCCATCGCCGTGCTGATCCGGGCGACCGGGGCGTTGGCATCGTTGATGGGGTTCGACATCTGGATGAGGCCGCCAACGACTTTGCGCATGCTCGACGCCTCGTGGTTTGGTTCCCCCGGGCTGCCGCCCGGGGTTAGAACACCTACCAACGCGAGATGACAACCTTCTTGTCGGTATAGAATTCGATCGAGTCTTGCCCGTGTGCCTTGAGATCGCCAAAGAAGGATCCCTTGGTGCCCCCAAACGGGAAGAAGGCCATTGGCGCCGCCACGCCGATGTTCACGCCGATCATACTCACGCCCACCCGGTAGCGAAACTCACGCGCGGCCTTACCGCTCTGGGTGAAAATCGACGTCGCATTCGCAAACCCCGACCGCTGCACCATCTCGATACCCTCGTCGAGATTGCTGACGCGCGTGACCGACGCGACGGGTCCAAAGATCTCTTCTTTCCCGATCGTCATGTCGGGTTGAACGCCGTCGAACACCGTCGGCCCGACGAAGTGGCCGCGCGGGTGCTTGTCGACCGTGGCGTCGCGGCCATCGAGCAGCAGCGTCGCTCCGTCTTTGCGGCCGGCTTCCACGTACGACAGCACGCGCTCTTTGTGCTTCGCCGAAATGACGGGGCCCATCGTGACTCCGGGCTCCAGGCCATAGCCGAGTCGCAGATTCCTGGCGGTGTCCAGGAGTTTGTCGCGGAATGGCTCGTACGCCTTGCCGGTTGCCACGACGACACTCCCCGCGAGGCAGCGCTGGCCGGCACAGCCGAAGAGCGACTCGCTGATGTTGGCGACGGCACGGTCCATGTCGGCGTCGGGCATGACGATCACATGGTTTTTCGCGCCACCCAGCGCCTGCACGCGCTTGCCGTACTTCGCGGCTTCCTGGTACACGTACTTGGCGACGGGCGACGAGCCAACGAACGACACGCCGGCGATGGCGGGATGCGCGAGAATCGCGTGTACCGCGTCTTTACCGCCGTGCACCAGGTTCAACACGCCGGGCGGAATCCCCGCTGCATGGGCCAGCTCGAGAATCCGCGCGGAGGAGAACGGCACCTGCTCACTCGGCTTGAGGACGAACGTGTTGCCGGTGGCGATGGCGTACGGCCAGAACCAGCACGGTACCATCGCGGGGAAGTTGAAGGGCGTGATCGCGGCGAACACGCCGAGCGGCTGGCGTACGTACTCGCAGTCGATGCCGCTGGCGACATCTTCCAGTGTCTTGCCCATCATCAACGTGGGGATGCCGCACGCATGCTCCACGTTCTCGATGCCGCGGCGCACCGACCCGCGCGACTCATCCAGCGTCTTCCCATGCTCGCGCGTTACGGTCTGCGCGAGCTCTTCGAAGTGCTCTTCCATCAGGTACTTCAGCTTGAACAGGTAGCGGGCGCGGACGACGGGTGGGACTTCACGCCACTTGAGGAAGGCGGCCTGCGCCGCCGCGACCGCCTGGTCGACTTCGCGAGCGCCCGACAGTGGCACCCGTCCGAGCGGTTCGCCGGTGGCGGGGTTTGTGAGGTCCAGGAATTCGCTCGCTTGCGGAGCGACCCACTCACCGCCGATGTAATTGCGCAGCGTCGTGGTCATATCACCGTCCAGAAGTGAAGAAACCGGCCGCGACGTGGTCGGAGCCGGTTTCAACGTAACCTAGGGATCAGCAGGGGCTTGTCAACTCACAACCGGACTCCTCCCTGCCACCCCTTTATGTCCATTTCCGGAGAACTGCGCCCGCTCCGTAGATCCTTCCAACGCTATAGTCGAGCTGCGGCCACCCGAGACGATCTGCGTGATTTCGTCGAAGTACCCGACGCCCACAAACTCTTGATGCTTGACCGCTTCGTAGCCGTCGCGCTCGAGTGCGAACTCGCGCGACTGCAGATCGGCATAGGCCGCCATGCCGCGTTCCTTGTAATCCTGGGCCAGCGTGAACATGGCGTGATTGAGCGCGTGAAAGCCCGACAGCGTGACGAATTGGAATTTGTACCCCATCGCGCCCAGCTCCTTCTGGAAGCCCGCGAGCTGCGCGTCGTTGAGGTGGCGCTTCCAGTTGAACGACGGCGAGCAGTTGTAGGCGAGCAGCTTGCCGGGGTACTCCTTGTGGATCGCTTCGGCGAACTGCTGCGCCTCAGCGAGATCCGGCTTCGCCGTTTCGAACCACAGCATGTCGGCGTACGGCGCGTAGGCGCGCGCGCGCCCGATCGCTGCGGCGACGCCGTCCTTGATCACGAAGAACCCTTCCGGTGAGCGCTCGCCCGTGCACCAGCGGCGGTCGTACTCGTCCACGTCGCTCGTCAGGAGACCGGCGCTATTGGCGTCGGTGCGCGCGATGAGCATCGTGTCCACGCCGCAGACGTCGGCCGCGAGCCGCGCCGAGATGAGCTTGGTGACGAACTCGCTCGTCGGGACCAGGACCTTGCCGCCCAGGTGGCCGCACTTTTTGACCGATGACAGCTGATCCTCGAAGTGGACGCCCGCGGCGCCCGCGGCGATCATGAGCTTCATCAGCTCGTAGGCATTCAGCACGCCGCCGAACCCCGCCTCCGCATCCGCGACGAGCGGCACGTGCCAGTCGATCGAGTGATCGCCGTTCAGGTGGTGAATTTCATCGGCGCGGCGGAGGGCGTTCTGGATGCGGTTGATGAGTTGGGGTACGCTGTCGGACGGATACAGGCTCTGATCGGGATACGTCGTCATCGCGCAATTCGCATCCGCCGCCACCTGCCAGCCGCTGATGTAGATCGCTTTCAAGCCCGCCCGGACTTCCTGGACCGCCTGATTCCCCGTGAGGGCCGACAGCACCGCGACGTAGGGTTCGTCGCGCAGCAGCTCCCAGAGTCGCGCCGCGCCGTGGCTCGCGAGCGTGTACTGGATGGGCAGGGTGCCGCGCAGCCGGTAGACGTCGTCCGGCGTGTAGCTGCGCGTGATGCCCTGCCAGCGACGATCGTTGCGCCAGCGCCGATCAAGGTCCGCAACAATTGTGTGCTTGTCCATGCGTTACTCCAGATGCTCGTATGCCACGAGGGTGAGAAACTCCGGGAAGTCCGTCCCGGTCATCAATTGCCCGAACAGCTTCGCGGCCAGATCGAACTTCCGGCCGGAGAGTTGTTTCGTTTCCATCTCTGCGGCGATGAGCGACTCGACCAGGTCCTGCGTCACCCGCCGCCCGTCGGAGAGCCGAGCGCCGTGTCGGAGCCACTGCCACACCTGGGAGCGCGAGATTTCCGCGGTCGCCGCGTCTTCCATCAGGTTGTAGATCGGCACGCAGCCGACGCCGCGCAGCCACGATTCGAGGTACTGAATGCCCACATCGATGTTCGTGCGGAGACCGGCCTCGGTGATTTCTCCGTCCGGGACGGTCAGGAGATCGCGCGGCGACACATGCACGTCGTCGCGCAACACGGCGAGTTGGTGGGAGGCGGCCAGTGAGGCGAATGCACCGCTGGCGACGGGCACTAGCCCTGGATGTGCAACCCAGGTGCCGTCATGCCCGGCGTGCACCTCCCGTATCTTGTCCTGCCACACTTTGTCGAGCGCCTTGGCGTTCGCCACGGCGTCGCCCTTGATCGGAATCTGCGCCGCCATCCCGCCCATCGCGTGGATGCCGCGGCGATGGCAAGTGCGGATCAGCAGGTCGACGTACGATTTCAGGAAATGGCGATCCATCGTGACGCTGGCGCGGTCGGGAAGGACGAACTCGGGCCGGCTGCGGAATTTCTTGATGAAGCTGAAGATGTAGTCCCAGCGGCCACAGTTCAGTCCCGCGGAGTGATCGCGCAGCTCGTAGAGGATCTCGTCCATCTCGAACGCGGCGGGAATCGTCTCGATGAGCACCGTCGCGCGGATGGTGCCGCGGGGCAGCCCGAGCGCGTCCTGCGCCGCGAGGAACACGTCGTTCCACAGCCGCGCCTCGAGATGGCTCTCGAGTTTCGGCAGGTAGAAGTACGGTCCCGACTGGCGCCCGAGTAGCGCGCGCGCGTTGTGGAACAGGAAGAGCCCAAAGTCAAAGAGCGATGCCGAAATCGGCTCGCCGTCCACCGTCAGGTGACGCTCCACGAGATGCCAGCCGCGCGGACGGACCATGAGGGTCGCAATCGCAGGGTTCAGGGCGTAGTGCTTGCCCTCAGGGCTCGTGTACGTGATGCGGCGGGCGACGGCATCCCGCAGATTGATCTGGCCCTCGATCGTCCCCTGCCACGTGGGCGAGTGGGAGTCCTCGAAGTCGGCCATGTAGACCTGCGCGCCCGAGTTGAGCGCGTTGATCACCATCTTGCGGTCGACGGGCCCTGTGATTTCGACGCGCCGGTCCTTGAGGTCACGGGGAATCGGCGCGACCCGCCATTCCGCCTGGCGAATCTCCGCTGTGCTCTTCAGGAATTCGGGAAATGCGCCGGCATCGAACTCCCCTTGGCGCGCGGCCCGACGCGCCAGCAGCTCCCGGCGGCGGCGCTCGAAGCGGCGGGCCAGGTCGGCAACGAACGTCACAGCAGCGGGGGTGAGAATCTCGCCGAACGCCGACGGCACAGGCGCATGTATGAGCGCGCCTGCTGACACAGGGTTGGCGAGGGGAGTCACTGGCTCAGCCCCCGTTCTCGGGTCGATCGAGGTCGCCGGCATCTTCTTCCTGAAACGGTTTGGCAAGTGTCGTGCCTCCGTCACGGACGGCCGGGGCGGGGAAGCGGGGTTGTCAGCCTAGCCGTGGAAGTTCCTATTACTCAACATGGTAACCACTGTCGGCCGCTCAGTTCCTCGTCGGGATGGCGCCTCCAAAGTCACCGGAGACGCTCGGGATACCGACGATCTCGTGGTAGCTGGCGCGTGGTGCGGGAAAACCATCCGTTCGACGATTGCCCGCGGGACCGTCCGGTCCATCACGCTTGACCCGGCGAGACTGGAGGCGGGTTTGGTGGCATCACCCATCGCACCGGGATCACGAAAGATGGAACACTCCTGTTTCAGAACATCGACATCCTGCTGGACGGGGGCGGGTACTGCGCCCTGACGCCGGTCGTGCTTTTCGGCGCCCCGCAATCCTTGTTTGCGGCCGAGCTGATGGTGGAGCACGTCGCTCAGCGCCTCGGCATGTCGCGCGTTGATCTGTGGGCGTCTAGGAAAACCGATGCACGCGCGCGCCGCTGAGCTCCTCACGTTGCTCGGCATGCGCCCCCACCCCGAGGGCGGGCACTACGTCGAGCTGTTTCGCTCGGCTCACCGCCTGCAAGTGCTCGGGCGGAACGTCGAACGCACCGCGCTCACGAGCATCTATTTCCTGCTCGGTGCCGGGGAGTTCAGCCGCTGGCATCGCGTGCTGTCGGACGAGAGCTGGCATTTTCACGAGGGCGATGAGCTCGAGCTGCTGCTGTTCGATGAGCGAGGGCTGCGCCGGATGCGGCTGGGTCCGGTGGCGCGCGAGACGCGACCGACGGTGGTGGTGCCGGCGGGAACGTGGCAGGCCGCCCGTACGACGGGCGCGTATACGCTCTGTGCCTGTACGGTCGGCCCCGGGTTTGATTTCGCGGATTTCTCACTGGTAATCGATTGGCCAGAGATTGCGAGCAGGATTGCGAATCTTGGGCCGGATCTGGCGCGATTCATTTAGAATCGAACATTGTGCTTTTTTACCGTGCCCTGAAGGGCCGGCTCGACAACGACACGCGTCCTTAAGGACGCGCGATTTGGCCGAGCCGGCGCTTTAGCGCACGGTCAAACGAGGCTCAATATGCCAGTAACTCCAGGGCTCTCGTCAGAGCTCTCGTCCCGAGCTCCAAGTGCTCAGGACTCGTGGTCTCCTCCGGACAATGGGACCGCCCACCGATACTCGGCACAAACAGCATGCCCACCTTGCAGCGCGCGGCGAGGATTTGCGCGTCATGGCCGGCGCCGCTCACCATCTCGGGCGCAGCGGCGCCCGCATCCTGCGCGGCGCGCGCGAGGACCGCGCGCACGTCAGGATGCATCGGTACCGGCGGCCATTCCTGCAGCATGCGAATCGCGATTTGCAGGCCGCGCTCGGATGCGACCGTCGCGCAGACTGACCGGACGCGCTGCTCGAGCGCCTTGCGGGCGCTGAGGTCGGAGTGGCGGAGATCGATCGTGAAGATCACGCGCCCCGGAATCACGTTGATTTGATCGGGCTCGGCGCGCACTCGGCCGACCGTCGCGACGGCCGGCCTTCCGAGCGAGCGTGCCATCGACTCCACCGCCTGAATCATCACCGCAGCGCCGGCGAGCGCATCGTGCCGCAGCTCCATCGGGGTCGTCCCTGCGTGGTCGGGGCGCCCAGTGACCGTGACCTCGAGATGCGCCGTTCCGACGATGGCGCTGACGACGGCGAGTGGCGTCCCCGAGGTTTCGAGCACCGTGCCTTGCTCGATGTGCAGTTCGACGAAGGTGTCGATGTCAGCGCGCGCGGCGGTCGAGACTTTGCCGGGATCGAGGCCGCGCTCGCGCATCGCGGCGGCAAAGTCGGGATCGACGTTCTCGATTGCACCCGTGATCGCCCGAGAGCCCCAGAAGTTCGTGGCGAAACGAGAGCCTTCCTCTTCACAGATTGCGACCACCTCGAGGGCGCGACGCGGCCTCCCTCTCGTCTTGAGCAGCGTCTCGACGGCGGTCAATCCGGCGACGATGCCGAGCGCACCATCCAGCCTGCCGCCGCGGCGCACGGTATCGATGTGCGAGCCGGTGACGATCGCCTTTCCTTTCTCACTGCCCTCTGCTCGGCCCCATAGGTTGCCGACCGCATCTCGCCTGGTCTCGAGGCCCGCGTCCGTGAACCAGCGTGCGACTCGCTTACCCGCCTCCGCCCATGAGTCGCCGTACAGCGGACGGTACGTTCCCCCGTCCGGCTGTGCGCCGATGGCGTACAGCTGGTCGAGTCGTTGCTCGAGAACCGCGGCGTCAATTCGCGCTGGCATGAGCGGGTCGCAGCAGTTTTCCCCAGCCAGGCGTACCGGTCACCGCGCCGTCAGTGAATACCGTCGCGCCGCGGACGATCGTTCTGACGACCTTGCCTCGGAAGGTCTTGCCGAGGTAGGCGCTCACTCCGCTCCGTGTCTGGAGGTCACCCGCTTGGAACGTCCATTCGTGCGTCGTATCCACGAGCGCGAGATCGGCATCGGCACCGACGGCGATGGCGCCTTTCCGAGGATACAAACCAAACAATTGTGCGGGGGCCGTCGCCGTGAGGTGCGCAATGCGTTCGAACGACAGGCCGCGCGCGTGAACGCCCTCGGTCATGAGAACCGGCAATGTCGCTTGAATGCCGGCGATGCCGCCCCAGGCCTTCCAAACATCCTCGTTCCCCTTCGCCTTGTCGGCGGCGGGGCAGGGGGAATGATCCGAGCCGATCAGGTCGACGCGTCCCGCGAGCACCTCGTGCCACAGCGCATCGCGCGCCGCCGCGTCGCGCAGCGGCGGGGCACATTTCAGCGGCGGGCCGATGCGCGCGAAGTCCGTAGCGGTGAGGGCGAGGTAGTGAGGGCAGG
>DAIQBJ010000055.1:0-13144 GCA_036781225.1 Gemmatimonadales bacterium | reverse complement strand
CGGCGTGCGCCTACTGCGGGCGCCAGGTGTGCACAGCGGATTTGGCGCAGCCGTCGCGCCGCTGCGCAACGTGCGCGCAGCTCGTAGCGGTTGCCGACCCGCCGGAGCAGGTGGTCACCGCAGCTCGGGCGGTGACGGGGGGGGACGGTGCGCCCAAGGCGTCACGCGCGTGGCGGATCGCCCGCGACCGCAGCCATTTCGTGGTGGAGCTCGATCTCGGCTTGACGCGAAAGACAGTTTTCACTTTGCGACATGGGGACACCGTGCCGGACCGGATCGTGAAACATTCGGTGCTCGGGTCGAAGCGGCGGAGATGAATCCTTGGCCGTAGTTCCGGGTATGGGACCCCAGCGCCCTAACCACGCCACTCGGGAGTCCACCGATGCCGCGGCGTATTGTGCTGGTCGGTAAGGGCGAGTCGCTGCACCGCGCCTGGCGGAGCCGGTCATTCGGTCCCGCGGGCGTGGAGCTGGAGAAACTGCTTCACGTCGCGGGCTTCGCGCTCGACGACACATACCACCCCGTCCGCGTCGCGGGGCGCCTGGGCTCAGCTGCGGAGCGGCCCGCCGCCCGCGGATTCCGCTATGCGCGCGCCGAGGGCGGGCCGATCGATACCTACGCCGTGCGCGCGATCTTCGACGATGAAGAGGCCGTGCACCGCCTGCGCCGAGAGCGCGGAATAGATGTCGTCGGCGTCTTCGCCGACCCCGCCGTGTCGGTTTTCCCATCCGCCTATTGCGGCAGCGCCGCCGTCGGCACGGTGGACGACGTGGCGCGCCGGGTCGGCGTGTCAGCCCTGCGCGCGCACGGCTTGACCGGGAAAAGCGTCCACGTGGCTGTCGTCGACACCGGCATCGACGGCAGCCGCATCCCCGTGGCCGGCGGCTGGGCCCCCGGGTCGGACTACGTGCCGGGCTCGGCCAAGCCCGATCACGGGACGATGGTGGCCTACGATGTGCGCATCGCCGCGCCGGAGGCCAAGATCTACGACTACGCGTTGCTGCGAACCGAGGCGGGGACGTGGGCGGCGTTCCTGTCGGACGCTATCGCCGCCTTCGCCGACCTCATCGAACAGGTGAACGCGAATCCGGGCCGCTGGGTGGTGAACAACAGCTGGGGGATGTTCGACCGCTCCGAAGACGCACCGATCGGATCGCCCGAGAACTACAGCGCGAACCACGACCATCCGTTCAATCAGATTACCGGCGGCCTGGTCGCGTCGGGCGCCGACGTGTTCTTCGCCGCGGGCAACTGCGGCAAGCCCTGCCCCGACGGCCGCTGCGGCACCGCCGACATCGGGCCGGGCCAGAGCATCCACGGCGCGAATTCCCATCCCGACGTCGTTACCGTCGCCGCCGTCACCGTCACCGATCGACGCCTCGGCTATTCGTCGCAGGGGCCGGGGGGCCTTCACACCCGCAAGCCGGACCTCGCGGGCTTCAGCCACTTCAGGGGGTCG
Organism: Gemmatimonadales bacterium; assembly: GCA_036781225.1. Lineage (GTDB taxonomy): Bacteria > Gemmatimonadota > Gemmatimonadetes > Gemmatimonadales > GWC2-71-9 > 20CM-2-65-7. The sequence continues at coordinate 11,685 of DAIQBJ010000055.1, read as the reverse complement.
GGCGTCTGGCCGGTGGACGGCGGCACGTCGGCCGCAAGCCCTGTGGCCGCGGGCGTCGCCGCGGCGTTGCGCCAGCGCTTCCCCGCGTCGGCGCTCACTCCCGCGCAGCTCAAGGGCGCACTGCAGCGCAGCGCCCGCGACCTTGCCGGGCGCGGCTGGGACTACGACCTGGGTTATGGAGTGATCGACGCTGCCGCCGCGACGCGGGCGCTCGGCCTCGGCACGAAGCGCCCCGCTGCGAAACGGACCAGACGGAGGGTCGCTACAAGGCGCTGATCAGTCGACCGGCTGCTGGCGCGCGTCGGTGAAGAACTTTATGCCGGGGATCCGCTCCGCCAAGGCGCGGGCTTCGGGTGACGCGAAGCCGCGCACCACGAAGCGCCCGAGGGCGGGGTTGACGGGAACAGGGCCGTACCCGGCGTCGAGCTCGACCCCGGTGCCGCCCAGCAGAGCGCGGACGAACTCCATGTCCACACGCTCGCCCGGCCGCTCGAGCTGGATGACGTAGCGCGATCTGACGGCGTCCGGCACGCCCCGCCTTGGTGAAATTGTCCGTGCAGACGTTAGACCCTCTCAGGACCCTCTGCAAGTCTATTGCCGGACGCGCACGCCGTTCGCGACGACAACAGAGCCGCTCGCGTCCCGTCGCGACAGCAAGACGCGGATCAGCCAGCGGAGAAGATCCGTGGCCGGCTCCTGCCCCAAGGTCTAGTAACCGAATCCTGCCCCTCCACGTACCCTCTTCATCTGTATAGATCCCGCCGCATTCCTTGTGGAGGAGCTATGGCTGCTTCGGTATTAGGCTGCCCATGGATCCACGCCGGCCGATGATCTTCCTCTACCCGGTCCGCTAGCCGGATATTGGGCCAGTCCAATGCACAACGAACGGTCGGAACTCCGGGCCCGCCTGCGCGCGCGGATCGCCGAGCTCGAGGCCGCCATGCGGCGTCTCTCGACCGACTTCCAGAAATCGTCGGCGGAGGTGCGCCGCATCTCCCAACAGTTGCGCCGTGCGGGCGGGAGGTACGGCTTCCCGGAGGTCACAGAGGCCGCGGGCGTCACGGAGCTGGCCGAGGAAAGCCGGCTGCCGGAGGCGGCCGGCCGGCTGCTGGATGTCCTCAAGACCTTGAGCCGCGCGAGCGACAGCGACCAGCGGGTGTTGCTGATCGTGGACGACGACCCAGCCATGGTGCGTGTTCTCGAAGGAGCGCTCGCGGCGCCGGACCGCCACATTCTCTCGGCGGGCACCGTGGCCCATGCGACTGAGTTGCTGGCGGCCCACGATGTCGCGCTGGTGGTGCTCGACCTATTCCTCCCCGACGACGACGGCCGGCACCTTCTTTCACGGCTGCAGCAGCAGCCGCGCAGCGCCGCGCCCTGGGTCTTCGTGCTGGCAGGCCGGGTCGGCCCGGCGGTGAAGGCCGAGTGCTACCGGCTGGGCGCCGATGGCTATTTCGAGAAGCCCGTGGATCCCGCCGTGCTCGCGATCGCCGTCCGCAATCGCCTGGCGAACAGCGACGCCGCGACGACAGTTTTCACGACGCCCTTGGCCGCCGACCCCGGGCCGGCACTGCGCCCCGCCACCACCCGGGTGGTCCTCCTCGCGGAGGACGACCCGCTGATCACCTCGGTGGTGCAACACCGGCTCGGCCGCGAGGGGTTCGAGGTGCGCGCCTTCCAGGATGGACAGGCCGCGCTCGCCGCGGCCGAGCAGTTCCAGGCCGATCTCGCCCTTCTCGACGGCGGGATGCCGGCGATGGACGGCTTCGAGCTGCTGGCCCGGCTGCGCGCCCTGCCACACTACCGCGACGTTCCGGTCATCATGTTTACCTCGGTGGGGGCCGAAGACCAGTTGGTGCGGGCCTTCGACCTCGGCGCCAACGACTACGTCGTCAAGCCGTTCTCTCCGGCCGAGCTGGTGGCGCGCGTGCGACGCCTGGTGAGCGGCTAGCGCCGTGTGGTCCGAGAGCGCCCTCGGCTTCCTCGTCGCGGGGATGCTCCTGCTCTGCATTCTGCTGGTCGTCTTTAGCGCGATCACGCTGGTGGTACGCGTGCGCACCACGCGCCGCGCGCGCCACTGGTCGATGCTGGAGGACCGGTGGGAACCGGCCGTACTGGAGGCGCTGGACGGAGCGCGCACGCCGGCGTCGGTACGGTCGCTGGTACGGGAGCGCGACGCGCTGCTGTTCGTGGAATACGTAACCCGCTTTGCACGCCGGGTACGCGGAATGGAACGCGACCGGCTGGCGGAGATGGTGGCGCCCTGGCTGCCCCGCCTCGCGCAGCGCCTGACGCACCGCGACGAGGCGACACGCGCGCGCGCCGTTCAGACGATCAGCCTGCTCGCCGACGGCGGCTTCGCCGGGCGCCTGGTGCGCGCTCTCGACGATCGCTCGCAGCTCGTAGCAATGGCCGCCGCCCGCGCCCTGGCGCGCCCCGAGCGCACCGAGTTCGCTCCGCAGTTGCTGCGGCGCCTCCCGCGCTTCGCGCACTGGCGGCCCAGCTTCGTTTCGGCGATGCTGACGGAGATGGGGCCGGACGCGGTCCCCGAGCTGCTCGCCGCTTTCGCCGACCCGGAGAAGCCGGCGGAGGTTCGCGCCACACTCGCCGACGCACTCAACGCACTAAACGTCCTGGAAGCGGCGGACATCGCCGCGGGGTTGCTCGGGCCGCAACGCAACCGGGATTTGGTCGCCGCGGCCCTGCGGCTGCTCCGGAACCTCGGCCGACACGAGCACGTGGCCGCGGTGCGCGCACTGCTCACCAGTCAGGACGACATGGTTCGATCCGGCGCGATTGCCGCCTTCGGTGCACTGGCGTCGCCGGCCGAGCTGGAGCTGCTGGTCCCGGCGCTAGCAGACCCGTCGCACTGGGCCGCTCTCGAGGCGGCGCGGGCGCTGCGGTCACTCCGCAACGGCGCGGAGCTCCGCGCGCTGGCGAAACGGGGGGGGGACCACCCGCACGCGATCATCGCGGCCGAAGTGCTGGCGGAGAGCACCTGATGAACCTCCTGCTCATCGCCCTCGACTGGCTGAACGCGACCGTCCTCGTCTATTTCCTCGCCCTCAACGCCTTCTACCTGCTGACGACGCTGGTGGCGCACCGGGCCCTGCTGCGGTATGCGCGCCGCCTCAAGACGGTGGACATCGAGGACTTGCTCGGCTCCGCCGCCGCCCCGCCCATCAGCCTCCTCGTGCCGGCATATAATGAAGCGCTCACCTGCGTCGAGTCGGTCCGTTCGCTCCTCGCGCTGCGCTACCACGCCTTCGAGATCGTGTTCATCAACGACGGCTCGACCGACGGGACGCTGGCGCGCATGGTCAAAGCTTTCGACCTCCGGCCGGTACCGCGCGCGCCGGTGAGCGATGTGCCCAGCCGCCCGGTACGCGGCGTCTATCGCAGCAAGCGGCACCCGGCGCTCTGGATGCTGGACAAGGAGAACGGTGGCAGCAAGGCCGACGCCCTCAACGCTGGGCTCGCCTACTGTCGCACACCGCTGTTCTGCGCCATCGACGCCGACAGCCTGCTGGAACGCGACGCGTTGATGCGGATCGTGCGGCCGTTCCTCGAGGACCGCAGCACCGTCGCCGCCGGCGGGATCATCCGGATCCTCAACGGCTGCACGGTGCGCGCCGGCACTGTGTCCGACGTGCAACTGCCGCGGAGCCTGCTGGCCTGCTTCCAGGTGCTGGAGTACCTGCGCTCCTTCCTCGCAGGCCGCGTGGGCTGGGGGGAGCTCAACGGGACGCTCATCATCTCCGGTGCCTTCGGTGCCTTCCATTGTGAGACCGTGGTGGCCGCCGGCGGCTACGACACCCGCAGCGTCGGCGAGGACATGGAGCTGGTGGTCCGACTGCACCGTTACTGTCGTGAACGCGGCATCCGCTACCACATCGCATTCATTCCGGACCCCGTCGCGTGGACCGAGTGTCCCGAAGACGTCGCCACCCTCGGGCGCCAGCGGCGCCGCTGGCAGCGCGGGCTCACGGAGACGCTGCTGATTCATCGGCGGATGCTGCTCCGGCCGAGGTACGGCGCAGTGGGGATGCTGGCATTTCCCTTCAACTTCTTCCTCGAGATGCTGGGACCAGCGATCGAAGCAGCTGGATACCTGGGCATTGTCGTCGGATTCCTGCTCGGGCGGGTCAGCCCGCTGCACGCGCTGGCTTTCTTCCTCGTCGCGTTCGTGCTGGGCGGCGTGCTGTCGGTCGCGGCGATCGCCCTCGAGGAGCAGACTTTCCGCCGCTATCCGCGCCGGCGTGACCTGGCCGGCCTGTTCGCGCTGGCGTTCTTGGAAGTGCTCGGCTACCGGCAGCTCAACGCCTGGTGGCGCATCCAGGGAATGTGGGCCGTGATCAGACGCAGCCGGGAAGGATGGGGAGTGATGAAGCGCAAGGGGTTCGCGACGACATGATGGCGGTAACAGCCCTGGCGGTGCTTCTAACCGCGCAGGACTCCCTCGCGTGGCGCGCGACCGCGTCCTACGGCTTCGAGGCGTTCACTGATTCGCGGAGCCCGTGGCATGCGGCCACGCTGGCGCTGAGCCGGCACGGCCCGCGCCTGACGGCCATTGCCCAGGCCGACGCGTACCGGCGCTTCGACATCACCGACGTCGCCGCGGTGGCTGACGTCTACACCGTCTTCCACCGCGGGACCTACGCCGAGTGGCGCGTGCAGTGGGCGCCGGACGCCGAGGTGGTGGCACAGACCGAGGCCGGCCTCGAGCTGTTCCACGCGCCGGGGCGGGGATGGGAGCTGTCGGCGGGCTACCGTCACGGCGCGTACGTTGCCTCCGCGGTGGACATCGCGAACGCCAGCGCCGCGTACTACGCTGGCGACTGGTACCTGCGCCTGCGCGGGACGGCCGCCTTCCAGAGCGGCTCGGAAGGGCTATCGGTCTCGCTTCTCGCGCGCCGGATCGGGGGGAACTCCGACGACCTTGCCGAGGTCCAGGGTGGGTTCGGCGAAGACATCGTCACACTGGGGCCGGGGTCGGTTGACCTCGCGCCCACCGCGTTCGTGGCCGCGCGCTGGCAGCGGCGCCTGACGAGCCGGTTCGGCTGCTCCGCGACGGCAATGTGGAACCGGCAGGAGGGGATCCCGAACCGGGCAGGGCTGACGGTCGGGGTATTTACGCGGTGGTAGGCTGTGCTGCGCGCTCGATTGCCGCAGTCTATTTTTCTAGTACATGCTCGCCGTCATTCTCTTGGTCTCTGCCGCGCAGGGGCCAACAGCCACCGCTCGTGCCGTCTCCATTCCGCCCGTCATTGATGGCCGCCTGAATGATCCCGCATGGCTGGAAGCCACGCCGATCACCGGGTTCATCCAGCGCGAGCTGCACGAGGGTCGGACGGTCACCGAGCGTACGGAAGTCCGCATTATCACTGACGGCGAGGCGTTGTACGTCGGCGCGTGGCTGTACGACTCCGATCCGACCGGCATCGTCCCGGGCGAAAAGGTGCGCGACGGCGACATCACGAAAAGCGACTATTTCGGCATCCTCGTCGACACCTTCCACGATCGCCAGAACGCATTCGTCTTCACTACCACGCCGGCGGCCATCGAGTACGACGCGCAGGTCGTCAACGAAGGGGAAGGCGGCGGCATTCAGCTGCCCGGCCAGAGTCGCGCCCAGGCGGGTTCGCTCGGCGGCTTCAATCTCAACTGGGACGGCACCTGGACCGTCGCGACGTCGGTGGATTCGGCTGGCTGGTATGCTGAGTTCCGGATTCCGTTCACGACACTGCGGTATGGCGCGGGTAAGTCCCAGACCTGGGGGCTGAACCTGGTACGCTCGATCCGCCGCAAGAGCGAAGAGTCGTTTTGGTCGTTCATTCCACGCCAATTCAGCCTGATGAAGGTCTCGCGGGCGGGCATGCTGCTGGACGTCCAGGTGCCGTCCCAGCGGGTGGCGACCGCGACACCGTACATCCTGGGGGGCGCCGAGCGCATCTTTGCCGTCGATCCGGAGCCGCGCGGTCGCAAGGACATCGGCGGCGAGGTCAAGCTCGGCCTCACGCCCAGTCTCACCCTCGATCTCACGGTGAACACCGATTTCGCGCAGGTCGAGGTGGATGAGCAGCGCACCAATCTCACGCGGTTTCCGCTGTTCTTTCCCGAGAAGCGGCCGTTCTTCCTCGAAAATGCCGGCGTCTTCTCCGCCGGCACGCCGCAGGCCGTCGACCTGTTTTTTACCCGCCGCATCGGCATCAACGCGCTCGGCGTGCCGGTACCGATCGTGGGCGGCGGCCGCATCACCGGCCGCGTCGCAGGGTTAACGGTTGGCGCGCTGGAAATCTTCACGGAAAACCAGGGCTATTCGGTCATGCGCGTGCAGCGCGAGCTGGCCGCGCGGTCACGCATCGGCATCATCGGCGTGCAGCGTTTGGCGACAGGGAATGCGAACGACTGGAATCGCGTCTTCGGGGTGGACGGACGCATCGGCATCGGCGACCCCTGGACGATCGACTGGTGGGGCGCCGCGTCCGCGACGTCGGGGCCCGACTCCGATGTCGTCGCCTATAGCGCGCGGCTCGGGTATGAGACGGGCTCCTGGAGCAACGTCGCGCGCATCATTCAGGTGGGGCGCGATTTCAACCCCGAGGTCGGCTTCCTGAATCGCGGCGGCGGGTATCGCTACTACGAAGCCGGCGTCGAATGGAAGAAGCGCTTTCCGAGCATCCCGATGGTCAAGCAGTGGATTCCGCACGTCAACTATCGGGGCTATTACGGGCTGGACCACTTCTGGCAGGAGGGGCGGCTCCATCTCGATTTGACCGAGGTGGAGCTTTCGAACGGCGGCCGCGTTGGCCCCGAGGCCAACGTCGAGCACCAGGGGCTGCAGCAGCCCTTTCAGATCGCGGATGGCGTCACGATCCCGGTGGGCTCGTACGACTACACGTCGCTCGGCTTCGACCTGACGACGAATCCGAGCGCGCCGCTCACCATGGATTTGCGCCTCGATCTGGGCGGGTTCTACGATGGGACGCGCCGCGGGGGCGCGGTCACGCTCGGGGCCCGGCGCGGCAGCTCCCTCACGACCTCCGTGCGCGTGGAGTACAACGATGTGCGTCTCGACGAAGGCAACTTTACGCGCGTACTGATTGCCCCCCGCATCGCGTACTTTTTCACGCCCCGCGTCATGTTCCAAACGCTGGTGCAATACAGCAATCAGGTGCACGCGTGGACCGCGAACGTCCGTTTTGGCTGGCTGAGCACCGCGAATACGGGATTGTTCATCGTATACAACGAAGGTCAGGAAGCGGACAGCTTCTTCCGCTGGAATCAGCCCCTCGCGCGCGCATTGATCGTCAAGTACACCCGCCAGTTCGGGAGGGTTGGATGATCACGGCGTTGCTGTTGGCGATCGCGCTCCAGCAGTCCCCCGCAGTGACCGCGCTCCGCGTCGAGTATCTCACCAATCCGCTCGCCATCGACGCACCGCGTCCGCGGCTGAGCTGGAAGATCACCAGCACCGAACGAAACACCGTGCAGGCAGCGTATCAGATTCAGGTGACACGCGCCGAGCGGCTGATCTGGGACAGCGGACGCATTGCCGGCGATTCCTCCGCCTTCGTCGAGTATGGAGGTCCGGCCCTGGAATCGCGCAGGCGCTACGCGTGGCGCGTGCGTGTCTGGAACGCCAAGGGCCGCGTGTCGCCGTGGAGCGCGCCTGCCTGGTGGGAGGTGGGACTCCTGCAGCCGTCCGACTGGGCAGCCGCATGGATCGGCACCGCGCCGAGTCCCACTGATAGCGTCGGCGGTCCCTCACCGCTGCTGCGTCGCGTGTTTCGCGTGAGCGGCGTCGTGACGCGGGCGCGACTCTACGCGACGAGTCTGGGGTTGTACGAGGTGTATCTCAACGGCACTCGCGTAGGCGATCAGCTGTTCACGCCGGGATGGACTTCCTACCATCACCGCGTACAGTACCAGACCTACGACGTCACGAAGCTGCTCAAGCCCGGCGACAACGCGGCCGGCGTGGTCCTGGGCGACGGCTGGTACCGCGGCCAGCTCGGCTTCGAGGGCCGGCGCAATGTCTATGGCAAGCGGATCGGATTGCGCCTCCAGCTCGAGATCCTCTATCAGGACGGTCGCATCGAGCACGTCAGCTCCGACTCGTTGTGGAAGACGGCCACGGGTCCGATTCAGGCGTCGGACATCTACGGCGGGGAGACCTACGACGCGCGTCTCGAGCGACCGGGCTGGGCCGCCGCGCCGTACGACGATTCCCGGTGGGAACCCGTCGTCCTGCTGGATCCTCCGGCCGCGCGGCTGATGGCCTCCGAGGCTCCGCCCGTACGACGGGTACGCGAGCTCAAGCCCATCGCGATCCGGGGGGCACCATCCGGCGAGACGATTGTCGATCTCGGCCAGAACTTCACGGGATGGGCGCGACTCAAGGTACGCGGCCCCGCCGGCACCGTCGTCACGATGCGGTTTGCCGAGGTTCTCGACAAAGACGGGAGCCTGTACACCGCCAATCTGCGCCGTGCGAGCCAGACTGATCGCTACACGCTCAAGGGCGGAGGCGAAGAGATCTACGAGCCTCATTTCACCTTCCACGGCTTTCGTTACGTCGGTATCACGGGGCTTCCTGCCCGGGCCGATAGCGGCACGATTACTGGAATCGTCGTTTCCTCCGATCTCCCCCAGACCGGATCTTTCGAGACGTCCGACTCGCTGCTGAACCGGCTGCAGCAGAACATCGTCTGGGGCCAGCGCAGCAACTTCCTCGACGTCCCCACCGATTGCCCGCAACGCGACGAGCGGCTTGGCTGGACCGGTGACGCGCAGGTCTTCGCGCCGACCGCGGCGTTCAACATGGACGTCGCGGGATTCTTTGCGAAATGGCTTGGCGATCTCGCCGCCGATCAGGACCGGAGCGGCAGCCTGCCCTGGGTTATTCCCGACGTGCTCGGAGCGGACTCGGCGAACGCGTCGGGCACTGCCGGCTGGAGCGACGCGACCGTCATCGTGCCCTGGACGATGTACGTCGCGTACGGCGACCGCGCGCTGCTCGAGCGGCAGTATCAGAGCATGCGCGCCTGGGTCGAGTTCGAGCACCGCCGCGCCGGTCTCGATCTCGTGTGGCGGCCGGGTTGGCAGTTCGGCGACTGGCTCGCGCTGCACAGCGATGATCCGTCGTACCCGGGCGCCACCACCAGCACCGATTTCATCGCGACGGCGTACTTCGCGCATTCCACGGACCTCGTGGCGCGCTCCGCCCGAGCATTGGGCAAGGAGAGCGACGCGGCGCGATACGAGAAGCTGTTTCAAGACGTGAAGGCCGCGTTCAATCGCGAGTTCGTCTCCAGCGGGGGCCGAGTGGGCGAGAACACGCAGACGGCATACGCACTGGCGATCGCGTTCGACCTGCTGCCCGATACCCTCGTCTCCGCGGCTGCGGAGCGCCTGGCTGCCAATGTCCGCTCGCGCGGCGTGCACCTCACGACCGGATTTCTCGGCACCCCGCAGCTGCTGCCCGTGCTGAGCGCGACCGGTCATCTCGATGTCGCCTACGATTTGCTGTTGCAGCGGTCGTACCCGTCGTGGCTCTATCCGATCACGCGCGGGGCGACGACGATGTGGGAACGGTGGGACGGCATCAGACCCGACAGCACGTTCGAAGACGCCGGGATGAACTCCTTCAATCACTACGCCTTCGGCGCAGTGGGCGACTGGATGTATCGCACGATCGCCGGGATCGGTCTCGATCCGCAGAATCCGGGCGGGAAGAGGGTGCGCATCGCGCCGCGACCAGGAGGCGGCCTCACGCACGCACGAGCGTCGCTCGAGACGCCGTATGGCACACTCGCCTCATCATGGAAGCTCGAGCCACAGAGCTTTGCGCTTGATGTCACCGTGCCGCCCAACACGGTCGCCGATGTCACGCTGTGGGGAACAACGATCGATCGTATTCGAGAAGCCGGGCGCACGTTGAGCGGCGTCCCCGGCGTGCGCGGCGTTCAGCAGCGTGGCTCTGACGTGGTCGTCACCATCGGATCGGGCCAGTACGGGTTCACGGTGTCACGGTGACTGCTGCTCGAGCACCCCGGTTTCCGCAGCACCGGGCCCGGACTCCGTGAACACGCACGGTGTGCGGCCAGTCTCTGCGGCGTAACGATCGGCGATCTCGCGTACTACAGGCTCCGCGTCGGTCGTGCCGAATACCGCAACCGTCCCCCCGCTGCCCCCGCCCGTGATCTTCGCGCCGAACAGACCTCGGCCAGGGCCTGCCTGTTTCACGAGCTCGACCAGGCGATCGGTACCGTCGCTGCCGAGTCCGCAGGCACTGTAACTGCGGTGGGAGCCGTACATGAGCTGCCCCAATTCGATCGCGACATCCGGCTGATGCGCGAGCGCGTGGAGCAGTTGCGCGAAGCGGTCCACACGCTGTTGTTCGCAGACCGGGTGCTCCGCCGCGTGACGCACGGGATACCACCGATCCGGATGGACGACCGTCGCCGTGTCGGTGATGCCGCCGTAGCGCTCGAGGAACTCCGCGCCTGACATCGCGTCGGGCAGGGAGCGGCCGACCTGCGCGAATTGCGCCGGCGTGAGATCAGCCAGGTAGCTCCCTCGCCATCCAGCGTCCACCGCGATCATGCGACTCCCCATGAACGCCGCGGTACGCACCGTCCCATAATCCGCGCCCGAGACTGCGTGGCTCATACCGGAGTCGATCCCGTAGAACCGAAAGCCGGACGGGACCTCGACGTAGCCTTCGATCGTGCCCGGCTGGCAGTGCAGCTGCAGCAGGCGGTCCTTCTTGCCGCAGGCGCTCGTCAATTGGTCCATGATGCCGCACGGCGCGGCCACGACGTGGTTCTCGACGCGCTGGCACAGAGCCGCCAGCTCCGGGTAGCTGATTTGCATTCCGCAGCTCGCCGCGACCGCCACGGCGACCGCGACTTCGAGCGCGGCCGATGATGCGAGCCCCCGGCCTTCCGGAACGTCGGAATCGATGAGGATCCGGAGTCCACCAGGTCGAGCGCTGCGCGTGAAGAGAGCTTGTACAACGCCCACCACGTAACCCGCCCACCGCTCGGCTTCATGATTACGGAACCAGGCGGCGAGCTCTGCGGGCTGGGCGAGCGGCAACTCGATGCTGAGGAAATCCCAGCGCTCCATCTCCCTGCGATGCGTTGCGACATCGCAATGTCGATCCGGCTGCGTTTGTACGAACGCGCTCGTCGCACAGGCGAGCGGTAGCTCCAGCACACGCGCGCCACTGTAGTCGGCGATCCCGCCCATCACGTCCAGTCGCCCCGGGGCGCGCGCGATGAACACCGGGCGCTCGGCGGAAAAGAATGTGCGCAACCGTGGGTCCAGCGCTGATCGCAACGATTCGAGCAGAGTCACTTCTGCAAGCCTCGCCGCCGCAGCGTCGCCTGTAGCACGGGCTCTACAAACTCCCGCAGGCGCTCATTGGCGTACCCAACCCACGCCACGTCGGAGGTTATGTCGAACGGTGCGTCGAGAGCCCCACCCTCGGGGTTGGTGATGATGACGCCGGCCTCACGGGCGATGAGCTCGGTGCACAGATCATAGGGGTGGCAGCACAGCCCTGCCGGCGCGACCAGCGGACGCAAATCGGCGACGAACCGGTCGTGACCCGCCATCAACTCATAGAGCTCGCCGCCGGTGGACGCATACTGGTCTTCGAAGCTCACGGCCCGTCTT
>DAIQBJ010000054.1:0-13258 GCA_036781225.1 Gemmatimonadales bacterium | reverse complement strand
AACGCGCCGCCGTAGCACGACTCGCGGTCCCACCCGTCGCTGAGCAGGTCGCAGTCGGTGAGCGCGCGCGGCAGGTCATGGCCGTGGAACATGGTGAGGCCGTGGCCCATGCCGTGGACGCACTGGAACAGCACCCACCGACTCGCGCTCGCGCTCTTGAAGGGCTGGCACAGGGCCTCGACTTCGGGCTGCGTCACGTGCTCGCGCGACTCGAAGTACGCCTGAATGACGCCATGGCGACACCCGGAGGAGTAGCCGTCGCCGCAGGCCGCGAAGGTGCCGGCGATGTCGGTCGAGCCGCCGTACGCCTCGATGCCGATGCCGTGCGCGTACTCGTGGGCATGCTCGGCGACGTCGGGGTCGGCCGCGGCAAGTGCATCGAGCAGCGCGACGGCGTCCGCCACACCGTGCGCCACCAGACGATTCGAGAGCACCTTGCTGTAGCACGCGGTGCGCGCATCGCCGCCGACCTTGCGGCAGTCCGAGCCCGCCCCGGCGCTCGGTCGCGCCAACATTTTCGTCACGCCAAACCCGGCCGCCGCCACGGCCACGACAGCCACGCCGGCCACGATCGCGAGTCGGTTAGATGAGCGCATCGTCAGGAACGATAATTGGCTTGCGGCACAGGTTCCAGCTTTCTAAGCTTGGTCCGTGCCCACCCCGGTTTCGCGCGTTCTGGTCGTAGCGGACGCTCACCTCGGCCAGGTCCCCGCCAGCGTCCGGGCCGCATTTCACGCGTTCCTCGCAGAAGTGCCCCAGGTCGGCGATCACCTCGTGGTGACGGGCGACCTGTTCGATTTTTGGTTCGAGTACCAGAGCGTCATCCCTCGCAAACACTTTGCCACCGTCGCCAAGCTCCAGGAGGTACGCGCCCGCGGCATCCCGATCACGTTCGTGGGCGGCAACCATGATCGCTGGGGCGGGACGTTCTTCAACCGTGATCTCGGGATCGAGTTTTTCGGCGGTGAAGTGGAGCTGGATCTGGCAGGCCGGCGCACCTTTATCGCGCATGGCGACGGCCTGACGGAACAGCATTGGACCGGCGCCCTGATGCATCGCTTCACGCGCCACCCGCTCACCATCGCGGTGTTCCGCGTGCTCCACCCCACGATCGGTTTCTGGATCGCCGATCTGTTCTCCCGACACCTCGCCGACAATACAAAGGATAGCGCGGTGCTCGACCGGGCCTCCGCGGCGCAGCGTCGCTGGGCGGCCGATTTTTTGGTCCAGCATCCTGATTTCAATCTCGTCATCATGGCGCATACCCACCGGCCGGTCGTCGACCGGCTCCCCGACGGACGGACCTTCCTGAATCCGGGCGCGTTTCTCGACGGCGGGCGCTACGCGGAGATCACGGCCGACGCCGTGGACCTGAAGCAGTTTACAGCGCAACAACTTCCACCTGCTTGAGCTTCTCGCCCAGGAACAGCGCACCGACCTTCCGAAAATGCGGCTCGTCGTCCGACACCACGAAGCGATGAGTGTGACTTCCCTTCCCCCCGTTCGCCAATAGATCCAGCCGCTCCAGCTCGCGAGCCACGGCCGTCGCCGTCTCTTCGGCCGAGTCAACGAGCTTCACGTCCGGCCCCATCACGCGGGCGAGCAGTGGTTTGAGCAGCGGATAATGCGTGCACCCCAGGACGAGCACGTCGACCCTGGCGCGCTTGAGCGGCTCGAGATACTCGCGCGCGATCAGTTCGGCGGCCGGGTGCTCGAACCATCCTTCTTCGACGAGCGGCACGAACAACGGACATGCCTGGCTGTGCACGCTCGCGTCGGCCCGCAGCGCTTTGATCGCGCGCTCGTATGCGCCGCTTGCGACGGTGCCGGCCGTGCCGATCACGCCGATGTTCCCGGTGCGCGTCGCCGCCACGGCCGCGCGCGCGCCCGGCTCGATGACGCCGACGACCGGGACGGGCGATTGCCGCTGCAAGGCGCCGAGGGCATGCGCAGTACTCGTGTTACAGGCCACGACCACGGCCTTCACGCCGCGCTGCAACAGGAACGCGAGAATCTCGCCGCTGTAGCGGCGGACCGTGTCGGGCGACTTGGGCCCATACGGCACGCGCGCGGTGTCGCCGAAATAGATCACCGACTCCCGCGGTAATCGCTCGAACAGGGCGCGCGCGACGGTCAGCCCGCCGATCCCCGAGTCGAACACGCCGAGCGGCGCGGCGTTCATCGGGGGATACGCGGCAGCGGGACCGTGACGCCGATGCCGTTCGGCATTGCCTGGAGCTTGAGATCGGGAGGGAAATCCTGGAGGTGCGCAGAGACGTAGGCTTCCATACCGGAAAAGAGATGATTGAAGATCCAGAGCACGAGCCAGTCCTGCACTTCCTGGCGCTTGAGGTCCAGGTTCTCGGAATGGATTTTCTTGAAGTAGTTCGCTTCCTGCTGCGCCTTCAACGTCATCATCGCCGTCACCCCTTCCCACGTGACGAATGCGGCGCCGGTCATATGCCGTCCGGTGACGGCCTGGCCCCATCCGGGAAGGAGGAACGAACGCCAGAACGCGCCCATGGGCCGTACCCCGCGGTGCAGGCTGTCGGGGAGAACGATGGGGATAGTGTCGACGCGGGTCGTGTCCTGGGCAGACAGGCCGGCACGCGGGCAGGCGGGCAGTAGGCCAAGCGCCAGCGCGATCGCCATACCGCCGGCCCGCCAGCCTGACCTCACCGAGCCACCAACACGTTCAGTCGTCCACGCTGCAATTCCACCGTGCACTCATGCACTCCAGGTTCTCGCAGCTCGCCATCCACATGGACCACGATCGGCTGCTCCGGCGAGCGGAGCGTGAGCGTTGCCGTCTTGATGATCGTCACCTCTCGCATGTTCACGTGCGTCCCCCGGATCACGCGCGGGATGGCAAGCAGAAATCGTGGCAGGGACACGCGCCGGATCAGGCATACATCCATTTTGCCATCGCGGGGGTCGGCGTCTGGTGCGAACCGATAGCTCCCGCCGGCGGTCGTCCCGTTGCAGACCTCGACCATCATCATGTACCCCCGCTCCCGAAATCCGGGCGCGGCAACGTCGAACAGCGGCGGCTCGAAGGAAAAAAACGTCTTGACGATAGGTACGAGGTACGAGAGAAAGCCCGTGAGGTGGTGCATGCGGTTACGCGTTTGCACCACCGCTGGTCCGAACCCGAAGCCCACGCTGTTCACGAACCATTCGTCCAGAATCCGTCCTGCGTCGAAGCGTTGCGGTCGCGCCGTAACCAGCCGGGCGACGGCCCGCGCGGGATCGTGGCCGTAGACGCCGGTCAGTTTGGCGAAGTCGTTTCCCGACCCGATTGGCACGACACCCAACGCCGCGTCCGCGTTCGCCGCGAGCAGCCCGTTGGCGACCTCGTGGACCGTGCCGTCGCCACCGACCGCCACCACGTGGCGGGCGCCCTGGCTCACGGCCTCCGCGGCGAGAGCCTGGCCGTGCCCCGGACGCTCAGTCCGCGCGAGGTCCACTGCCCATCCTTGTGCTCGAAACGCCCGGGCGACCACGTCTTCGGCACGGCGCGCAGCGCCTCGCCCCGCAGCCGGGTTGACGATGAGATGAGCGTGGAGCACGCGGCAACAAGATACAACTCGCCCGCCCTTTGAGGGGGCGGGCGGAGTCGGAGGTGGATCGGCCAGCTCGATACAGAGTTTAGAGGAGGTAATGCTCGTCCCAGTCTACCGCGTATTCGACGGCGCACCGCCCGCACGTCATCCGACTGGGCCGGCCGTGCAGCGACACGCGGTCGCGACACGACGGGCAGACGGCGTAATGCGGGGCGATGTGAATCGCGTGCGGCACGTTCCGCGGCCGCTCGACCACCGTCCATTTACGCGGTGGCGTATTCGACATCTGCAGGAAGGCACGCACGACGGGGACCGGCTTACCTCTGACATCGACCAGGGCTGCCAGGCCGTCGGCTTTGATGAGCCGGTACCAGGCGCCCCGGCGCAAATTACAGTTCAAATCGGCTTGCAGACGTGCCCACACCATCGTTCAGACTCCGGGCGTCGAAGGGATGAGATAGAGTGTTGAATCGCGATGACGAGTTCAATGTGGAATGACCGAATGCCAAGTGACGGCGGTCACTCGAACTCAGGCGCCATTTCCGTTGGGCGAACTGATCGCGTATTCCTTGCGGCATTTCGCGCACTCGAGCACGCGCGGGAGCTTCTTGGGTAGCGGAGCGCGACCGCGGCAATTGGGACACACGCCGTAAACGCCGCGGAGATGGGGCGGCGCCTTGCGCTTCGCCTCTTCAGGGGCCGCCACGATGGTCCAGGTTTGCGGGGGCCGCTGCTGAATCTCGAGCCACGCGCGCAACACCCCGACTTTGCGGTGATTCACTTCTATAACTGCCTGAAGATCATCGAGTTGAATGACGCGATACCATGCGCCACGGCGGAGCTTCAGCGGGACATCGGCCTGCAGTCGCGCGAACAGAATAGCCATCGCGGCTCCTGGTAAGGGAGACGGGGGATGGGCGCGGGCACAATATACAACGGTCCGCTAAAAAAAAAGTGGTGGACGACGAAGATCACAGCCTAGTAGTTGTCCCAGCCGATATCGAAGTACCCATTGCATTTGGGGCAGCGCATGCTGGCGGTGCGTGATTCGAGGCGCGCGCGGTTGCGGCAATTGGGACAGACCGCGTAGCGCGCTCCCCACGACATCGGCAGGCGGGCGGAATGGGGCGGTCGGGGCACGACGGCCCAGCTGGTGGGCGGGGTCGGCACAATCTCGAGCGAAGGCCGCGGGATCGGCGTCAAGGTGCCGTTCACATCCAGCACTGCTTCGGATGGCGTCAGCCGCACCACCCGGTACCACGCGCCGCGACGCAGTCGTGAAGACTCAGTCGGACGCACACGGGCCCACTGCCCCGTCGAAGCCATAGGTCCTCCCGATGTGAGCTCCTCTAGGATGCTGCGTCGCGAGCGCGAATGTCAACTGCGGGGGTGGCGGGAGCGTATGAGAATCGAACTCATCCAGCCCCTTTCGGGGCCGAGCCAGTTTTGAAGACTGGTCAGGCCACCAGACCCAATCCGCTCCCCCGACAAGGATCGCCGACGACGCGATATGCCGCAATTTCATCGTTTCTCATGACCAGTTGTAGGGACTGCGGAAACCGGGCCACAAACTGATCAAGGGAACCAACCGTGGCATCGTCGTGGACGGCCGCCGGGCCCGTGACCACGTAGGTGGCCCCGATCTGTAGCATAAAACGCCACAGCTCGCAGGGCTCCGCCTCGATGGAGGGCGCCGCGGCACGACGGCCCGTGAACAGCGCCAGCGCACGGGGCTTGCTGAAAATGAACACGTCGCCGGCGGCTGTCGACGTTTTCACGAACCTGAACAGCGCCTCACTCTCCGCGGTCGCGACACCCTCCGTCATTGGCCCGAAGCGGAGCGTCGTGTATCTCGCTGCATATACCAGCAAGACGATCGCGATGCACGCCAGCTGCAGGGTGCGACTGCGAGCGGCGACGCGCTGTTCCAGACCACGCAGGCCCTGCAGGCAGTAGTAGAGATAGAAGGGAATGAGCGGAATCAGCAAGCGCGTGCCCTGGTACGCGAGCCACAGGATTATCGGCACGACGTAGAGTGCTGGAAAGATCTCGATGACGGTAAGGCCGGACCGCACCGACCGCGTGTAACCGTATGTCGTGAACCCGATCGTCAGCAGGAAGACCACCTTGCGAACGGTGGCCGTATAGCCGTCGTCCCAGATGTCGGAGAGCGCGCGAAGATAGTCCACGACGTTCCGCCCCGCGGTCGCCGCGGAGAGGACCAGCGTGTTGACGTAGCTCCCGTCTCGCACTCCGAGAAGGTACTGGCCGGCGGCGAGTGCGAGCGCGATCCCGCACCCCACGGCCGTTGCCGGGCCGACCCGCCGTCGCTGCATCAGATCGTGCGCGACAAAGCACGGCACCAGAACGATCCCGAGCACCCGTGTTGCGATGGCGGCGTACGTGGCGAAGCCCGCCAGCGCCGCGCTCTGACGCTGAAACCCGTAAATCGCGAGCAGAGTGAACAGCAGGAACGGAACGTCGGACAGGACCTGGTCCTTGAACTCCCACATGAATGGATTGAGACCGAAGAGCAGGACCAGCGCAGCGACGTACGGTCGCGGTAGGTCTCGATCAAACACCTGGGGCACCAGAAGGAGGACCCCGACGAAACAGAGCACGATGAGGACCTTCATCGCTCGGAAGTCGAGACCAAAAAGTCGGACGACGGGCGCGAGGAGCACCGGAAAGCCGGGGGGATAGGCACGCGGGCCAAGGGCGGGGTTGTGGGGATTATAGATGTAGCCGGTTTGGGCGTAGGGGACGCCCGTGGCGATGTTGCGCGCATGTTGAATGTATTGGGCGAAATCATCTCCCCAACCCTGCCCCGCGCGGATCGTCGCCAGATAGAAGACCCCCACGACCAGAGCGTGCCGCCACATGAGACGAGGTCAGCCCTTGGTGGCGATGAGGTCGATCTCGACCCGCGCACCCTTCGGCAGACCGGCGGCCTGCACTGTCGAGCGGGCCGGCTTATGCGAGCCGAAGTGCTTGGCGTAGACCTCGTTCATTTGCGCGAAGTCGGCCATATCCGCGAGATACACGGTGGTCTTCATCACATTGCCCAGCGTCGTTCCCGCTGCCGTGAGCACCGCCTTCAGATTGGCGAACACCTGCTCGGTTTGCTCGGCGGTCGTCCGGCCAACCAGCTCACCACTGTTCGGATCCAGGGCGACCTGCCCCGCCGTGAACACGAAACTATCCATCGTGATGGCCTGACTGTAGGGGCCGATTGCCTTAGGCGCGCCTTCCGTCGCGACGACGCCCAGTCCACTCGCTTTGCCCATTAGAAGAGTCCCTCGATGGTTCCGTCCGGATGAATGCGAATCCGCTCGGCCGCGGGGCTCTTGCCCAGGCCGGGCATGGTCATGATGTCGCCCGCGAGCGCCACGACGAACCCGGCGCCGGCAGACGGCAGAATGTCCCGTACGTGCAGCGTGAAGCCGCTCGGCGCGCCGAGCTGCGACGCGTCGTCGGAGAAGGAGTATTGCGTCTTGGCCATGCAGACCGGCGTCTCACCCAGGCCGAGTTTGGGCAGCAGCTCGAGCGCCCGCTCGGCGGGCGGCGCGAATGCGACGCCGCCGGCGCCGTAGATCTCGCGCGCGATCGTCTCGATCTTCTCGCGAATCGGGCGGCGCTCGTCGTAAAGCGGCTTGAACGAGGCCCCCCTCCCCACCGTCGCCGTCTTCAGCAATCCGAGCAACGCTTCGGCGACCGCAACGCCCCCTTCCCCACCCTTCTCCCACACGTCGCAGCGGACGACGTCGACGCCTTCGGCCGAGCCCACGGCGCGGACCGCTTCGACTTCGTCATCGGTGTCGGTGATGAAACGGTTGAGCGCCACGAGCGCCGGAATCCCGAATTTCTTCACGTTACGGATGTGGCGGCGGAGATTCTCAGCACCCCGCTGCACCGCAGCGGGGTCTGCCAGTGCCAGCTGCTCCTTCTTCACACCGCCGTGCATTTTCAGCGCGCGGACGGTGGCGACGATAATGGCCGCCTCGGGCTTGAGGCCGGCAAAGCGGCACTTGATATCGAAGAACTTCTCGGCGCCGAGATCGGCGCCGAACCCGGCCTCGGTCAGGACGATGTCGCCGAGCGCGAGGCCGAGCTTCGTCGCGACGACGGAGTTGCAGCCGTGCGCGATGTTGCCGAACGGACCGCAGTGCACCAGCGCGGGCCCGCCCTCGAGTGTCTGCACCAGGTTCGGATTGATCGCGTCCTTGAGCAGCAGCGTCATCGCGCCCTGGGCCTTCAGGTCGCTGGCGCGCACGGCCGTCTTGTCGCCGCGCAGTCCCACGATGATCCGCGCGAGCCGCGCTTCGAGATCCTGGAGTCCCGTCGCCAGCGCGAGAATCGCCATGATCTCCGAACCGGGGATGATGACGAAGCGCTCTTCGCGTGCCGGGCCGCCACTCACGCCGCCCAGACCCACGACGATGTTGCGCAGCGCGCGGTCATTCATGTCGATGGTGCGCGGCCACGTGATGCGGCGGACGTCCAAACCCGACGGATTGCCGTGGTGCAGATGCGCGTCGAGCATCGCGGACAGCAGGTTGTGCGCGCTGGCGATGGCGTGAAAATCACCGGTGAAATGCAGGTTGATGTCTTCCATCGGCACGACCTGCGCGTACCCGCCGCCCGCGGCGCCACCCTTCACGCCGAACACGGGACCGAGTGACGGCTCCCGGATCGCGAGGATGGCGTTCTTGCCGAGGCGCCGCAGCGCCTGCGTCACGCCGACGCTGACCGTCGACTTCCCTTCGCCCGCGGGCGTGGGATTGATCCCGGTGACGAGGACCAGCCGCCCCGTTTGCGGGCGCGACTCGAGCGCGCGCACCGAGATCTTCGCTTTGTACTTGCCGTAGAGCTCCACCTCGTCGTCCGACAGCCCCAGCTCGGCCGCCACGTCGCGAATCGGCCGCAGCTTCGCCGCCTGCGCGATGGCGATGTCCGACGGGACTTTCCGCACCGCGGTGGTCACAACGACGACTCCAGGCGCGCCCCGAAGCAGCGCCGGGCGTTGGCAGTGGTGCGCTGCGCCAGCTCCTCGGGGGAGTCGCCGCGCAGCGCCGCCGCGCGCTCAGCGACGTCGCGGACGAAGCCCGGCTCGTTGCGCTGGCCGCGATGCGGCACGGGCGCGAGGTAGGGCGAATCGGTCTCGACCAGCAGGCGGTCTGGCGGGCACGCCGCCAGGCGGTCGGTGCGCGTCCAGTTCTTGAAGGTGATCATGCCACTGAAGGAAAAATACGCGCCGACGCCGAGCCCCGCGTCCCAGACGTCATCCCCGGAGGAAAAGCTGTGGAGCACGACGACCGGAGGCCGGTTGCCCAGCGCGCGCAGCATCGCGGCCATGTCGTCGTCGGCATCGCGCGCGTGCACGATTACCGGCTTGCCGAGCTCCGCCGCCAATTGGAGGTGCGCCTCGAACGCGGCGCGCTGAGTGTCGCGGGGGGCATGCAGGTAGTGATAATCGAGCCCCGTCTCCCCCACCGCGACCATTTCCGGCGCTGCGAGCAGATCTCGAACCCGCTGCGCGGCGTCGCGCGACCAGGCGCTCGCGTCGTGCGGATGCACCCCCGCGGTCGCCGAGAGTCCGGTGCGACGGCGGGCCAGGCCGGCGGCGCGCTCGCTGGCGGGGAGGGACTCAGCGATCACGACGACGTGGGACACGCCCGCCGCGCTCGCGCGCGCGAGCACCGCGTCGCGATCGGGATCGAACGCGGCATCGCCCAGATGACAATGCGTGTCAACCAGGGAGGGGCGCATGGTGCGCCCCCACTAACGCGTTGCCTGCGGCGTGCGCGGCGACGGGGAGGACGTGGGCGTTGCGGGTGCGAATTTCTCCGCGCCCCCCGGGGCCCGAGTCCCGAAGGCCCGCGCCCCGCGCGCATCCTCGCCCGGCCAGCGCTTCTCGATCCAGAGCAACACGGGCGCGGCGATGTAGATCGACGAGAACGTGCCCGTGAAGATGCCGAACGACATGACCCAGGCAAACGGCCGGATGACCTCGCCGGCGAGAAGGAGGAGCGACAGCGTGGTGGCGATCGTGGTCCCGTGTGTCAGCACCGAGCGCGGCAGCGTCTCGTTGATCGAGAGGTTGAGGATCTCGTAGAGATTCTGGCGCCGGTACTTGCGCAGGTTTTCGCGTACGCGATCGAAGATGATGATCGTGTCGTTGAGGGAGTAGCCCACCACGGTGAGCACCGCCCCGACGACCACCAGGCTGACCTCCAGGTGCAGCACACTGATGAATGCGATGGTGGCCACGACGTCGTGCGCCGTCGCCACGACGGCGGCGAGACCGAAGCGCCATTCGAACCGGACCGCCAGGTAGATGAGCGTGACGAGGAAGCTGACCAGAATCGCGACCAGGGCCTTGCCCTGCAGCTCCCGCCCCACCTTGGGGCCCACCGCCTCGCGGCGCGCGAGGTGGTACTGCCCGGGACCGACGCTCTGGTCGAGCGCTCGGGCCACGGCGTCGGCTACCGCCTGGGTGCCCGCTTCTCCCTGCGCCGCCTCGGCGCCGAGTCGAGCGCGCACCACATAGGAGGTGTCGGCACCGAAGTTGTAAATGTCGGCGCCGGTGAGACCGACTTGATCGAGCGCGGCGCGGATGTTACTGGTCGGCACCTTATGCGCCACCTCGAACTGCACCAGGGTGCCGCCGGTGAACTCGATGCTGTAATTGAGACCCCGGGTCAAGAGGAAGCCGAGGCCGACGAGCATGATGGCGCCCGTGATCGAGAACGCCCAGCGGCGCCATTTGATGAAATCGTATTTCGCGTTGGCAAAGAGTCTGATCATCAGATGCTCAGGGTCACCATGTTGGGGCGTCGGTTCAGCCAGATCAGGAACATGGTCTTCACGACGAAGATCGCCGAGACCATTGAGGCGATGATGCCGATAATCAGCGTGATCGCAAACCCCTGCACGGGTCCCGTTCCCACGGCGTAGAGGATCAGCGCGGTCAGGATGGTGCTCACGTTCGAGTCGACGATGGCGTTCATCGCGTGGAGGAAGCCGTCTTCAACCGCGAGGCGCAGGGACTTGCCATGCACCAGCTCTTCGCGAATGCGCTCGAAGATCAGCACGTTCGCATCCACCGCGATGCCGATCGACAGCACGAACCCGGCCAGGCCCGGAAGGGTCAACGTGAAGCCAAATGCGGCGAGCCCCGCCAGGGTGAAGAGGCAATAGAGCGTCAGCGCGGCGACCGCGAGCGCGCCGGAGAGGCGGTAGTAGCCGATCATGATCACGATCACGAGCAATACGCCGACGACGCCGGCCAACACGCCGTCGTGAATCGAATCGGCTCCCAGAGTGGCGCTGATCGTGCGCTCGTCGACGATCGTCAGGGGCGCCGGCAGCGCGCCCGCGCGTAACACCAGCGCCAGATCGCTCGCCTCCTGGAGGGGCTTGTTACCCATCTCGATCTGCCCGTTCGCGCCGATCTGGCTGCGGATGACCGGCGGCTCACCCTGCACCCGACCGTCGAGGATGATCGCCATGAAATCCCCGATGTGACGGGCGGTCTCCTGCGAGAAAATGCGCGCGCCTCGGCGGCTGAGCTGGAATGGCACGACCGACTGGTTCGTCACGGGATCGCGCCGCGCCGTCGCCTTGATCAGCTCCTCACCGGTAATGATCGGCCGTGAGTCCACGGCGTACAGCGCTCGATACGGCCGCGCGCCGTACGCTTCGGTTTGCGAGCCCCACCTGAGATCGAACCCCCGCGGGATCAGCGCTTGGACGTCGGGCCGCTGGATCAGACTGTCCACCAGCGGCCACTGCTCTTCGGGCACGAGGTACTCACCCGGTACGCCCTGCGGCCGCTGATTCAGCAATGAGGAGAGGATGCCGGGCGCATTGGCGTCCGCCGCGGAATCGCGGGACGCCTTGCTCGTATCGCCACCGAACAGCTGCGACACCGCCGAGGGCGTGACGGCGCCGGTGGGCTTGATGCCCGCCTTGCGCAGCGCCGCGTCAATCGCCGGCAGCGCGTCCTTGAACACGCCTTTCATGTCGGTGATGCGAAACTCGAGGAACGCCGTCCGCTGAATCACGCCTCGCGCACGCGCCGGATCCTTTTCGCCGGCGAGCTCGACGATCAACCGGCAGCGCCCCTGGATCTGCACCACGGGCTCCGTCGTGCCGAACTCGTCGATGCGCGTGCGCACGACTTTCTCCGCGCGCTGAATGGCGTCGGCACAGTCGGGCACCGGCCCTTTGGTCTGGTCCACCTCGAGCGCGAGGTGAATGCCGCCCTGGAGATCCAGGCCAAGATTGACCGGCAACCGCCGCACGGTGGTGTCCTTCATCCGCCCCGACGTCGGATCGATGACGCGTTGCTTGGTGTTGCGTGGAATCAGCGACGCGATGCTGCCCGCGACCAACACCGCAATGACCCAGAGTCGCCCACGAATCTTCTTGTCCATCACGTCTCTCTATCGGTTGAGGGTTGCCCGCGCCGCCTGACGATCGCGCTCCAATTGCGCGACCAGGGCCTCACGCGACGCAAATGCCTGCACATCGCGCAGGCGGCGGACCCACTCCACTGCGATGGTTTCCCCGTACAGCTCTCCAGCGAAATCGAACAGATGAATCTCGAGAGTGCGAGCCTGCTCTCCAAAAGTAGGCCGTGGACCCTGATTCATCATCCCGCCGTACTGTTGCCCGCGTCCCGGTTGCCGGTCCCCAATCGTTACCCGCACGGCATATACCCCATCCGGGGGCAACAACTTGCGCGGATCCGGCGGCTCGAGGTTCACGGTCGGAACGCCGATCGTGCGTCCCCGCCCCGCTCCCCGCACCACGCGACCCCGAGTGCCGTAGGGTCGCCCCAGCCACCGCGCCGCCGCGTCGAGGTCGCCGTGCGCGACGCCTGTGCGGATCAGCGTCGACGAAATCGGCTGGCCGTCGTCCTGCACCGCCGCCACGACCGTGACGGCGAACTGCGCGGAGCTCCCGAGGCGCTTGACCAGCTCCACGTCGCCCGCCCGGCCGCGGCCAAACCCGTGATCGTATCCCATCACGAGCTCGCGCATCGCGTACGCATCGCACAGGCGGCGGACGAACGCCTCCGCGTCGAGCTGTGCGACCGCGGGAGTGAACGGCAGCAACACGAACTGGTCGATCCCCTGCGCCGCCACCAGCTCCCGCTTCTCATCCGGCAACGTCAGCAGTTTCGGCGCCGCGGCCGGATTCACGACCGCGAGCGGATGCGGATCGAACGTGACGAGCACGCTCGTCAACCGCTTCGCCCGCGCCCGCTCCCTCACCTCGGCGAGCACCGCCTGGTGCCCCCGGTGCAGACCATCGAAGGTCCCGAGCGTGACGACCGCGCCGGGAGCGGGGGGGGCCATCAGCCTTCCACCACAACGACGCGCGGTTTCAACTGCCCGCCCACTTGCTCCGCGACCCCGAGCAGCTCATCGCCCGAGAACAGCGCTATCGAGCGTTGGCTATCGGCTCCCGGGTCGCTCTTCAACGGCCTTCCATGAACGACCGCGTCACGCTCGTCCTTCTCTACCTGCCGGCGCGGCAAATGCGCCACCAGGATCGCTGCATCTCGCAGCAGCGCCGGCGTCACCGCCTCTGGCGCCACGGCATCGGCGAGCCGCAGCGGTCCCACTGCCGTGCGACGCAGCGCCGCGAGGTGCGCGCCGCATCCCAGCTTCGCGCCAATGTCGCGC
>DAIQBJ010000053.1:0-13377 GCA_036781225.1 Gemmatimonadales bacterium | reverse complement strand
GGGGGGGGGGGGGGGGGGGTGTGGGGGGGGGGGGGGGGGGGGGGGCTTCCCCCGGGGGTGGGACGCAACCCGCCGGGCGGGGCGGCGGTGTTCTTCTATCTCAAGAGCGCGCCCGACTCCGCCACGGACGTGCACCTCGACATCCTGGACAGCCGCGACTCGCTGGTGCGGCGCTATGCGCCCAAGCCGAAAGCGCCGACCGATTCGCTCAAGCTGCGCGCCGGCATGACCCGCTTCGTGTGGAACCTGCGCTATTCGGACGCCAGCCGGTTCCAGGGCATGATCTTCTGGGCCGGCGGCACGGCGGGGCCGGTGGCGGTGCCGGGCGCCTACAAAGTCCGGTTGACTGTGGGCGATTGGTCTCAGACGCGCGAGTTCGCGGTACGTGGCGATCCGCGCCTCAAGACGACGCCGGCCGAGTATCAGCAGCAGTTTGACCTGCTCATGAAGATCCGCGAGGGGGTGAGCGCGGCAAACGACGCCGTGCGGCGGATCCGCGAAGTGCGCGAGCAGATCGACGGCGCGGCCACCCGCGCCCGCGGCCTTCCCGGTGACGCGGGCAAGCGCATCGCGCAGCAGGCCGACTCGATCAAGGAGCGGCTTGCCGCGGTCGAGCAGGCGATCTATCAGGTGCAGAACCGCTCGAGCCAGGACCCGCTCAACTACCCGATCCGGTTGAACAACAAGATCGCGGCGCTGGCGGGCGTGGTGGCAAGCGCGGACGCGGCGCCGACGGCGCAGTCGGTCCAGGTGTTCGACGAGCTGTCGGCGGCGCTGCAGGTGCAGCTCGACCGGCTGAAAGCCGTGCTCGACGCGGACGTCCCTGCGTTCAACCGGCTCGTGAAGGAAAGCGACGTCCCGGCGATTATCCTGCGCTGAGCGCTACAGCCGGTAGTGCAGGCCGAGTCCCACACCGTAGCGCCAAGTGAGCTGCCGCTCGAATTCGGGCGGCACCTCAGTCGCGTTAAACCACGATGAGGAGGCGGAACCCTCGAGCCGTACCGAACCCGTAAAGCGACTCGAGACGGGCCATTCGTACACCGCGGCACCGATCCCGCCAAGTCGCGTCCTGTACTCACCCGAGAAGTCCCAGAGGTGGAGGGCGGGCCCCAACTCCACCCTGACCGCTCCGCTCGGCCCGATCCCTCCAACCCGGGTACTTATCAGCGAAGTCACTTCAACGAGCATCCCTGTCGTTTTATCAATGACGCGCAGCTCCGGGCTTGTCACAGCAAACCCGGGATTCGCATATGAGACTCGCAGTGTGGCGCCTATCCGCTTCCAAGTCCGATTTACCAGGAGGCTGAAGGCCGGTCCTCCGCCTGGTCCACCATTCGGGGTCACGTGAGTACTAGACGTGTCGCGCGCGGTACCTCGGTACGTATTGGCCGTGAGTTCCATCCCCAAGTGCCATTGGGCTGCTGCAGGTGAGCAAACCACGCTCAGGAACAGGAAGAGTTTCAGCAGTCGTGCGCGCACACGCGTACCTTTCAATACATCACGAGGTTGATCCAACCGTTGGTGATCGTGTTCTCACCCTTCACAAACCAATTGTAGCCGGGATAGAAAGCACCGACGACATCATCTTTCACGGCGTTTCCGACCAGCTCATCGTTGCTCTTGATCAATGCGGCGAGGGCTTGCCAGACGTTGTACGCCGACTTCGCATAGCCGAAGTACTTCCTGATGACCGTACTCGAATCGTTTCCTGAGGTGTAGCGATTGTACGCGCTATCGACTTGGAATATGAGCTTCTGGAAACGGTCGGGATCGGTCTTGATCTGACACGCTGTGTCGTCATCCTCAAGCACGAAGACACGAACGTTCTGATTCGGGTGAGTTGCGTTGTATTGATCGATTTGGTTTTTCGAGAACAACAACACACTCCCCGACCAGTCGAGATTGTTCTGGTCGAAGGTGTACGGCCCGCCGGCGTGCTCTCCAGCGCACTGGTACGAAATGAGCGAATCCGTCTGCCCCTTCTGGCCGAGGATCTGTACCTCAAATTCGGGCGACCCCTTCAACCAGCCTTCAAAGTCTTGCACGAAATGGCTTTTGGTCATGTACAAGCCGGGTGGGGGCGGAGGTGGCGGCAGGACATCTCCGCCGCCGCCCCCGCATTCGAGGCACTGCTGCGCCGCCGGGCGAACCGCGAAATCGGTCTCGACCGGCACCAGCGCCAGCACCGGCGTTGAGGGGGGGGTTTTCGGGTCCAGCACCTGGCGCCGGCCGTCCGTGTCGAACGCGATCGGTGGGTCGTCGTCGGTGAGCGCCGTGGCCACCAGGACATCCTCGTCGCCCGTCCAGGCCGCGCGGTGCTCCGGCACGGGGAAATACGCCTCGAGCGCAATCGCCGACGTCGCGCGATCGGTGAACGCCTCCTGACTCACGCGATTCTCCGTCGCCACCTGACGCAACGCTCGGCCGCTGTTTGCGCCGAGGAACGTCTGGAACTGCAGCTTGTGCTCGGGATACGGCGACGCATCGAGCTGCGCTCTCAGGTAGGCGCGGAACGCGGCATTCTTGAGTGCGGTCGCGACCATCTTGGCGAGCGCCTCGGGCCGCTTGGCGCTCGCCGAGATGGCGGGCAGCGACGACTCGGCGCTGGGGGGCGGCGTCACGCCCCGATCGGCGCACGCGGCGATGAGGATCAACGCCGCCACACCGTGACTGCGGTACACCATGGGTCCTCCAGGCAAAAGTGGAGGCCCATTGTGGCAGGCCGCAGCGCGGGACCACCGTCCTTTCCTTGCGACACGGCCCCGAAACACGCGAGATTCCCCGGCCATGCTCGCACTCGACTCCGCATACTTTCAGCAGCGCGTCGCCTACGAGATCACCGCCTCGCTCGACGAACCGAGCGGTGTGCTGAGCGGGCGCGTGCGCATTCACTATGTGAATCAGTCGCCTGATACGCTGCGCGACTTCTACGTCCACCAGTATCTCAATGCGTTCCGTCCCGGCTCGCGCTGGGCGGCGGCCGACTCCGCCGAACAGCGCGTGCGCTTCCAGCACATGAAGGATCCCGATTACGCGTTCGAGCGGATTACGGCAGCGACGGTGATGGGCGTGGCGGGGAAGCCGGATTACCCCTATGCACCCGACTCGACGATCGCGCATTGGACCCTCGCGCGGCCGCTTGCACCGGGCGATTCACTCGTCGCAAACATCGACTGGCAGGCTCGGCCCTCGACCTTGCCGCGCCGCCAGGGACGTCGCGGCCGTCGCTTCGACTTCGCGCAGTGGTATCCCAAAGTGGTCGTATACGACAAGTACGGCTGGGAGGATCACCCGCTCTATCCGGCCGGCGAGTTCTACGGAGAGTTCGCGAGCTACAACGTGGTGTTGGATTTGGCATCTGATCAGGTAGTGGGTGCCACCGGAGTGCCGGTCGAAGGTGATCCTGGTTGGCAAAAGGCGGCGGTCGGGGCGGTCGGGGCGGTCGGATCCAGTGGAATCGACTATCAACGGGATTATTACGGGCGGTCGGTCGGTCAAAACCGTTGTGGTCCTGTGGCGTCTGGGCGCAAGTGCGTCCGCTTCTTCGCCGACTCGGTGCACCACTTCGCATTCTCCTTGAACCCTGACTATCGCTACGAAGAAGGCCGCTACAAGGACGTTGTGGTACGCGTCCTGTATCAGCCGGGCGACACCGCATCATGGGGCAAGGGCAAAGCCGTCCAGAACACCGAAATCGCGCTGATGTGGCTCGATTCGCTGTACGGCAAATTCGCCTGGCCCCAGATCACCAACCTGCACCGCATCGAAGGCGGCGGCACCGAGTTCCCCATGGTGATCATGGACGGCAGCCCGGGCCTCGGCCTGATCATCCACGAGCTGGGGCACAACTACACGATGGGCATCCTCGCCAACAACGAATGGCGCGAGGGATGGCTCGACGAGGGCTTCACCACCTTCCAGACCGATTGGTTCTTCGATGCGCATGGTCAAGGCTCCGCGTACCCGGACGTGGAAGCCTACGTACTCCTGTCGGACATTGATCGTTGGAGTGAGCCGACGTCGATGGTGAGCGAGCGCTATCGCGACTTCGACACCTACAACGACATGGCGTACGAAAAGGGAGCGCTGTTCTTCAGGCAGCTGCGTTACATCGTCGGCGACGACGTGATGCGCAAGATCCTCCACACCTACTATCAGCGGTGGCGTCTCAAGCACGTCGATGAAACAGCGTTCCGCGAGGTGGCTGAAGACGTCTCGCACCTGGATCTGAAATGGCTCTTCGGCCAGTGGCTGCACGGGACGCCGCTCATCGACTATCGACTGGACAAGGTGGAGCGACGCCATCTTGCCGATGGCCGGTGGCTGACCACAGTGAGCGTCAGCCGGAAAGGCGACGGCTGGATGCCGGTCGAGATCGCCGACGATTCCACGATCTATGCCCGAGCAACGGGCCAGCAAGAGCATGAACGCGTCGAATTCATCACAGCGAAGAAGCCAGGCCGCCTGATGCTCGATCCCCGCATGCTGGCGCACGACTGGAACGCGCTGAACAACCGCGAGCCGCGCCTGTTCTCCGGGCGCGGCAAACGCAGCATCAAGGTCGATAACCCGACGAAGAATCCGCTGCCGCGCGATCGCATCGTGACGGGCCTCATGCCGCTCGTCTGGTTCAACGACTACGGCGGCGTGACGGCGGCGCTCCGCTCGCGTGAGAACTACCTCGGCCGCTTCGAGAAAAACCTCGCCCTGCTGTCCTACGGATTCGATCCGGAGGCCACGCACCCGTTCGGCGTCTACGCCCGTTTCGGGAACTCGGTGCACAACCCGATGCCGCGCACCGATGCGAGCTTGGCGGGCTGGTATGTGGAGGGCCGTGCCGGCCTGGCGCTCCACGCCGACCGTTCCCTGCGGGAGCACCAAAGCTTCGGCCCCGATCCGCATGTCGGATTCGATGCGATCTGGATGGCCGTCAACACGCTCGGCTACGTCGATCAGGAGCTCTGGGATAACGCGGGCACGGTCGAAGCCGGGCCCTGGTGGTCGATCACCAGCCAGCGCGGCAAAACGGTGTGGCGCGCGCGGACGGGGGTGCGCGCCGGGGTGGTGTATCGCAATCCGGGCCCGGGCGTGGTGTCGACTCAACGCTATGATATGGAGGCGTTTGCGCGCGCCACTGCCGAAGTGAGCGTGCGCACCCCGTTCATTCTTAAGAGCACTGCCGGGTTGCGCCTGTTCGGCGCGGGCTATCTTGCGCCGAACGACCCTCCGCTCCAGCGTCGCATTATGGTTGCCGGCGCCGATCCCTACGAGACGTTCACCAACCCGCTGCTCCGCAGCAAAGGCGCCCTGTTCGTGCGCCCAGACTTCCACTATCACGCGCCGGGTGGCGCCAACCTGCGCGCCTTCAACCCGAATCTGGGGGGCCGCTGGGCTGTCGCAGCGAATTTCGAGACCACCAGACGGCTCGGGCTGCCTGAACGTGCCGAGCTGGAGTTGTTCCTCGATGCTGGGCTGGTCGATCCCCAGGCCGTGCCGGCGTCCTCAGCTGGCCAGTCCTACACGACGCTGTACGACGGCGGCGTCGGCATCGTGACGCACCATCAGATCCACGATCTTGGATGGACGATGCGCTTCGAGGTCCCGGTCGTCGTGAACCGTTGGGATCACGCAGCGGATGGAACGTCGGATCGGTTCACGTTCCGCTGGCAGGTCAGTTTGGAGCCGTCCTTTTGACGTGCGTGGTGCGTGGTACGTGGTGCGTGGGGACGCGCGATGGCTGACCGGCGAACATTCTTTCAGGAAACCATCGGCAAGGCGCTGCATGAAGTCGTGCGGCGCGCCGAGCAGCGTGTCGCGCCCAAGCGCTGGTTTCGGCCACCCGGTGCGGCGTCTGAGGTGGCCTTCCTGGCGGCATGCACGCGCTGTGGCGACTGCATCGATGTCTGCCCCGTGCACGCCATTCTCAAGATGCCGGCGAACGACGGCGGACTCGCGACGGGCACGCCCTACATCGATCCAGCGACGCGAGCCTGCGTGGTGTGCGCCGACATGCCGTGCGCCGCCGCCTGCGAGACCGGTGCCCTCACAAAAGTCCCGTGGGAATCGGTGCACATGGGCGTGCTCGAGCTCGACCCGCAGCGCTGCATCACGTTTCAGGGAGCGGAATGCGGCGTGTGCGTGCGGGCCTGCCCCGTGGGCGAGCGCGCCCTCGCGCTCGATGACCGCGGCCGCCCGGTGCTGAAGCCGGAGGGATGCGTCGGCTGCGGGGTATGTGTGACCGCGTGCGTGACCATGCCATCGTCGCTGAAGTTGAGCCTGGCATGAGCGACGTCCCGTACCGGGTCGAGAAGCCGTGGGGCTACGAGATCATCTGGGCCAGGGCCGATCGCTACGTCGGCAAGATTCTGCACATCGAGCCAGGCCACGTGCTGTCGCTCCAGTATCACAACAAGAAGGATGAATCGATCTACGTGTTGACCGGTGAAATCATCCTGCGGATCCAGCAGGGTGACACGCTGATCGAGCGCCGCGCGCGCGCAGGCGAGGCATTTCACATTCCCCCCAAACAGATCCATCAGTTCGAAGCCGTCGTCGTCACCGATCTGCTCGAGGCGTCCACGCCCGAGCTGGACGACGTCGTGCGGCTCAAGGATCGCTACGGACGAGTTCCTCTCAAATGAAAGTCATCATGCCGATGGCCGGCAAAGGCACCCGCCTGCTGCCGCTGACCAAGCGCGTCCCCAAGCCGCTCGTGAACGTCGCCGGGCGGCCCGTGATGGATTACGTCATGGACGCGCTGAAGCGCGCCGGTCAGCTCGAGGAGCTGATCATCATCACGGGGCACCTGAAGGAGAAGGTCGAGGAGTACGTGCGGAAGAACTACAAGATCCCCGCGCGCTTCATCGAGCAAAAAGTCCTCGACGGCACCGCCGGCGCGGTGAACCTGGCGCGGCCGTACGTCGATGGGCCCGTCATTGTGATCTTCGTCGATACGCTGTTCGACGCCGATTTGTCGATCGTGAAGGACTCGACGGCGGACGGTATCATCTGGACGAAGGAGGTCGAAGACTATCAGCGCTTCGGCGTCGTGGTGACGGACAAGCAGGGCTACATGACCAAGATCGTCGAGAAACCCAGCACGCCGATTTCCCGACGGGCGAACATCGGGCTGCAGTACGTGAAGGATTGGCGTACGCTATTCGACGGGATCGAGCACGTGCTCAAGAGCCCGCCGGGGAAGGGCGGGGAGTTCTATCTCACCGACGCATTCCAGTACATGGTGGATCAGGGCAAGAAACTCTTCGTTAGCGAAGTCGGGGGCTGGTACGATTGCGGCAAGGTCGATACCCTGCTCGAGACCAACGAGCATCTCTTGAAGCACGGGCGTGGCAAGAAGCCATCCACGGTGCCGTCGGGCGTGAAGATCAAGGACCCCGTGTACATCGAGGACGGCGTGACGCTCGAGGACGCCACCATCGGGCCCAATGTCGCCGTCGAAAGCGGCAGCAGGATCGTCGGCAGCACCGTCGCGAACAGCATCCTCGGCCGCGGTGTGCAGCTCAAGAAAGCCACGGTGCGGGGCTCGGTGATCGGCGACAAGCAGGTGATCGAGGGAAAAGAGGTGCAGGACTCCGTCATGGATGCGGGCGAGCTCGCGCCGGCGCGCTAGTGAACGAGTTCCTCGAGCTCTTCGACTACAATGCCTGGGCGCATCGCACGATCTTCGATGCGGTCGCCCAGTTACCGGACGAGCAGTATGTCCGCGACCTGAAGAGCAGCTACGGCGGGATCCACGGCACGCTGTGTCACATCGTCTGGGCCGAGCAGCTGTGGCTGCATCGGTGGCTGGGGAAGCCCAACCCGGCCGTTCCACAAGGAACCGATCTGCGCTCGCTGGCCGAGGCGCGAGGCCGGTGGGAGGAGGTCGAGGCGCAGCGGGGGAGATTCGTCGCCGGAATGACGGAGGCTCGGCTCGATGACACGAGGCTCGTAAAGCCTTCCAGCGGTGGGGAATACGTCCACACCTTCCGCCAGATGTTCCGCCATTTCATCAACCATTCGTCCTACCATCGCGGCCAGATCGTGACGTTCCTGCGACAGCTTGGCCACAAGCCGCCGAGTACCGATCTCATCCTGTATTACCGGCGCAATCAGTGAGCAGGGGGGTTGCCGGCCCCGGCTTCACCAACCCTGTTACACAATGCTGACTTGACCGCAGTGGGGGAACCAATGTTAGTTACTGACCGTTCAGTTACTAACTTGGATCGCTATGCGAACTCTCACCAAACGCGTTAAGCCCCGCTGGCGGCGCCGGAAAAATGCCCGGCCGGAAGAGATTCTGAATGCCGCCCTGGAGGCCTTTGCCGACCGCGGGTTTGCGGCGACGAAGCTGGAAGACGTCGCGCGGCGAGCCGGCGTCACCAAGGGCACCATCTACCTGTACTTCGAAAATAAAGAAGCGCTTTTTAAGGCCCTGATTCGGCAGACCATCGTCCCCGTCATTGCGCAAGGTGAAGCGATGGCGCAGGCGTTCACGGGCAGCGCGCGCGATCTCTTCGAGCGCCTGGTCCGCGAGTACTGGCGGCTGGTCGGCGAAACCGCGCTCTCGAGCATTCCCCGGCTGATGATCGCTGAGGCCGGCAACTTCCCCGAGCTCGCCCGCTTTTACTACGAGGAAGTCGTCACCCGCGGTCATCGTCTCATGGCGGGCGTCTTGGAGCGCGGTATCAAGGCGGGCGAGTTCCGCAAAGTGAATCTGGCGGTGGCGACGAAGCTCGCCATGTCACCGCTCATGCATGCCGTCGTGGCGCGGCAGGCGTTCGCGGCCTGTATGCCTGAGGGCTTCGACGTCACCAGCTATCTCGACACCCACATCGACCTCTATCTCCATGGCATCTCGGCTCCTTCCAGCACTTCTGTTCGCGCTTAGCGCCGGCGCATTGCGGGCGCAGACGCCCGCGCCGGTGCGGCTCTCGTTTGCCGACGCGATCCGGCAGGCGACCGGCGCTACCCAGGCTCCACCTCCGGCTGTGCAGCTCGCCGGACTGCGGACCGATGAATCGCGGGCGCGGGTGACGCAGGCGCGATCCGGCCTGCTCCCGAGCATCTCGCTGGGCGGCTCGTGGGCGAATCGCACCCTCAACCCCAAGGCGCTGGGTTTCTCGTTCCCGGGTGTGCCCAGTCTCATCGGTCCGTTCGATGTCGTCGACGGCCGGGTGCAGCTCCAGCAGACGCTGTTCGACTTCTCGAATCTAAAGCACGTCAGCGCGGCCAAGAGTCAGGTCACGGCGTCTGTGGCGGAGGGCTCGGCGACGATGGAGGCGAGCGCGCAGAACGTCGCGATTGCCTATGCGCGCGCGATTCGCAGCGTGGCGGTCGTCGCGGCGCGCCAGGCCGACTCCGCCCTCGCCGCCGAGTTCGTCAAGCTGGCGATTGCGCAGCAGCAGGCCGGTGTGAGCGCCTCGATCGACGTGACCCGCGCCAAGACCCAGTTGGCGGAATCCGCTGGGCGATTGATCCTCGCGACCAGCCAGCTCGAGCGTAACAAAATCGATCTCGCGCGCACCCTGGGGATCGACCCCGCGACCCCGATCGAGCTCGCTGATACGCTGACCGCGGAGCTGGGCGCCGCCGATGTGCCGGTAGACCACAACGCCGCAGTCGCGCAAGCGATCGCGTCGCGACCCGATCTCACCGCTGAAGTGGCGCGCGGCCACGCCGCTCGCACGGCCTCGTCCGCGATCTCCGCGGAACGCCTGCCGCGTCTCGGGGTGGCGGCCGACTACGGACTCAGCGGAAACCAGTTCCCCGACGCGATCAGCACGCGCAGCGTAAGCGTGCAGGTGTCGCTGCCCGTGCTGGATGGCTGGCGTCGCGAAGGCCGGCTCGCCGAGCAACGCGCGGTCGCGCAAGAGTCCGACGTGCGGGTCAAGGATCTGCGGCAGCAGGTGGCGGCCGATGTGGACCGGGCATTGCTCGATCTGCGTTCCGCGGCCGCGCAGCAGATGATCACGCGGGAGCGGCTGCAGCTGGCCACCGAAGAGGTATCCCAGGCGCGCCAGCGGTTTCAAGCCGGTGTCGCCGGCAACATCGAAGTGATCAACGCGCAAGAAGATCTGGTCCGCGCGCGTGAAGCTGACATTGATGCGCGGTTCGGAGCGCTGGCAGCGAGAATCTCGCTCGCCGGCTCGGTCGGTACAGCTCGTACACTGCATTAACTGAGGAAGAGCCCATGGCAACGACGATGGAACCAACTGAGACTCGCACACGGCCGGCGCCTTCGGGCCCGGTTGCGCCACCCGCAGCAGCCAAGCCCGTGAAGCAGGGTTCGCGACGCACGGTGTTCATGATCATGGGTGTCGTGCTGCTTGGCCTCCTGGCGATCGGCGTGCGCAGATGGTGGTTCGGCCGCTCGCACGTTTCGACCGATAACGCGCAGGTGGACGGCCATATCGTGCCGATCCTGCCGAAGGTCGGCGGCTATGTCGCCGAGGTCCGTGTCGAGGAGAATCACACCGTCAAGGCGGGCGATACGCTCGTCGTGCTCGACGATCGCGACTTGCGGTCGCGGCTGGCACAGACCGAGGCCGATCTGGCGGCACTGCTTGCGACCGTGAGCTCGCGCACGCGCGTAGGTCAGGCCGAGGCGGCCGTGGCGCAGGCGCAGGGGAACGCCCTCAAGGCCACGTCCGATCTGGCTCGCATCGAGCCGCTCGCGGTTCAGCAGGTCGTCAGCGAGCAGCAGCTCGACGCGGCTCGGGCGGCGGCGACGGCGGCGCAGGCGCAGCTCGCGGCGGCTCAGGCGGCCCTCGTCGGGGCGGATGCGCGAGTCGCAGCCGCGCGTGCGGCCCGCGATCAAGCCGCGCTGCAGCTCTCCTACACCCGGGTCATCGCGCCATCCAACGGTGTCGTGTCGAAGAAGACGGTGGAGCTCGGCCAGCTCGTACAGGCAGGTCAGCCCTTGATGACCGTCGTGCCGCTCGAGGACGTGTGGGTGACGGCGAATCTCAAGGAAACCGAGACGGAAGACGTGACGCCGGGTGACTCGGCGGACATCACGGTGGATGCTTACAAGGGCAAGCACTTCCGCGGGCACGTGGAGAGCCTGTCCCCGGCGACCGGGGCCAAGTTCTCGCTGCTGCCGCCGGACAACGCGACGGGCAACTTCACCAAGGTGGTGCAACGCATTCCCGTGCGGGTCCGGATCGACGGGGCGATCGAGCCCGCCCACCCGTTACGTCCCGGGATGAGCGCCGTCGTGACCATTAAGACGAAGTAAGTGACATGACCGCGGCTGCTGTTCCGTTCAACTCGACCGTCGCCGAGGACCGGTACAAATACAAGTACATCATCGCGATCACGGTATCGCTCGCGTCGGTGCTGGAGCTGCTCGACACGAGCATCGTGAACGTGGCGATTCCCCACATGATGGGAAATTTGGGGGCGACGCTCGATCAGGTCGCCTGGGTATCGACCGGCTACATTGTCGCGAATGTGATCGTATTGCCGATCACCGGCTGGTTGTCGGCGTACTTCGGCCGGCGGCGTTACTTCGCCGGATCGATCGCGCTCTTCACGCTCGCGTCGTTCATGTGCGGCAACGCCGGCTCACTCGGCGCGCTGGTCTTCTGGCGCATCGTCCAAGGACTCGGTGGCGGCGCGCTGCTTTCGACGTCGCAAGCGATTCTCTACGAGGAGTTTCCCCGGGAAGAATACGGCACAGCGATGGCTATCTTCGGCGTCGGGGTGATGGTGGGACCGACCCTCGGGCCCACGGTGGGTGGGTACATCACCGACGTGTACGGCTGGCCGTGGATCTTCTACATCAACATCCCCTTCGGCATGCTGGCTCTGGCGTTGACCCTCTCGTTCATCAACGACTCGCGCCACCAACAGCGCGCCGACCGGATCGACTTCCTGGGGCTGGGGCTTCTGGCGGTCGGGATTGGCTCTCTGCAGACGATGCTCGAGCGCGGTGAACGGCTCGACTGGTTCTCGTCGGGTGAGGTGCGCCTGCTGGCTATCACAAGTGCGATTACGCTGATTGCGTTCATCTGGCACGAATTGAGCACCGAGGACCCGGTAGTCGATCTCCGCATCCTGAAGAGCCGGCAACTCGCGGTGGGCGTCGTCTTTGGTCTTGTGCTCGGGGTGTGCCTCTACGCGACGGTCTTCGTACTGCCTGTCTATCTGCAGAATATTCGCAATTTCACCGCGAATCAGACCGGGTTGGTGATTCTGCCGGGTGCGCTCGCGAGCGCATTTACGATGGCGGTGATGGGGCGAACCACGGGTAAGTTCGACGCGCGGCTATCCATTTTGGCCGGCGTGTCGATCTTTGCGCTATCGATGTGGAAGCACGCGCATTTTACAACCGAGAGCGGCTTCCCCGATTTCTTCTGGCCGCTGATTTTCCGCGGCGTGGGCCTCGGGCTGATCTTCGTACCGCTCACGAACCTGGCGCTCGCGGATCTGCCGATGTCGAAGATTCCCAACGGCACAGGTCTGTTCAATCTGATGCGACAGCTCGGGGGCAGCGTGGGCATCGCGCTCTCGGCCACGCTGTTACAGCGCTTCACCGCGATTCACCGCGCCGACCTCGCGGCCAACGTGACACCGTTCGCCGAAGCGACGCGCGAGCGGATCGCGATGATCACGCAGGCGTTGGTGGCGCGGGGTGACGCCCCTGTCATCGCGCAGACGAAAGCGATCGGGTTCCTCAACGGGATCGTGACGCGGCAGGCAATGATGTTGTCGTTCGAGCAGCTCTTCCTCCTCTTCGGAGCGGCCTTCGTGCTGTCGTTACCGCTGTTACTCCTGATGCACCGCAGCAAGGGAGCGCCGGGGGCCGGCGCGGCGGCCCATTGACCAGAATGCAGATGGTGGTGCGGCTCGGCATCGCCGGCGGCCTCTGGACGCTGCTCAACGTATACGTCGGTGCGCACGTGCTTGGCCCTGCGCCACTCCACGGGTGGCCGCGTGTGCTCGCCTGGGCGGCGGTTGTACTGATCGCGTGGTTACCGCTCGTGGCCCTGTTCACGGGCCACCGGGGGGGGCGCTCCATCCGGAGCCTCGAATGGGCCGCGTACACGGCGATGGGCCTGTCGTCGCTCTTGATCGTGTCGTTCTTCGTCATCGATCTCCTGCGGGTGCATGACACCGGCCGACTCGTCCTGACCGTGCTGAGTGCAGCCGCATGCTTCACGCTCGTGGGGATTGTGCT
Source organism: Gemmatimonadales bacterium (assembly GCA_036781225.1). GTDB lineage: Bacteria > Gemmatimonadota > Gemmatimonadetes > Gemmatimonadales > GWC2-71-9 > 20CM-2-65-7. The sequence continues at coordinate 194 of DAIQBJ010000053.1, read as the reverse complement.
TGCTCGGCGGCCGCGCGTGGTTCGCGTCACCGTGCCGATCGCCGATCTCCCCAGTGACCTGGCCGGTTTCCGCATTCTCCAACTCAGCGATCTGCACATCGGCCCCACGATCCGGCGCCCGTTCGTGGACGCGGTCGTGGATCGAGCGAACGCGTTGCGTCCGGATCTCGTCGCCGTGACGGGCGATGTCGCCG
>DAIQBJ010000052.1:0-13643 GCA_036781225.1 Gemmatimonadales bacterium | reverse complement strand
TGCTCTCGCTGACCGAGCGCGGCGACGTCATCGATCCCGTCACCTTGCGCGACGAGCTGTCGCGCCGGGGGGATCTGGACCGCGCGGGCGGGATGGAGTACCTCGCCGCATTGGTCGATGTCGTGCCCACCGCGGCCAACATCGACTACCACGCCAAGATCGTGCGCGACAAGGCGGTGCTGCGGCGCCTGGTCGAGGCCGCCACCGGCATCATTCAGGACGTCTACGAAGGGCATGATACGGCAGGGGAGGTGCTCGATAACGCCGAGCATCGGGTCTTCCAGGTCGCCCAATTCCGGCGCGTCGAGGAATTCATCCGCATCAAGGAGCTGATCTGGCCGACCATGGAGCGCATTGAGTCGCTCCAGTCGGGGGCGGGCGCGTTGACGGGTGTGCCCAGCGGCTTCACGGATCTCGATCGCTACACGGCGGGCTTTCAGCGGTCGGATCTGGTCATCATCGCCGCGCGCCCCTCCATGGGAAAAACGGCGCTGGCGCTGAACATCGTGCAACACGCCGCGATCGAGCACAACACCGCCACGGCGTTCTTCTCACTCGAAATGTCGAAAGATCAGCTGGTGCAGCGGTTGCTGTGCTCAGAGGGCCTGGTCGACGCACAACGGCTGCGCCGCGGCCAGCTGCGCGACGACGACTACCCCAAACTCGCGCGCGCCGCGGGACTGCTCGGCACCGCGCCCATCTGGATCGACGACTCCGCGGCCCTCACGCCGCTCGCCATGCGCTCCAAGGCCCGGCGGCTCAAGGCCGAACATGACATCGCGCTCGTGATCGTGGATTACCTGCAGTTGATGCAGGGACCGGGCGACGTTGAGAATCGGCAGCAGGAGATCTCCTACATTTCCCGCTCGCTCAAAGCACTGGCCAAGGAGCTCGACGTCCCCGTGGTCGCCATCTCGCAGCTGTCGCGCGCGCCCGAGCAGCGCGGCGGCGAACACCGGCGCCCGCAGCTCTCCGATCTGCGCGAATCGGGCGCGATCGAGCAGGACGCCGACGTCGTGTGCTTCATCTACCGGCAGGAGTTCTACGACGGTCCTGTGGACCCGAAGACGAATGAGAGCATCGAAGGCATCGCCGAGGTCATCGTGGGCAAGCAGCGCAACGGGCCGACGGGAACGGTGAAGCTGCACTTCAAGAAGGAATACACGCGCTTTGACAACTACACGGCGCGTGAGGCCCCGGGGGGCGGGGGCGGGGGCGGGGGGGCGAGTGCCTAAGGGGCGCTCGGTCTTTCGCTGCACCGAATGTGGCGCCGACCAGCCCAAATGGGGCGGCAAGTGCGACGCATGCGGCGCGTGGAATTCCTTGGTGGAAGAGGCGGTGGGGCGCTTGAGCGGCGCCGCGGTGAGAGGCGTTCCAACCGGCCAACCGCCCATCCGCCTAACCGACCTGAAGCAGTCGGCCATCGAGCGCTGGAAGACCGGACTCGCTGAGTTCGACTTCGTGCTCGGCGGCGGGATCGTCCCGGGTTCGGTGACGCTCGTGGGCGGCGAGCCGGGCATCGGCAAATCCACGCTGTTGATGCAGTGTGCCGCGCGACTCGAGCGCCAGGGGATTGCGACGCTCTACGTCTCCGGCGAGGAGTCGCCTGATCAGCTGCGCCTGCGTGCCGATCGTCTCCAGGAAGACGCGGGCGGCATCCACGTGCTCGGCGAGACGCGGCTCGAATCCATCATGCACCACGCGACACAACTCAAGTCGAGCGTCGTACTACTCGACTCCGTGCAGACAACCTACACGGAAGAGTTGGAAGGCGCGCCCGGCAATGTGGGCCAGGTGCGTGAGTGCGCCGCGCGACTCATGCGCTTCGCGAAGGAGTCCGGACCGGCCGTCCTGCTGGTGGGGCACGTGACCAAGGGCGGTGGGATCGCGGGACCCAAGACGCTCGAACACATCGTTGATACCGTCCTCTACTTCGAAGGCGAAACGACGCTCGATCACCGCATCCTGCGCGCGGTGAAGAACCGATTCGGCTCGGTTGACGAGATCGGCGTCTTCAGCATGACCGGATCGGGACTCGAGCCCGTCGCGAATCCCGCGGCGGCGTTTCTGGCCGGCCGTAGCACCGGCGCGTCGGGATCGGCGGTCACGGCGCTGATGGAGGGGACGCGACCGATGCTCGTCGAAATCCAGGCGCTCGCGTCGAAGGCGGGATTCGGCACGCCGCAGCGGGTCGCGACCGGGCTCGACCATCGCCGTCTGGCGCTGCTGCTCGCGGTGCTCGAACGACGCGGCGGACTCCCGTTCGGAAACCTGGACGTGTTCGTGAACGTCACCGGAGGCGTGCGCCTGATCGAGCCCTCCACCGACCTTGCCGTCCTCGCCGCCCTCGTCTCCACCGTCCACGACCGGCCAGTACCGGCTGATGCATTGTTCCTCGGCGAGGTCGGGTTGGGTGGCGAGATTCGTCCCGTCGCCGGCGTCGAGCGGCGCCTCGCGGAGGCGGCGCGCCAGGGCTTCCGCCGCGTGTTCTTGTCGGCCCGTTCGCGCGGCCCGGCCAGCAACGGAGACCTCGAGGTGATCGGGTTGGAGGGAATCGGTGAGCTCACCCGTCGGCTCGCCGCCTGACGTCGGCGTTGTCATCGTCGCGGCGGGAGCGGGGGTCCGCGCCGGGCCGGGCGAGCCGAAGCAGTTCCGCCCCATCCTGGGCGTGCCAATGCTGCTGCGCGCGTTACGGCCCTTCACGGGACATCCCGAGGTGCGCCAGGTGATTGTCGCGTTGCCGCCCGGGTACGCGGGGCGCCCGCCGGAATGGCTCGGCAAGCTGCGCGGCGAGCGGCTCGATCTCGTGCCGGGCGGCGCGCAGCGCGTGGACTCGGTTCACGCCGGACTCGACGCATTGTCGCCTGACTCGACCGTGGTGCTGGTGCACGATGCCGCGCGCCCCTTCGTCAGCCGCGGCACGATCGACGCCGTCATTGCCCGCGCGCGCGCCGGTGTGGGGGCGGTCGCCGCGGTGCCCGCCTCCGACACGCTCAAAGAAGTGGGGCAGGACGCCACAAACCGGCCGACGCCGCGGGTCGTCCGCACCGTCGATCGCGAGCGAATCTGGCGGGCACAAACACCGCAAGGGTTCCCGCGGCAGATGCTCGTCGATGCGTACGCGCAGCTTGCCAGCGCGGGCGGCGACGGCGCGGCGCCCAGCGACGACGCCGAGGCATGCGAGCGCGCGGGATTCCCGGTGGAGTTGATCCCCGATTCGCCCTACAATGTGAAGATCACGACGGCCGACGATTTCCGGATCGCCGAGGCGCTCGCGCGTGAATTGCGTTGAACCCGCTGCCATTTCAATCGGATGCCGAGATTGCGGCCGCGATCCCGCAGGTGGTGAAGCACCTGCGGGAGGGCGGCCTGCTCGCCTATCCCACCGAGACGGTCTATGGCATCGGCTCGCGCGCCGTGCAGCCGGACGTCGCGGCGCTGGCCGCCATGAAGGGCCGCGCCGCGAGCAAGCCTTTCCTCTTATTGATCAGCGACCGGTCGATGGCTGAGGCGCACGGCCTGGCGTTCAATGCGTCCGCTGATGCATTGGCGCGGGCGTTCTGGCCGGGGCCGCTGACGCTGGTGCTCCCCGGTGGATCGGGACGCCTCCCCGATCTGCTGCGCGGACCGGACGGGGGAATCGCGGTGCGGTGGACCTCGCATCAGGCGATGGCCCGGCTGGTCGCGGCACTCGGCGGACCGCTGACCTCGACGTCGGCCAATTTGCCGGGGCAGCCGCCGGGTGCCGGCGCCGCCGCGATCACCCGCGACTTCGCCGCGCCGGTCGCGCACGGGCAGCTGCTCGTACTCGACGGTGGCGTCCTCGGGAACCGGCCACCGTCGACTGTGGTTGACTGCACGCGACCGGAGCCGCAGATCGTCCGTGAAGGCACGCTCAGCGTTCACGAATTACGCCGCGCCGTCGGCCGCCTCGCGCCATGACTCAGCACGTTCTGTTCGTCTGTACAGGCAATATCTGCCGCAGCCCGCTCGCGGCCGCGCTGCTCGAGCGCGCGCTCAAGGAGCGAGGAGTCGACGTGAAAGTCACGTCGGCGGGCACCGGGGCGTGGGACGGCGCGCCCGCATCGGAAGGCGCCTACCTCGTCGGTCTGGAACGGGGCCTCGATCTCTCCGGCCATCGCGCCCGCCTGCTCACGCGGGAGCTCGTCGAGCAGGCCGATTTGATTCTCACCATGGCCCGTCATCATCGCGCCCGCGTCGACGAGCTGGGCGGCGAGGGTCGCGTTTTCGTGCTGGGCGAATACGCGGGCCGCGGCAGTGATGAAGTGAGCGACCCCTTCGGCGGCGATCTCGACGTGTACCGCAATACTTGTCAGGAGCTCGAGGCCCTCGCCGCCGCCGTGGCGGAACGGCTGGCCGCCGAAAGCAAGCGTGGAGATCAGCGCTAAGACGCGGCTGCTGGTGGTCATCGGCGATCCGGTGGCCCACGCTCTCTCCCCGGCCATGCACAACGCCGCGTTCCGCGCGCTCGGCATCGACGCGGTGTACGTCGCGGTTCGGGTCACGCCCGGCGCGTTGCCGGCGTTCCTCGCGGCGCAGCGCTCCACCGGCGGCGCGGGCAACGTCACCGTTCCCCACAAAGAGGCGGTTGAAGGATCCGTATCGCGCAAAACGGATGTCTGCGCACGCGTCGGCGCCTGCAATACGTTTTGGACGGAGGGCACCGACCTGGTGGGCGACAATACCGACGTCGTGGGCGTCGCGAAGGCGCTGGCGCAGCTCGGCGTGGCGGAGAAAGGTGGGCGGTGGCTGGTGGTCGGAACCGGCGGGTCGGCGCGTGCCGTGGCCAGCGTCGCAGTTGAGCGCGGCGCGGTGCTGTGGGTGCGCTCGCGCGACGCCGCGCGCGCGCGCGAGTTCGGCGCGTGGGCGAGCGGCATCGGCGCGGATGCGCACGTCGCGGGCGGCCCGGTCGAAGTGGACGTCGCGATCAACGCCACGCCGCTTGGGCTCGCCGGGCACGATCCGTTGCCGGTCGATGTAAACCACATCCCGGGCGCGCGCCAAGCGCTCGACCTCGTGTACTCGCCGGGGGAGACGCGCTGGGTTCACACGCTGCGCGAGCGCGGCATCGCCGCGATGGACGGCCGGGAGATGCTGGTGCAGCAGGGGGCGGCGGCGTTCGCGCGCTTCTTCCCGGATCACGCGCCGCCGGTCGAGGTCATGCGCGCCGCGGTCAATCGCGCGCTGCGTGTTTAGCGCGGCAGTCGAGCAACTCCTTCTTCCCGCGGAGTGCCTGTTGTGCCATGCGCTGCTCGGGCGCCGCGACGCGCCGCGAATCGTCTGCGCGCTGTGCCGGCAGCGCTGGCGCCCCGTTCGCCCGCCCTGGTGCCAGCGCTGCGGCCAACCGGAGCCGCATTTCGGGCCGTGCCGCCTGTGCCCCGAGTGGCCGGCTGCCCTCGAGACGGTGCGATCGGCCGCGTGGCTCGTCGAGGGAGCGCAGCAGGCCGTGTACGCGCTGAAATACGGCGGGCTGCCGCGCATCGCCGACGATTTGGCGGTGGCCATGGCGGCGCTCCGGCCTCGCGCCGGCGGACCGGCGGCGTTCGTTCCGATTCCGCTCGCGCCCAAGCGGCTGCGCCAGCGCGGTTACAATCAGAGCGAGCTGCTGGCACAGGCGCTCGCGAAAGAGTGGCGCATTCCCGTGCTTGTGGACGTGCTGGTCCGCACGCGTGAAACGCCGACACAAACGGCGTTGACACCGGAGACGCGCCTGGCGAACGTGGCGGGGGCGTTCTCAGTGCGGAATGCGGAGGGTGGAATGCGGAATGGAACTCACAGCGTCAATTCCGCATTCCGCACTCCAAATTTCACATTGATCCTGGTCGATGACGTCTTCACCACCGGAGCGACGCTTGCCGAAGCGGCCCGCGCGCTCGAGCAAGCCGGTGCGCGGCGTGTGTATGGCGTCACGTTCGCCCGCGCGGCAATTCCAGACTTCACCTAAGAGGAGAACATGGCGGTTCGGGTCGGGATCAACGGGTTCGGCCGCATCGGACGGAACGTCCTGCGCGCGGCAACGATGGCCAAGCAGACCGAGATCGAGTTTGTCGGCGTCAACGACATCACCGACACCAAGACGCTGGCGCACCTGCTGAAGTACGACTCGGTGCACAAACGCTTCCCTGGCACGGTCGACGCGAAAGGGGACGCGCTGATCGTCAACGGCAAATCGATCAAGGTCTCCGCGATCAAGGAACCCGAGAAGCTGCCCTGGAAGGAGCTCGGCGTCGAGTTCGTGCTCGAGAGCACGGGACGGTTCACAGACAAGGAAAGCGCGTCCAAGCACCTGGCGGCGGGGGCGAAGAAGGTCGTGATCTCGGCGCCGGCGAAAGGCGAGGACATTACCATTTGCATGGGCGTCAATCACGAGAAGTACGATCCCGCCAAGCACACGATCATCTCCAACGCGTCGTGCACCACCAACTGTCTCGTGCCGATGGTGAAGGTCGTGATGGACAACTTCGGCTTCAAGCACGGGTTCATGACGACGGTGCACAGCTATACCAACGACCAGCAGATTCTCGATCTGCCCCACAAGGATCTGCGGCGCGCGCGCGCGGCAGCGCTGAGCATCATCCCGACGACGACCGGCGCTGCGAAAGCAACCGGCCTCGTCATCCCGGAAGTGAAGGGCAAGATCGACGGCATCTCGCTCCGCGTGCCTACCCCGGACGTCTCGATCGTCGAGCTCGTCGCCGACGTGGAGCAACCGACCACCGCCGAGGGTGTGAACGCCGCATTCAAGAAGGCCGCGGCATCCGGCCCGCTCAAAGGGATTCTCGAGACGAGCGACGAGCCGTTGGTCTCCACCGACTACATCGGCAGCCTGTACTCGAGCGTGATCGATACGATGTCGACCGCCGTCATCGACGGCTCGCTGGTGCACATCTCGTCATGGTACGACAACGAGATGGGGTATTCGGCGCGCTGCGTGGACCTGCTCGCCTACATCGGAAGCCGGCGTTGAACAAACGCAGCCTGCGGGAGCTTCCTCCGCAGGCGTTGGACGGCAAGCGCGCGCTCGTGCGGGTCGACTTCAACGTCCCGCTGAAGAACGGCAAAGTCACCGACGACACGCGGCTTCGCGCCTCACTGCCGACGATCACGTACCTGCGGGAAAAGGGAGCGCGCGTCGTGCTGCTCTCGCATCTGGGCCGGCCGAAGGGTGGCCCCGATCCGCAGTACTCCCTCAAGCAGATCGTCCGCGACCTCGAAGGATTGCTCGGCGCGCCCGTCGAATTCATTCCCGATCCGGTGAGCGGCGTCTCGGCCACCCGACGCTTGCCACGCGGCGGCGTGGCCCTCGTCGAGAACACGCGCTTCTGGCCGGGCGAGGAGACAAACGATCCCGAGCTTGCCAAAACCTTTGCCGCGCTGGGTGACCTCTACGTCGACGACGCGTTCGGCTCGGCGCACCGCGCGCATGCATCTACCGCAGCAGTCGCGCATCTGCTCAAGCCAGCGGTCGCCGGCTTCCTGATGGAGAAGGAGCTCAAATACCTCGGCGAGCTGCTGATGAATCCCAAACGCCCGTTCGTCGCGGTGCTCGGCGGCGCGAAGATCTCGGGAAAAATCGACGTCATCCAGTCGCTGCTCCCGCGCGTGGATGAGCTCCTCATCGGCGGCGCGATGGCGTGCACGTTCTTCGCTGCGATGGGGCTCGAGGTCGGCTCGTCGCTCGTGGAACCCGATCGCATCGCGCTCGCCACAGAGCTGCTCCAGAGCAGCGGCAAGAAGCTGATCCTGCCGCGCGGTGCTATCATCGCGCCGTCGCTCGGGCGGGCGAGCGAGCACAAGTCCGTATCCGCCGACGGCGTCCCGAAGGGGTGGGCGGTTTACGATATCGATGAGACGACTCAGCACGATTTCCGCGCTCGCTTGCTGCGGGCCAAGACGATTTTCTGGAACGGCCCCATGGGTGTGTTTGAGACCCCGCCGTTCGATGCCGGGACGCGTGCGATTGCCAACGCGTTGGTCGATGCGGGAAAGAAGGGCGCCGTGACGGTTGTGGGCGGTGGCGACTCCGTGGCGGCTGTGGCGGGCATGGAAGACAAGCTCACGCACGTATCGACGGGCGGCGGCGCGTCGCTCGAATTCCTGGAGGGCAAGGAATTGCCGGGCGTCGCCGCGCTGGAGGATGCGTGAAGTACCGCGTGTTCGCCGCCAACTGGAAGATGAACATCGGTCCGCTCGAAGCGCAGGAGTATCTGCGGTCGTTCTTCTCGGCCGGTCCGCTACCGCACGGCTGTGGTGTTTGGTTCTTTCCCCCCGCCGTATCGGTCGAAGCGGTCGCGCGGGGCGTCGCCGGAAAGGATGACATCGCCGTCGGCGTGCAAGACATTCATTGGGAGCCGAAAGGCGCATTCACCGGCGCCATCTCAGGAGCGCTCGCCTCACAAGCCGGTGCTCGCCTGACGCTCGTGGGCCATTCGGAGCGACGTCACGTGTTCGGCGAGACGGACGAGCAAACGGGCAAGAAGGTCGTGGCCGCGCTCGCGGCCGATCTCGATCCCGTTCTGTGCGTGGGCGAGACATTGGCGCAACGCGAAGCCGGCGAAACGATGGCGGTGATCACCCGCCAGCTCCAAGCCGCGCTGGAGGGCAGGGCGGGACAGAGCCGTGTGACGGTGGCGTACGAGCCCGTTTGGGCAATCGGCACGGGCCGCAACGCGACGCCGCAGGACGCCGCGGAGGTCCATCACGACATCCGCGCCTGGCTCGCGAAGCACGCGCCCGGCATCGTCAGAATCCTCTACGGCGGAAGCGTCAATTTGAAGAACGTCGCCCAGCTGCTGGCCGAGCCCGAGTTGGATGGTGTACTCGTCGGCGGCGCGTCGCTCGATCCGCACGGCTGGGCCGAGCTTGTGCGCACCGGCGCGGTCTAGGTATCTTGCCCCGCGCATGTACACAGTCCTCGTTGTCATTCTCATTCTCGACTCGCTGATCCTGACCGCTGCGGTGCTGCTGCAGGCAGGGCAAGGCGGCGGACTCGCCAGCATGGGTGGCGGCGCCGGCACCGAAACGATCATGGGTGGTCGCCAGGCGACGACACTGCTCACCAAAGTCACCTGGTGGACCGCCGGAGTATTCCTGTTCCTCGCGCTGGTGCTGACGTTCATGTCGCAGTCGGCCACGCAGATCCGCTCAGTGCTCGAGGGGCAGGGACAGCAACAACAAGCAGCGCCCACGCCCGTCCAGCAGGCGCCCTTGCCGATCGAAACTCAGCCGGTGGCTCCTCCCGCGCCGCCGCCACAGCCTCCCCCCCCCAGCAATCGCCGGCCCTAGCTCAGCACCCGCGTACGTCCTCCTGGAGGACGGTGCCTGCTTCCCCGGATCGGCACCACTCCCCTTTGAGCCGGCGTATGCGGAAGTGGTCTTCACCACCAATCTGAGCGGCTATCAGGAGGTGTTCACCGATCCCTCCTATCTCGGTCAGATCGTGGTGATGACCGCGCCGATGATCGGCAACTACGGAATCAATCCAGAGGACGTCGAATCGGACCGGCCGCGCGTCGCCGGCGTGGTCGTGCGCGAGCTGTCACGGATGCCGTCCAACTGGCGCGCGACGGGACCGCTACTCGAGTGGCTCGCCGACGCCAAAGTGCCGCTCATCGCCGACGTCGACACGCGCCAACTCACCCGCTACATCCGCTCGCGCGGCGCTATGCGCGGCGTGCTGGCGCTCGGCGAGAGGCCGAGCGAGCGGGTCCAAGCGGCGCTGGCCGCTTCACCGTCGATGAACGGACTCGACCTCGCCAGTGCGGCAACGATTCCCACCGCTTACACCGAAGGTCCGTCGCCCGCTGAAGCGAAGCACCATGTCGTCGCCGTCGACTTCGGCATGAAGCGCAACATTGTGCGACTCTTCGTGCAGCACGGTTGTCGCGTGACCGTGGTTCCGGCGACAACGACTGCCACCGCCATCCGCGCGCTCAAACCCGACGGCGTCTTTCTATCAAATGGGCCGGGCGATCCCGCGGCGGTCGGTTACGCCATCACAGCCATTCGCGAGCTCTCCGACGGGTCGTTGCCGATCTTTGGAATCTGCCTCGGCCACCAGCTGCTCGGCCTGGCGATGGGTGGCGAGACGGTCAAGTTGCCCTACGGACATCGGGGGGGTAACCATCCCGTGCGGGATCTCGCGACAGGGCAAGTACTTATCACATCCCAGAATCACGGCTTCGCCGTGCGCGGCGAAACGGGGTCAGTGCCGGGTGCGAGGTCGCTTGAGGTCACCCACCTTAACCTCAATGACGGAACGGTCGAAGGTATCCGTCACCGCGAGTACCCCATCTTTGCCGTTCAGTACCACCCGGAGGCCTCTCCGGGGCCCCATGACGCTCAGGGGCACTTCCAGCAATTCCTACAAGCTCTTGACGCCAAATAAGTAAGCCCCTATCATAGCCCCCGACTTTTGCAACCCGCCGATGTACCAGCAGTTACGGGGGGCCCCAATGACGAAGGCCGATCTGGTCGAAAAGGTCACCGCGCAAATCGCTCGCACTGCCGGTCCCCTCATTTCAAAAAAGGACTGCGCGCGCGTTGTGGATTCGTTCCTCGACGCCGTGAAAGCTGCCCTCGCCGAGCAGCATAACATTGAGATACGCGGGTTTGGGACGTTCAAAATCCGTCAGCGCAAGACGCGGATGGCGCGTAACCCAAGAACCGGTGATCCCGTCGAAGTCGCAGCGCGTCCGGTTCCTGTCTTCAAGCCCAGTAAGGAGTTGCGCGCGATGGTCGCGGAAGCGAGCGCGCGCGTGCCATCCTAAGCTCCTGAGGGACGTGCACTTGGCGAGTGGCCTCGGCATTCGATGCCGGGGCCGCTTTATTTACGCAAGGCCCAACCTCTTACGGGGAGTGATGATGCATCGCGTTTCTCCCGTCGCGCTCCTTGCGACTCTGTTTTCCACATCGCTCGCGGCGCAGGCGGTTCGTTATGACGTCACGCTCATGTCCACGGCTCAGCACGAGTTCCACGTCGCCGCCGATTTCCCCGCGGCGGGAAAAGAGACGTTGTTCGTGTCGCTGCCGGCGTGGAGCCCTGGTAACTACGAGATCCAAAATTACGCGCGCTATGTCCATGGCTTCGGCGCGAAGAACCCGGCAGGCCGGTCGCTCCGGTGGGACCGCGGTGACAAGGATACGTGGCGCGTCGTCACCGGCCGTGCCGATCGCGTCACAGTCGAGTTCGACTACATCGCCGACACGATCGACCTCTCGACCGCGCGCGTCACGCAAAACTTCGGCCAGTTCCTCGGGACCAATCTCTTCCTGTTCGAGGAGGGGCAGATCAGCCGCCCCGCTGAGGTGCGCTTCCACGTGCCGGCGGACTGGCAGGTCACCACGTCGCTCACCGGGCCGCTGAACGGCGTCTATCGCGCCGCCGATTATCACGAGCTCGCCGATGCGATGACGTTCGTGGGACGCTATAGTCTCGACTCATTGCAGGCCGATGGGAAATGGATTCGGATCGCCGTCTGGCCGGCCACGGACTACACACCGGCCGTCGCCACGAATATCCGCAAGGGTGTCTCCAAGATGGCGCCGGTGCAGAACAAGATCATGGGCGGTGCACCGTACGACACGTATACGATTTTCTTCAATGTCATCCATGAGCCGGTCGGCTTCGGCGGCGGGCTGGAGCACAGCTCCTCGCAATACGACATCATGCCGGCCGGCGCGTTCGCCGATCCGGCGGGTACGCTGGGTGATTTCATGTATCCGCTGATCTCGCACGAGTTCTTCCATCTCTGGAACGTGAAGCGGATTCGTCCCGCCGAGATGTGGCCGTACGACTATCACGCCGAGCAGTACACGCCGCTGTTGTGGTGGTCAGAGGGCGTCACCGACTATTATGCCGACCTTACCAATCTGCGCGCGGGGCTATGGACGCCCGAGCAATTCCTCGACAATGCCACCTCGAACATTCAGCAGGTGGAAACGGCACCCGAGCCGTGGAGCGCGGAGGACGGGAGCGAGGCGACCTGGATTCACGAGGTCTACGTCAACAGCTCGCAGCTGTATTATCCCAAAGGGTCGCTGCTCGGATTCCTGCTCGACATTTCCATCCGCGACGCAACCGACAACGCCCACAACCTCGACGAAGTGATGCGCGCCCTCTTCACCCGCTATTACCGCCAGAACAAGGGGTTCCGCACGGCCGATCTGCTGAACGAGCTGCGCACCGCGGGCATGCCGGACGTCGACAGTTTCTACCGGCGCTACATCGATGGCCGCGACTCATTGCCCTACGAAGCGGTGTTCGCGAAAGCGGGATTGGTGCTCAGCCGGCAAGTTGTCACGACGCCCTTTGTCGGCGTGTCGAGCGGCCCGACGCCGGCCGGTGGACTGATGGTGCAGGCGGTGAGCCCGGGTAGTGCGGCGGAGCAGGCGGGCGTGCAGGCAGGTGATGTCATCACCAACATTGGTGATATCGCGATCGCGTCGGATCCCGAATGGGGCGGGACGTTCCGGACGCGCTATCGCGGCAAGGCGGGCCAACCGCTCACCATCACCGTTCAGCGCAGCGGTCAGACGCTGAAGCTCACCACCGTAGTGCGGGAGCGTACCGTCGCTACCTTCAAGCTGCAGCGCGCGCCGAATCCGACGTCGAAGCAGACGAAGATTTGGCAAGGTCTCGCGTCGGGACTATAATCGAATCATGCCGAACATCACGGTGCGTTTCTTCGCGCGCTACGCCGAGCTGACGGGATGCGATACCACCGCGGTGCGCGTCTCCGGCAGCTCTGCGACTGTGGCGGACGTGCTCGCGCGCGTGCGCGAGACGGTCCCCGGCGCTCGCGACCTGCCGCCGCGTCCCCTCGCCGCGGTGAACCTGCGGCAAGTGAAGCTGGACGCGCGGGTCGAAGACGGTGATGAGGTGGCGTTGTTGCCGCCGTTGTCGGGAGGATGATGACGTATCTCATCCGCAATCCGCTCGCCGTCGATTCGCTCCTCGCGAGTGTCCAGAGCCCGGAGCACGGGGGGACGTGTGTCTTCCTTGGCACGGTCCGCGGCGATGACGACGTCACCGGCATCGACTACTCCGCATATGATGACATGGCGGTGACCGAGATCGAACGAATTCTCGGCGAAGCGCAGGCGCGCTGGGTCAATGCCCGGGTATCGCTGCAGCATCGGCTCGGGCTGGTAGCGGTGGGTGAGGCCAGCATCGGGATCGTCGCCGCTGCGCCGCATCGCGACGAGGCTTTCGCGGCGTGTCGCTACGTGATCGAAGAGGTCAAGAAACGACTCCCGGTATGGAAGAAGGAGCTGCACGCGGACGGCACGACCACGTGGGTGGATCCCTCCGGTCGACCTCACCCCCTGACCCCCTCTCCACAAAGTGGAGCGGGGGAACGAGCCATCGGGTGACTCGCGATCAGCTGGGCCGACCCCTCGGCAGCCTGCGCGTCTCGGTCACCGACCGCTGCAACATGCGGTGCCGCTACTGCATGCCGGAGCAGGAGTACGTCTGGCTCCCCAAACAGTCGATTCTCACGTTTGAAGAGATCGCCCGGCTGGTCGGGGTGTTCACGACGCTGGGGGTCGAAAAGGTACGGCTGACTGGCGGAGAGCCGCTGCTGCGCCACGATGTGGCCACACTGGTGGGTATGCTGGCG
>DAIQBJ010000051.1:0-13680 GCA_036781225.1 Gemmatimonadales bacterium | reverse complement strand
GAAGAACAATCTTGTCGGGGTCGTTCTGTCCTAACGTCTCGGCCCATTTCATGGTTGCCGCCTGAACGTCCTCTTTTGGCCCAGCCAGGGCACTGGACGTCAACAGCCAACTCAGCACGAGGACTACGGCGACGGTCGATAACCGAGACGACATGCTTTGCCCTCCTCGTCGATTCGTTGGCATTCGATCACTTGATCCGCCCGCAGCAGCAGCGACGGCGGGAGGGTGAGGCCGAGCGCCTTGGCGGTCTTGAGGTTGATGACCAGCTCGAACTTGGTGGGTTGCTCGACCGGCAGATCGGCGGGTTTCGCACCCTTGAGAATCTTGTCTACGTAGTAGGCGGCGCGCCACGTCAGGTCGCTATAGTTCGGCCCGTAGGCCATCAACCCGCCCGCCTCAGCATAGGCGCGTAAGGCGCCCACGGATGGTAGATGCCGCTGGGTCGCCTGTTGCGTTATTCGACTGCCGATTTGCGCAAGCAGAGGATCCGCGAACACCATGACCGCATCGCTCGCTTCGGCCGAAACGGTGGCAAACGCTCGATCGACTTCGTCGTCGCTCCTCACTTCCACGAAGCGCAGCCGCATTCCGAGCGAGCGCCCCACGGCCTCCGCTTGTTTACGCTCCGCCGCTTGAAATACCGCGTTGGCGGGGTTCCAGAGCACCGCCACCTTCGCTGAAGGACGCACGATGTCTTTGAGAGCCTCGAACTGTTTGCCGACGAGATCCGTTGCGATCGATGAAGTCCCCGTGACGTTACCACCGGGTCGCGCAAGGCTCGCGACAAGGCCAACGCCAACGGGATCGGCGACACCGATCATGACGATAGGAATTGTTGGCGTTACCCGCTTCGCGGCAAGTGCTGCTTGGGTCACGAAGGCCACGATCACATCCACATCGAGGCGCACGAGCTCGGACGCGAGCATCGGCAGTTCATCGAATCGTCCGTGCGCCGATCGGTACTCGATCATGAACGTCTGGTTCTCGACGTGTCCCAGTGTGTGAAGACCTTCCCGGAATCTTTCGCGAATGCCTGGCAAGTCAGACGGAGTGAGGAACCCAATGCTCGCGACAGCTCTCACCTTCTCGCCCCCGGCGACGCGCGGCGCGGCGAGCAACGCTCCCAGGCCAGTCACGAACGCGCGGCGGTTCACTCGATCACCTGATCCGCCCGCAGCAGGAGCGACGGCGGGATGGTCAGTCAAGGGGAGAGCTCTCTTGCATGAAAGTCGGCGCGTTTCTGTGTGAGTTAGGCGGCTCGTCTGAGCGCCTCATTGATTCGCGCGACTGCGGCCTGTGGGTCTGCAACATCCACGACGAGCCGAGTGTATTTGCCGCGACCCAAGTCGATCGTGACGGCTGAGCCTCCCCTTCGTACATCCCAGAACTCTCGTTTACCGCGTCGGTAAAACGTGCCCGCCGTAATGACGCCCGGGATGTTCGTCCCCGGCCAGCGCCAACCTCTCCACCAACCTTTCGTCGCATTAGGATCCAACCATACCGTCCTGATGTCCGAAAGCGGAACCCGGAGATAGCGCTTGAACGCCCAGAGCTTACTCCAGCCGCGCACTTCAACGATTAGGTCGCCATGCTGGATTGACAAGTCCACCATCGCGCTCGTCTCCTTTCGTCATCCGACATACGCATCGCACCGTCCGTTCCGTCAAGGGGACGCGCTATCTGATCACGTCGTCGGCCCGCAGCACCAGCGAGGGGCAAGATCATCATGCCGAGCGCCGTCGTAGGACCTTCGTCTTACCATTCGCCCTTGGCTCGCTTGGAGTTTTGGAGGTTGGTGCTGGCGGCGTGAGGCTTTTCGGACATCGAGCACCACGTCGTTCCAGCAGTGCTCGGAGGGCGTGCTCTCCAACCCCTCGAGCCGTTGGCGCGTCTCCGCGAATTACGGATCGTGGTGCCATGCCTCCCAGTCCGCGCGGGTTCTCCACGTGCCGACTATCACCCTCCTGTCTGGCTTCTCGGCTGGTCGCGGCGCACTCCAACAGCTTGTTGTGCTCGTGCTCCGGCTCGTCAGGCGACAGGACGAGGTTCAATTGGGAGAAGATCAGAACGAGCGCCAGCGGCTGGCGCCCGGACCAGACGTCCGACGCCAGTGGCCCTTGGTCCAATAGGCCGGACCGTACAACGCCGAGTAGAGTCAGAGCGATGAACGCGGCAGCAGGTAATGCCATCGCGCGACCGCTGCCGCCAGGGCGGCCGATGAATTGTGAAGGCCCACCTATCTTGCGTCTCGTCTTTCCAGTAGTCCCAAGAACTCCAGCGTCGGGTCAATCGATGATCGGCAAGCCTGGAGACGAACGTCAAATAGTGGCCGCACCACGGCTAGATGGTCGCGACAATGGTGGCGAAACATGGAGCGTAGGTGCGGCGCCGGCTGGCGCGCGCTGGAGGGTGGATTTTGGATTTGATAACCGGCTCCCAATGGCAAACCGCCGCCGAATCGAAATGGGGACGGACGGCCGTCTGGATTCACGGCGATGGCCAATTCGCGGTCCTTCATCCATGTCGCGAGCAGCTGACAGTGACGCTCTGCGCGACAATGGTGGACGCTGCAACGGCCAAGAAGGGTGTGTGCTGCAGCCGCTGCTCGAAATCACGACACACGATCACTAACCTCGCCGATTGAGCGACCACGCTTTGGCCTGAGATGGCAGGAGTCCTGTCTACAGTCGACCCCTCCGGATGGAATGCGTGTTTCACGCTCTCGCGGCAAAGCCAAAGGCGGCGGTGAGCCTATGATGAAGAATTCACACCGTGTGCGACTACGTCATCGTGGAAGGCGATTTGATGCTGATCGGAGAGTTGGCCAGGAATTGCACGATCTTCCGGATGACCGGGCGACGTATTAGGTCGTCCGGCCTCGCAAGGGTTGCGGTGATTAGGCCGATCTGCCTGCGATCCGCTTCCTTTACCGCATCTGATGGAGACCGAACACCCCAGCTCGGCTTCGGCGCGCGTGCGGCCGGCACCGTCGGTCTCCGTGGTGTGTTCTAGGGACTCAAAAAGCAAATCGGGCGCTCCGGCGGCCGCCAAAACGCCCGAGATGATTGGTTTGTCGTCAGCCTTGGTCGCTACTTATCGTCCTCACCTTCGCTCTTGCGAAGCTGACCACGAATCTCACCGGCCTTGAAGTTGTTGGTGTGGATATTTCCGTAGGCCGTGTTCGATTCGAGAATGGTCTCGAGCGCGCCGAAGTCGCCGGCGGTGATGTTCTGGCCCGGAACCGCGAGGATACTGGCCGGGGTGATCGTTCCGGTCACCGTTCCGCCGGGGTTCGGGCACGCCGGCGTACCGGCGGGGCCGTTACCAAGGTTTGTGCAGAGGAAGACGAAGATTCCCCCAGGGACGTGCCGCTTGGCAAAATGAATGTGAGACTGCAAAACAGTCGAGGTCAGGCCCGAATAGGTGAGGCTGTACGTCGCCAGCTGATGCTGCTTGTCGACGCTCAGATGCAGCGTCCCTGTACCGTCAGATAGTATCGCCCCGGTCTCGGCGTTGAGAGCGCCGAGCTCCTCGAATCCGGAGAATGTTGCGTTGAATTCCTCCCCGCTCGCAGTTCCCGCCACAACAAGCATGAGCACGACGACGATAAGGCTGCACTTCACGAGCACCAAGTGATGCATGTGCGATCTCCTTCTATTTCGGTTCGTGCGTTTGCTTGACTGTCCTCGCAGGGCCTCCTTTCTTTCCACGCTTGCTCACAGCGATGCGAAGCATAGCACCGCGACAACCAAAGGCGCGCCTGTCGTCAAATGTAAAACCGCGTGAAGCACGATACGGTGGCGCCGCGCCAGACTGAATGGACCACCTGCGCATGATCATTGAAGTCTCCCAAGCGCCGCGCCGCCGATGGCCGCGACAATGACGGCGAGCCATGGCAGCCCTCGGTGCAGCCTGACTAACGGCAAACCTCAACGCTTGTCAGACGAGTCCGAGGTCGCGCGCCGCCGTGTTCGGGAAGACCTGATCGGTTCGCGTCCCGTCAAGGCCGAACACCGCTTTGAATAGGCCGCCGAAGAGCGCGCGATATTCATTCAGCACCGGCCAGTCGCGATCCTGGTTCAGTGTGCTGCGATCGACGGCTACCTGGTCACCGGCGATGCTACCGCCGCGTACCGAGCCGCCAAGGACCCAGTACACCGTGCCGTGACCATGGTCGGTGCCGCGCGTGCCGTTTTCGCGGAAGGTCCGCCCAAATTCTGAGATCACGACGACGACCGTGGAACGCCACGCCGAACCCATCTGCTCCGCGAACGCCGCCAGACCCTGCCCGAGGTTGCCGAGCAGATTCGCGAGCTGGCCCTGCGTGCCACCTTCATTGACGTGGGTGTCCCAACCACCAACGTCGATGAAGGCAAGATTGAACCGGTCGCGCATGAGGCCTGCCATCCGTCGCGCCTCGAGCTCGAACCCGCGGGCGCTGATCGCGTTGCGATTGGCGGCCTGCATTTCACCACTTGTCCCACCGGATGCCATCATCTCGTTCTGTTCCGCCACTGTCTTCCGCAACTCAAATCCTTCGCTGATGAGATGCTCGAAGCGCGTTCCCGCGTACATGCTCGCTAATATGGCCACCTGCCGCTCATCGAATGGCGCACGCCCCGTGCCCTTGAGCGACACGTTGGGGACAACAAGGTCCCCCCGCAGGACAACCGGCAAGCCATCGGTGAAGGCGACCGGAGCGGCCGTTCCACCGAGTACGGCCGCCAAGCGGTTCATAAATCCCGACCCATACGTCCGTGGTCCCGGCGGAAGGCCACTCTCGACGCTGTCCTGTGTCTCGAAGTGGCTGCGGCTCATGTCGGTTGTTCCCGCAAACGGCACGAACGCGACCTGGCCCGCCTGCCACAGTGGATACATGCTGTCCTTCAGCGCGGGATGGAGGCCCCAGCCGACGGTGTTGTCAGCGCCGACGAGCGGAAGAGCCGCCTGCGGATCGCTCGGATTGGGTCGGGCCAACGCCAGCGTCGGCCGTGCTTCATAATAGAACGGGCTGCCGACAGGAATTACGACGTTGGCCGCGTCATAGCCACCACGGAGAAACACCAGCAGGAACTTCGCATCGGCGGCGCCCGGCGCCGTGTATGCGCGCGAGACGATGCCTGGAAACCCCTGGGCGCCGCTCATGATGGCAGCCACGGCGAGCTTCAGCACAGTGCGTCGTCGCATCACAACCTCCGCTCCTAGCGTTGCATCCACTCCGGGGAGGCGAGCAGCAGCGTGTTCCACTCGGCCTGTGAGGCGGCTTGCGCGAGCGCCTCGCGTGTTCGGGCGCCGAACGTGGGCTCAATGGCCTCATAGAAAAGTCGGTTGTTGAGCATCGGGAAGCCCATGGATGGCCCGGGTCGATTGTCTTCGGTGTTGAACAGACCTGCGCTTCCGGCGCCGATCGCGCGCGCGATCTCAAAGCGTTTGACCAGTTGACCGGGGCTCGCCCACGCCGTCTCGGCTGCTCCGTAACCCTCTGGTGTCACGTGGCCGTACGGCGGCTCACCGAGCTGGGTCAGCCAGCCGACGACGGGACGATAGTTGGTGATGACCTTTCCGTCGTAAGCCAGGCGCAAGGAAGAGACGACAAACTGCATCGGATCCTTGAACTTGCCGGTGGGCGCCGAGGCGCTGAGGAGGTCCGGCGATGTGAACATCGTGCGCAGCACTTCGGCGATGTTCCCGTCGGTTCGCTGGAACGTTGCGGCCATGGCGTTCACGAGGGCAGAAGGCGGGTCGTCCGCGATGAAATAGCGGGCCAGCTTACTGCTGATGAAACGCGCCGTCGCTGGTTGACGGGCGAGGAGCGTCACCGCCTGCCCGACTTCGGCGAACCCGGTGCTGCCGAACCGCTGATTGAGCACGATCTTTGGTGCGAAATCGTGCCGATTCGGATTGAACTCAAACAGGCCGTCGCGGACGTACAACGCCTGGCGCTCGGGCGACAGCCGTGGCGCGGCGTCGGTTGCATTCACACCGACGCCGGTCAGCACTCGCGCCAGCTCCTGAACGTCTCGCTGCGTGTAGCGTGACCCGCTCGCGCTACCGGCCACGCCCAGGGTGTGCAGCTCCATCAGCTCACGTGCGTAGTTCTCATTGATCCGACCTGCAGCGCTTTGGGCATTATCAAGGTACTCGAGCATCGCGGGTGACTTCACCGTTGCCAAGACCAAGTCGCGGAAACTGCCGAGCGCACGCGGCCGAACCGCGCGCTCTTCGTATTCCGCAAGCGTCCAGCGCACCGTGCCCTTGCCCGAGAAGACGTTGAAGTGGTTCATCCAGAACCATGTCATCTGCTCTTGGAGCTGTGCCGGTGAGTACAGGGCGCGCATGAGCTGCCGCTTAGTGGCCTCGTACACCGCCTGATTCGCCGCCTGGTTCAGCGCCATGCGCGCCTGCTGCTTATCATCCTCGGTGGGTAACGCCTTGAGCCGCTCCTGCTCGACCCGAGCGTTGCGAACCAGTTGCTCGGCACTGTATTGGGTGACGGGAATTGCTGCGATGGCGGCGGCGAGTGTCGAAGGATCTTCCACTTTCAGCTGCAGCTGCTCACTGAGGAACCGCGCGCGACCGAGCTGACGGTACCTCGCTGCGGTGGCGCTGTCGATGCCAAACGTCACGCGATTGAGCCAACGAACATCGCCCGCGGTGAGTGCCGCGGGCCCTGACGAGGACGAATTAGCCCGTCCGATTGAACACGACGGCAGCAGCAGAAGGAACGCCAGAAGGGCGCAGCGTATGTGGCGGTCGCACATCGGTCGCCTCGTCAAACCGCTGGCGCGGCGAACCGCAATATCCGCGTGATCATCCTCGCTCGCTCGGCCACATCCAAGCCTCACCAGATGCGGATTCTTGCTTTGAGTCTGGCAGCCAACTACTTAGTCTAAATAACCCGCGATTGTCTTCATGGGTTCAGCACGGTGTGCATTCATGTCATCCGCTCAGCGCAGCGCTTGGACGGCAGCAGGGCCCGAGGCGCCGAGGCGTTTACAGTCGGTCGGCAAAGGCGCGACGGTCAATTCCTCGGACCTCCGGCTGGCCGGATGGTAGGGCGGATGAGTTACATCAGCAAGGGCGTCGGCGACGCACTGTCACACGACGACACTGTCCGGTCGTTCGTGTCTCACCGAGTCTGAAGGCATCATCAGATTTCGAGCGAATGGCCGCGTCGTCGCAGTGCTGAAGAGAGCAGTGGGCCTGATCTGCGCCGATACAACGCATCGGCACGCGCGCCTTGTTGATGCGTGTCGCTTTCGCGTAGCGTCGTGTTGTGGCCGTCACACCTCCTGCCGCGCTCGCTGGACTTACTGTGCTCGTCATCGACGACCACTACACCACCGTCGAGATGTTCGTCGAACACCTACGTTCGGTCGGAGCCATCGTGATCGGCGTACTCAGCGCGAAGGCGGCACTCGCCTACGCGATGACCGCCGGATTCGACGCCGTGCTCGTGGACCTTCGGATGCCCGGCGAAGACGGCCGGTGGTTCCTTCGCGAGCTGCGAGGATCGCGTGCGCCTTCGGCCCAAGCGCCGGTCTTTGCCGTCAGTGGGCGCCACGACGAACCCGCTACGGCGGAGGGTTTCGCGGGTAGCTTCCTCAAACCCGTCGACCTGGACGCACTTGTGGGAACGCTTGCGGCGTTGCGACGCGCAGTGAACTGAAAGGCACGTGAAATCACTTCCACCAGCCGGCCCGTCACTGCGACCGCGGCGGCACTCGGCTTGGGCTACAACGACGACACGATGTCGTGAGTTTGAGTTGTTCGTATCGCGGATAGGTAAACCAAAACTCGCAACCAGCCTGTGTAAGAGCCGCACGTTGGGGCTGGTCGGCGGGTACTAGCGCAAACCCAACGACGGCGCGGAGGCGGAGGTGTGCCGTTCCGCTGACGCTCGACGCTTCGAACCGACGCAGCTTCCATAAGGACTCACGCCGCGTCCTCACGCCACACCTTTTGGGATGTTGTCGAGCCAGCGGGCGGGCTCACAAACTACGCAGGAAATTCAGCAGGTCCTGTTTCTTGTCGCTGTCGAGAGCGCGGTATCGCGCGATCACGGCGTTGGCCTCCGACGCCGGATACTGCTTGGTGCCCTTGCTCTCGTGGGCCTCGATCGCCTCGACGAGGTCCGTCGTTCGGCCATCATGAAGGAAGAAGATCCGTTGGCCCAGCCCCCACAGAGGCGCCGTCCGAAACTGATCGGGCCCGGCGAGCCCCTGGATAATGTCGTCAGCCAGCCGCGGTCCCATTCGATGCAGAAGCAGGTCCGAGTACAGACCAACCGGTTTTTCGCTGAGTGCGGCGATTGAGGATCGGCCCGTCGTCATCGACGGCGTGTGACATAGCGCACAGCCGATCTCCGTAAACACGTTTCGGCCGCGCGCGCTGGAGGGTGTCGCCGGCGCCGGCGTCGGTGGCGCCAGGAATCGCATGAAGATGGCGAACTTCGTCACATCGCTGAGGGCGTTCGTGGGGGTGGAGGCGCCAAGCTTTGTGTGATCCTCCGGGGTCCCGTTGAAGAGGCAGCTGCGCGTCTCGTCGCGTTCTGTCTGGAAGAGCTCGTTCGTCACCCCTTGTTCGACGTTGTAGGCCTCGCCGGCGAAGATCAGCAGGGACTTGTTCTGCGCCTTCCAGCCGAATCGCGTGATGCTGCCGTCATTACTGCTGGTATTGGCGCGGCCCGGTCCCTGCCGATTCGGCTTTCCCTCAACGCCCATTGCGGCACGACTGGGAGCCGCCGTCTGCAGGTTCGCGAGAATGGCCGCATCCGGGATCTCCTCGATCAAGCCTGCCCCGAAGACCGGAACGGGAATGCGGAAGATCAAATTGTTGCGCTCGGCTTCCCGCTGAAAGTCCGGTTGGGCCAGCGCACAGCCAGGCGCATCTCTCCGGCCCGCAATGGTGTACAGATTATGGACGCCTCCATCCGGCGTGCCGTCGTCCTTGAATTTGAACCGCACTTCGCGAACAGGCCCGTTGGCCGTGATAAAGGGCGGTACGGTGTTAGTCGCCCCCTCCTTCGTCGCAACCGCGATCTGAGGATTGATGGAGGGACTGGAGCCACCAACCGCCGGCTGGGCGTGACATCCGGCGCAGCTATCCAAGTTGAAGCGCGGTCCGAGGCCATCGGCGACGTTCTCCACCTCCTGGAACGTCGCCCGTGCAACCTTAAAGGCCTCTAGCTCCGCGCTCGTCAATCCTGGCAGCGGCCAGCCCGCCTCGGACGTCCCGCCACGGACGCCAGGATCTTTTGCGTTCAGCGTGACCGTCGCTGTCGCACAGCCCACGATGAGAACGGCCGCGACGATCAGCAGGCCGCGCGCTTTCCCCCGTAGTCTCAGGCAGGGATTCTCGCCCGCCCTGAACATACCTACAAGACGTAGCAATGGGGCCGCCAGACTCGAGCGTTCTATGAAGTACGTGAGTATCTGAGTGTTCGCGGGGAGATGAGCGTCAGCGCGTTGACGTGTCCGCGTCGAACTGTCATTTCCATGCACAACTCCGTTGGGATGGAGTAGGGAGTTCCCGCTCAGTCTTTGCGTACGCCGAGCGCGGATGAACTGGGCGCTTGGGTCGGGCACGGTCAGCGAATCGCGATTAACATCGTCACGCGCGCCTGGCTAGCGGCCGAATGTCGGCGTGCCAAGCCAGCCGGTCTTCGACACATCCAGCACGACGCCGTCCGGTCCGGTCCATTTCACCTCGACGGTTCCGCTCGGTGTCCGAGCGGCCCAAGATTTTGAGAAGACAGCGAAGTTCTATGTCGAGACATTCGGCATGTAACATAGCGGCCCGTACCTCACCCGGGGGCATCAAGCAATGTCTGTGCTCGATATCCTACTCGGTAAGCCGATTGCCACCTCGGACGAGCGCGGCGAACAGGTGGGGGTGTCCGCGGGAATCCCCATCTTCGGCCTCGACGCTCTCAGCTCCGCCGCGTATGGGCCCGAAGCCGCGCTCACACTGCTGATTCCGCTGGGGCTCGCGGGCGTCACCTACATCGTGCCCATCAGCGCCAGCATCATCGTGCTGCTCGCCATCGTTTATTTTTCATATCGTCAGACGATCGCTGCCTATCCAGGTGGAGGCGGCTCCTATACGGTCGCCTCGGAGAATCTCGGCACATTTCCCGGTCTGGTCGCAGCAGCCGCGCTCATGATCGACTACATTCTCACGGCCGCGGTCGGGATCTCCGCCGGGGTCGGCGCGCTGGTGTCCGCAGTCCCGGCCCTCCAACCGCACACGCTGTCGCTGTGCCTCGGTATCCTCGTGCTGATCACCCTCGTGAACCTCCGTGGCGTCCGCGAAGCCGGCATCGTCTTCATCATTCCGACCTATCTCTTCGTCGGCACGCTGCTGGTCGCCATCGCCATCGGCATTTCACACGCGATCCTCGCGGGTGGACATCCCGTCCCGGTCGTCGCGCCTCGGGCCTCGTTGCCGGCGCCGACCGCTGTCGTCAGTCTGTGGCTGTTGATGCAAGTATTCTCCAACGGCTGTACCGCGATGACCGGCGTCGAGGCCGTCAGCAACGGCGTGCGCGCGTTCCGGGAGCCGACTGTCAAAACCGCCCAGCGCGCGCTGACCGTCATCATCGGTCTCCTGATTGTTCTCCTCGCCGGCATCGCCTATCTCGTTCGCGCCTACGGTATCGCGGCCACCGACCCCGGCCAGCCTGGCTATCAAAGCGTGCTGTCGATGCTCGTTGCCGCCGTTGCCGGTCGCGGATGGTTCTACTACGTGACCATCGGCTCCGTCCTTGTCATCCTCTCGCTGTCCGCCAACACCGCCTTTGCCGATTTCCCGCGGCTCTGTCGGGCCGTTGCGCAGAACAGCTTTCTGCCGCACTCGTTCGGCTTTCGCGGCCGCCGCCTGGTGTACACGGAGGGCATTCTCGTTCTCGCGGTACTCACGGCGGGGCTCCTCATCCTGTTTGGCGGCGTCACGGACCGGCTCATCCCCCTCTACGCGATCGGCGCGTTCCTCGCGTTCACGCTGTCACAGTCGGGGATGATGGCCCACTGGAAGCGTGTGGGCGGCAGCGGCGCCGCGCACAGCATGTTCGTCAACGGGCTCGGAGCCGTCGCCACGGGAATCACGCTCCTCGTCGTGCTGGTCGCCAAGTTTACGGAAGGTGCGTGGGTGAGCGCGCTGCTCATCGTCGTCATGCTCTCGATCATGCTGTGGGTGCGCCGCCATTACGCCAGCGTTGCGGCGGAAACGCGGAGCCGTGTCCCTCTTGCTGTACGAGAGCCGCACCCTCCGATTGTGATCGTCCCAATTCAGCAATGGGACCGGATCGCCCAAAACGCGCTGGAGTTCGCCCTCACGCTCTCCACAGAAATCACCGCCGTGCATGTGATAACGGAAGGAGAAGAAAGCGATCTCCAGCGAGAATGGGGCAGGATGGTGGAATCGCCTCTGGCCGACGTCGGAGTCGCTCCGCCGAAGCTCGTGCTGCTGCCGTCACCCTACCGCTTCGTCGCGCTTCCCATCTGTGATTACGTCCTGAAGGTCGAAGCTGATAACCCCAGGCGCCGAGTCGCGGTGATCGTGCCCGAGCTGGTGGAGCGTCACTGGTACCACTACCCCATGCACAACAAACGCGCGGAAATCCTGAAGTGGCTCATCCTGTTGAAGGGAAGCAAGCGCATCGTCATCATCAACGTTCCCTGGTACATCAAGGCCTGACTCTCTGGCGGCGTGAGTAGAGCCGTCTTCTGCTCGCCCCAGCGCTCCACACCAGCAGCTACGTCGTCGACCAGAACATCGAGTGGGTGACTTCGTGCGGCCGTCTTCATATTCACGAACTCCGTGAATTGCCTCGAGCAACTCTCCGGCCCAGGCATGGAATGAACGTCGCCTAGGGCCTCCACACGTTGCCCGCAGATCGCCCCGCGCGAATAAGGTATTGAATCACCGAAAAGACGAGCGCCGCCGATACACCGAACAGGAGCATTCCGTTCGCAGCTTCGAGTGGTCCTAGAAATCTCCACGACGGGGTCATGATCACGTTGCCGTAACCCAGGGTCGTGTAGTTGACGGCCGAGTGGTCGTAGGCGGTGGCAAAAGCCGGAAACTCTCCGCACAGCATGAACAGGACCGCCCACACGCCGATCTCGAGAAGGTGAGCCACGAGCGCGAAGAATACCCCCACGGCAAGGACGGCCACGCCGGTCCAGAAACCTACGCCCACGCGACCGGCTTGGTCCTCGTGGCGAACGAAGGTCACCGTTGCCCTCACGGCCAGCGCGTGGATAACAATGGTGGCAGCATTGGCGACGATGCCCACCAACAGCGGCAACGAGATCGCAACTTCATCCATATCCTAATTCGCTTTCCTTAATTGGCTGTTCGTGCACAAGCCTCTCTTCAACGAGCATCCCGACGAAGCAGACATCAACCCCCCGTACGTCCCCCTCCGGATTATCGCCGACGCTCGCTCGGCTGGCTGGAAGCCGCCCAGTGTCTCCCGTAGAGGACACCAGCTCCTGGGCGCCCTCCCGGCGCGCGGCTCGAATTTTCAAAGCCGCGCACCGCCTCCTTTCGTCGCTACCTCTCAAAGGCTAATAGACCGGGTGTTAGCCCTCTCACGCGAGGAAAGGAGCATGACCTATGAACTGGACGCCAAGCATGTCGGTCGGCATGACACGGATGGTCGTGATAGCGATCGTGCTGGCGGTCTCAACTGTTGGTGCCGTCCCCGCCGCCGGAGATGCGGCCAAGGATGCCCGCGACGCACAGCAACTCGTAGAACGAGCCAAGCTCACAGTCGAGAGCTTTGTCGCCGATGGGACCGTCGGGCCGTCAGTGCGCAACCTCATCAAGAAGGCCAAAGGCGTGTACATCGCTCCCGAGGTTCTCCGGGGCGCGTTCATCGTGGGCGCCTCGGGCGGAAGTGGCGTCCTCCTCGTGCGCGGCGACAAGGGACAGTGGAACGGCCCTGCGTTCTATACGATCGGCGAGGCCAGCTTCGGCCTCCAAGCGGGCGTCGACAAGTCCGAGGTGATGCTGCTCGTCATGAGTGATCGGGGCGTGTCGGCGATGCTCGCGAGCAGCGTCAAGCTCGGCGGGGATATCAGCGTGGCCGCTGGCCCCGTAGGAGCTGGCGCCACGGCGGAAACCGCAAACATCAGCGCGGATATCTTGAGTTTTGCCCGGGCCAAGGGGCTCTACGCCGGCGCATCGCTCGAGGGTGCCGTGATGGCCAAGCGCGAGGGCCTGAACGAGGCCTACTACAAGAAGAGTGACATCACCCCTACGGACATCCTGATCAAGGGGACCGTTGCGAACAAGCAGGCCGAGCCCCTCAAGAACGAGGTCAACAACCTCGCAACCGGGAAGTGAGAGCGCGTACCGCCGTCTCGAGCGCCTGGGCGGGCGCCGAGTTCCCACGTACGCGGAGGTCGAGTCCGGCGCGCAGGTCGGTTACATGCGGGCACGCGGACCGCAAAGCACTACGCGCTGGGCAGGTGCCGGCAGTGCTATCAGAACGCCAGGAAGGCGGGCATCACAAGCACGCGAACCTGATCGGGATTTCGGCCGGCCGCACGCGGGCGTCCCTAACCCGTCGATCTTCATGGTTGTGAGGGCCCGCAATCACCGATATCAAACCCGCTCAAAACTGCTTCGCCAGCTCTGCTGCCTGCTTCTTCCCCGCGTCGATCATGTCT
>DAIQBJ010000050.1:7958-13788 GCA_036781225.1 Gemmatimonadales bacterium | reverse complement strand
CGAGGGTCGTAGCCCACGTCACGCCGGACTGTGGGGCCACGCCCGAAAAGGAACCGCGCGACAGCACAGGATCGGTCGCGGCATCGGCGGCCCCACCGCGCACGCCAAGGGCGCCCGGCGTGGCGGTGGTGATGGCAACGGTGTAGTCCTCGGGATAGTTCTCGGGCAACTCGGCGAGTGTGCGGAACATGCAGGGGGTGATGTTGTTAATGAGCCCCGACCCGGCGCTCGCGGCCCCGCCCGTTCCCGCCTGCGCGTTCCGTGCGATCATCGCGATGATGTCGAACCCACGATCGCGCGCGGTCACGCTGCCGGCTCCCGCGGTGCCGATCTGATCGAGGAGTGTGCGAACTGTCTTGGCGTCGGTCGAGTTGAAGTACTGCGACACGAGTGAGTTTGTCCCGCTGAGATCGCAAGCGGGAACAGTTGTCAATGCGGTCACCGACGCCATCGGACCCGATGGCATTTCGGTGCGCTGTTCCGCGCACGCGATCACGATCACGCCTGCGGCGATTACGATTCCGCTCCACACCCATCGCTTCATGTTCACTCCATAAGGTTCGAGATACCGGACATACCTCCGGCTGGGCGCCGCCATGGCAAACAACGGTCCTAACACGTCGTGTCAGGTAAGACGCGACGACTGAATTACTTGAGGCTGAAAAGGGAAATGCCGACGGAGGGAGACTGTAAGCCCACCGGTACAGAATTGTTTATCGGCCCGTCCCCACTAATGCCACAAACCGCGGATCGTCCCGCAGACCCTTGAAAAACCACGATTCATCCCGCGCGATCGACTCGCGGTCCTGCGGATTCGTCGCCAGGTAGCGACCCAGCAGCCGCACCGCCTCATCGCGATCACCCATCACGTTGCGGGCCGCAACCTCGAGAAACACGAGGTCGTTGGTCGGATCGATGCGGGGGTCGGCGCGCGAGCGGAGCGCGACGGCCCGAGCGCTGTCGCGCAGCCCCGCGTTCGCCAGGGCCATCGACAACATGATCTGCGCGCGCTTGCGACGGTACTCCTGCTGATTCTGCGGATACATGCGCGCGTACTGCTCGACCAATCCCCACAGCTCCGGCACGTCGGGCTTGAGGCCGTGAATCGCGTACAGCGAAATCCGGCACTCAGTGAAATAGGGATCGGTGGGGAAGCGGCTTTGCCCCTCCCCACACCACCGAGCCGCTTCGGCAGCATCCTCCAAGTCCAGGGATGCCGAATAGAGGCGCCACAGCACGGCGCTCGCCTCGGTGAGATACTCATCCGCTTCCCACGCCTGCAATGCCGCCAGCTTGCCTTCGGCAGTCTCGGATTTCTTCATCAGCAGATGGCTGAGCAATCCAAGCGCCGAAGCGCGGCGTGGATTCGACCGCGCCGCGCCGCCCGCGCGCAGATCGGCTTCGGCGGCCGCGAGGAGCCGATCTCCGGAGAGCGGGCCCACGTCGACATTGAGGAGGTAGCGCATGTAGCGCATCGTGCCGCGCAGATGAATCGCTTCCGAGTCAGGGCGGAGAGCGAGCGCCTGGTCGGCGAAGCGAAGTCCCCGGTCGGTCCATTCTTTGGCAGGACCCTTGTCGAGACCCACGATGCGGCGTTGCTCCCAGGCCAGCCAACCACGCTCGACGATCGGCGTGGTCCACTTGCCGTCGCGGGCCGAGGCCTGTGCCAGCAAGGAATCGGCGTGCGCCAACACGGCGGTGGCGGCGGGGAGATTACCGGCCGCGATCAGCCCGTCCGACGTCTTGCGATCCTCCGCCGCCTGTTGCACCAGCTCCCACGCAGCGACGCTGTTGGTGGCGGCCCGCGTCTCACGCAACTGCACCTCGGCACCGATGGCGAGGCGGAGAAACTCCGCAACCGCGCGTGACAGCGTGTCCTGGAGCGCGAAGAGCTCCGTGCGTGGGCGCTCGAGTGTCGTGCTCTTCGTCTCCGTGCCTGACGCCGCATCGACCAGCGCGACGTCCACGCGCAGGCGGTCTCCGTCCTCGGTCACGGTGCCCTGGACGATGGTTCCGACGCCGAGCGAGCGTCGCAAACTGTCCGAGCGCACGGGAGTCGACGCGTTGCGGAACGGACGCACGCCGTTGGCCGAGATGACCTGCAGCACCTTCACCGCCGAGAGCTCGTGGATGAGCGATTCCGTGAGCCCGTCGGCGAGATACTGCGTCCGGGTGGAATCGCCGCGATGTTCGAAATAGAGAACCGCGATTCGCCGAGGATCGGTATCCCCCATCCCAGTCCCTGCTCTCGCACTGCCGCGAATGCCGCCAAGAGCCGCCCACGCCGCGCCAAGCAGGACGGCACCGACGGCAACCGTGCCGACGGGTTTGAGCCACGCGCGGGGCCGGGCCGACAGCGACGACTGGGTCGGGCGGCGGCGCACGGTCGACGGACGACTTGGCACCGCCAGCGCGTCGGCGAAGAGCGTGGTCGTGGCAAAGCGATCGGCCGGGACTTTGGACAATGCCTTGAGGAGCGCGTCCTCGAGCGCTTCCGGCAGGCCGGGACGCACGATGGACGGAGGCGACACCAGGTCGAGGGAATGACGGGCGATGATCGCCTGCGCCGTCGGTCCGGTAAACGGCGGCTGGCCGACGAGCAGCTCGTAGAGCACGCAGGCGAGGCTGTACTGATCGCTCCGCCCATCGATCTGCGCGGCGCCGGTCGCCTGCTCGGGGCTCATGTACATGGGCGTGCCGATGATCGTCCCGGCCTTCGTCAGCGCCTGCTCGTCGGCGTCGTCGATCGCGCGCGCGATTCCGAAATCCGCAACCACGGCCGTGCCGCCCGACAGCAGGATGTTCTCCGGTTTGATGTCGCGGTGCACCACACCGCGGCTGTGGGCGTAGCTCAATGCCCCCGCGACCTCGGTGATGATGCGAATCGCTTCTTCCTGCGACAGCTGCTTTTCCCGATCGAGGCGGTCGCGTAACGACTCACCTTCGACCAGCGGCATGACGTAATAGAGGAGACCCGCGGCGTTGCCGGAGTCGTAGAGCGGGAGGATGTGCGGATGCTGGAGTCGCGCGGCGATCTCGACTTCGCGCGTGAATCGCTCGGGGCCGATCTGAGCGGAGAGCTCTTGATGGAGAACCTTGATGGCGACGTTGCGGCGGTGCTTGAGATCCTCCGCGAGAAAGACAGTGGCCATGCCCCCGCGACCCAGCTCGCGCTCGACGGCATACGCGCCGGCGAGCGCCTGGCGCAGTGTCTCCAGCAAATCCGTCAGGATGGTCCCCTAGGGAAAGCCCTTAGTCTAGCCCCGGGCATGACTCTTGTGCAACCGTGCGGGGCCTTCATAGTTATTTCCGCGGCCATGCCAAAACCGAATCGGACTCCAAGCATCACCCGCCTCTTCGCCGCCACGTACATCGCCGTGGCGCTCGTCGGTCTAGTCACGCAGTTCTGGACCTGGCGGACCGCCCGCTCTACCCAGGCCGCCATGGTGGTCCTCGCGCAGCGCCTCGATCGCATGAACGAACCAGCTGCTGCCGAGATCGCCGCGGCGGCGGGTGACGACGCGGTGCAGTCTGCACTGGCGTCGACGGTGCTCTTCACCGCCATGCTTGCCGTCCTGGGACTCGGCTTCTGGTACAGCCGCCGCCGCCTGGCGGCGCCGTTCTCGCGGATTGCCGCCGCGCTGCAGCGGGTCGCTGAGGGGCAGTTCGTTGATCCGCTCCCCGAGAATCAACCCGGCGAATTCGGCGCGATCGCCCGCGGCCTCAATCACATGGCCAGGTCCCTCGCCTGGCGCGAGGCGCTGCACGCATATCTCTCCCAGCTGCTGTCGGCGCTCAACACTCCCGCCGACGAAGCCGCGATGGGGCTGGCCCAGGCACTCGGGGTCATCTCCGGTGCCACCAAGGCGACGGGCACCGTGTTGTACCAGCCCGCCTACGACTCCAACGAGTGGGCGGCAACGGCGTCGCGGGAGATCGAACCGAAGCCCGTTTCGCGCGCCACCATGCGTGACCTCATGGGCGATGCCACGCAGGCAATCCTGTATCACGGCGAGGCGGTTCAGGCTGTGCGCCATCAGCTGCGTCTCACCGCCCCGATGCCGCAAGGACTGGTGCTCGTTCCGCTCCGCTCGGGTGCCAAGCTCGTGGGTGTGCTGGGCGTCGTCCCGGGCGCGCAGTTCGGCCCGGATGAACGCGCCGCGCTCGAGCAGGCCGCGCCCAACCTCGCGATTGCGTGCGACCGCGGGTTGGCGCATCACAACACGCGCCGCCTCGCGATTGAAGTGCGATCGACCGCGAAGCGCCTGGAACAGCTCAATACCGATCTCGATGCGGCGATGAAGTCCAAAGACCAGTTTCTCTCGAACATCTCGCACGAGCTGCGCACCCCGCTCAACAGCATCATCGGCTTCACCGATCTTCTGCTCACGGAGGATCTCGGCGCTCCACTCTCGGCGCAGCAGCGCGATTTCCTCGAAACCGTGGCGCGCAACGGCCGCCAGCTGCTCCAGCTCATCAACGAGCTGCTCGATCTGCAGCGCATTGCCGCCGGGCGGATGGAGTTGCATCCCGAGTCCATCGAGCTGGGGGGGTTGTTGGCCGAGGCGGCCGGCAACGTGCAGACGCAGGTGCAGCAGCACCGCCACGCGCTCGTGGTCACGCCTCCCCCACCAGATCTGCGCGTCCATGCCGACCGCGGCCGCGTGCGCCAGGTGCTGCTGAACCTGCTGTCTAACGCGATCAAGTTCACGCCCGACGGCGGGCGAATTACCGTCGCGGTCGCGACCGTCAACGGGGGGGCGGGCGACTTCGCGCGCATTGCGGTGACCGACACGGGCATCGGGATCGCGCCGGAAGATCAGCCAAAGCTGTTCACGGAATTCTCCCAGCTCGACGCGTCGGCAAGCCGGAAGTACGAGGGGACCGGTCTGGGGTTGGCGCTCTCACGCAGGCTCGTCGAGATGCAGGGGGGCGCGATCGGCGTCGAAAGCGTGATCGGCAAGGGGAGCACGTTCTGGTTCACCCTTCCCCGGGCGCAATGAGGATGGCGACGATCGTCATTGTGGAAGACCAGCCCGACAACCTGAAGCTGCTGACGGCCCTGCTGACGCTGAAGGGACATGAGGTAGTGGGACTGTCCAACGGTGACCGGCTCACCGAGGTTCTGCGTATGCATCAGCCGCCACCCAGTCTCGTGCTGCTCGACATTCAGCTTCCGGGGCGAGATGGCTACGCCGTCCTCGAGGAACTGAAGGCGCTCCCGGAACGCTCCTGGAAAGTGGTTGCGCTGACGGCGCATGCGTTGCCGGAAGACCGGACGCGTGCCAGCGCCGCCGGCTTCGACGGTTACATCACGAAACCAATCGATGTGCGCACGTTCCCTACTGAAGTTGCTCGTTACCTGGGAGGATGATCATGGGCGGTAAAGTGCTGCTGCTCGGGCGGGTCGTGTTCTCGTACTTCTTTTTGTATTCCGGATTCAGTCACCTCACCAAACTCAGCATGTACGCACAGTACGCCGGAGCGTCCGGCGTCCCGGCACCCACGCTCCTGACCGCCATCTCCGGGTTGATGCTGCTGGCCGGCGGCCTGAGCATCCTGCTCGGCGTGCAGCCGCGCATCGGAGCGCTACTCATCGCTGTCTTTCTCGTGACCGCGGCGTTTACGGTTCACAAGTTTTGGGGACTCACCGATCCCATGATGGCCGCCAATCAGGCGGCGCAATTCTGGAAGAACATCGCGCTAACCGGTGCGTGTCTGATGATCATCGGTTTCGCAACGGTGGATCCGGCTCGCTGGCCGTACAGCATCGGCGCTCGTGGGGCGGTTGGGACGACGGGATCTACACCAGCGGGCCGTTAGGGCTGCT
>DAIQBJ010000050.1:0-7948 GCA_036781225.1 Gemmatimonadales bacterium | reverse complement strand
GGGGGGGGGGGGGAGGGGGGCTTCGTCGGCGTCGGCGCTCGCGGCATCTCGACGTGCACGCGCGGCATTGGGGCCACGTGCACGCGGACCTCGGTGGATCGCTCCGCCTCGTGCAGGGTGATCGAGCCGTTGACGGTGACGAGCTTCAGCGTCGAGCCACCGTTCCCGATCGTGCCGCGGAGATGACGGGTGCTCAGCTTCCCCATCACCTTCACGGGAAAGTCGCTTTCGACCCGACCGTTCACCGTCTCGGCGTCGATGTTCGCGTTGATGCGGCGCGGCAGGCCGGCACTCACCGAGCCGTTGACGGTCGTGAGCTTCACGTCGCCGCCCGCCAGCTCCTGCATGCTCGCCTCGATGCTGCCGTTCACCGTGTTCGCCTGAATCGGCCCCTTGGAGGTGCTCACTGCGATCCGGCCGTTGACGGTGTTCGCCTGGACCGGTGCGCTCGCGCCATCGATCTGGAGACCGCCGTTCACCGTGGAGACCTCGATCGGCACACCCCGCGGCAGGATCACGGTGAAGCGCACCGCGACGTCGTTCTTGCGAACGCCGTTCAGGCGGTAGTCCCCGCCTTCGGCGCACTTCTGCTCGCGGGCTTCCCACATCGCGCAGATCGTCACGCCACGATCGGTCGGCACGGAGGTAATCTGGACGCTTTGCGGGTTCGAGTGCCGCCAGCTCTTTTCGGCGTGGACCTCGAGCGAATCGCTCGTCCCACCGACGACTTCGATGGGCCCGTTGGTATTGCGGATCCACACCTGCTGCCCGTTTCTGAGCAGCGCGCGGTACTGCCATTCATCCCCGACGGCACGATCTCGGCCGAACAGGTTGCCGCCCTCGCCGTCGCCCCAGTCGAAATCGCCGAATGCGCCGAGGGCGCCCAGCGATGTCGGGATGCGCTCTTTGACATTGTGCAGCGCGGTGCGAACCATGAGGCCGGCGCCGACGACGAGAACGAACAGCACGCCGCCGCGAATGAGCTCGCGACGCCACGTGCGCAGGAACCGCTTGAAGGAAGACGGCTGCTCGAGTGACATGTCCATGGTCAGGTGATGGTACGCGCTTTCAATTTGGCAAGTTTCGCCCCTACGCGCGACCGCCCGCCGGGACTCCGGCGGGCGGTGCGGGGAGCGGGGGAAATGTGGCTAACACTCACGTCAGCGGGCATTTGGGCTGAGCCGTGACTTCGACCGTAATCGGCGCCAGCATGCCGCCGTACCAGACCCGGTTCGCGTCCTCAGTTGGGGTAGCGGTTTCGACGGTGGCTGCAACCCGGCGGAGCGTCTCCGCTCGGTCGACCGTCATGGCGGCTTGGGCGGCGAAGCCGTATCCGAACGTCAGGATCGTCGCAATCAGCAAAGACAGGCCGCGCATC
The DNA here is from genome assembly GCA_036781225.1 of Gemmatimonadales bacterium. GTDB lineage: Bacteria > Gemmatimonadota > Gemmatimonadetes > Gemmatimonadales > GWC2-71-9 > 20CM-2-65-7. The sequence continues at coordinate 6,570 of DAIQBJ010000050.1, read as the reverse complement.
TGCATCCTCCAGCAAGAGACATGGTGACAACCTTCGTTCCTTAAGACGCCTGCAGCTCGCTAAAGGTTGCATGGATCGGCGAGTTGACCGATCCCGGACAGTGATGGGACGCGCGGGGAAACAACGGGGCACGCGGCGCCGCGTGCCCCCCTTCCTTTTGTAACCCGGCAGTTAACGCGTCAATGACCAGGATTCTGGGTCAAGGAGGTCAACGCAATCGCAGCTGTACGCCTCCGCCGAGCGTGAGCGTTCCCAGCTGCTCGGTGCGACGCGTATTTCCCTGCCAGGGGAAGGCACAGCGTTCGAGCGTGTACATGAAGTCGAAGACGACACGGCCGCGCCGGAACGCGAGTCCCGTCCCGGCATCGAAGGCCGTCGCGGCGTTGGGCAGGCCATTCACGCTGACAATCGGCAGCAGGTGGGCACGGCCGATGGCCCAGAACGTCTCGCCGCTGAGCGGCACGCGCGCCTCGGCACCGGCACGGACCAGCGTCCACTGCTGCCTCGCCACCACCGTGCCGAACGAGCGCAGCGTGACGCCGCTTTCGAGCACCAGCCACCGCAGTGCCGTGAACTGCACAACCGTGCCGACCTGCGCCAGGTCCCGATCGATGCCACCGGTTCCTTCCACGGCCGTGAGGTGTCCGGTCACGCCGGACAGCGTGAGCGCGATGCCACCGCGTCGCAGGCGCGTCGCGCCGCCGACGAGCACACCGGTCGCGCGCTCCACGCCGAAACCGGCGTCGACGCGGTGATCGGCATGCGTGACTGTGACGACGCCGCTGAGCTCGAGCCCCTGTGACGTCGCGATCCCCGGCTGCACGAGTCCGGCGAGCGTCAGGAGCGCGAGCGGCGTCACGGCCGTACCGCCGGCGCGCTCACCGGTGTGATCAACAGCTTTGTGCGAGCGACCCGGTCCGCATTGCGCCGCCGGATTGCCGCGTTGGCGCTGTCACGCGCGGCCTGGCGTGTATCGTTGAGCGCGACATTGAGCGGAATGGCGGGGTGCGCGCGCCGATAGAAGAACGCGGCGACGGCAGCGCTCGTGGCGCCGGCGGCCATGACCGCACCCTCGCGTCCGACCCCCAGGCGGTCGTTCGCGATCACCTGTCCGACGACGAGCGCACCCACCGCGACGCCTAACCCCTTCAGGAGATCGTTTCCAGCCGTCGACTCCGGGTACCGTACCGGGAGCAACTCCCCGGCCACGAGCACCGGCAGCGTGTCTTCGAATGGCTCGACGTCGTGCTGCAGATCCAGATAGATGCGCAGCGAATCGGCCTGCGCGGTAAGCTGGCTGTGCCCGACCACCGACAAATCGTACCGCCCCGGAGCCGCCACCTGGCCATCCGGCCCCAACCCGTTCCATCCGATTTCGCGTGCGCCATCGTTCGGCCCGTCATACAGCACCACGAGCTCGGTACCGCCGAGTGCGCGCAGCGTTGCGCGGAGTCTGGCGGCGTGAGTCGTGACCACAGTGACCGTCAATCGGCCCGTGCGTGGATCGACGCGCGTTTCCGGAATCGGGCGAGCGCCCACGGAGAACGTCAGCCGGCGCGCCGCGGCAAACGCGCCCGCCTGCGCCGGCGTGAACTGCGCCGGATCGAGATCGGCGAAGGCATCGCGCTCGAGCGCCGCGCGGAAATACAGGACGGCGGAATCGCGCTTGCCCGTGAGGACAAGCGCCGCACCGAGATATGTATAGGCCTCGACCCGTTGCCCGTTCGTCATTTCCAGCGGCCATGCCGGCGACACGATCTGACGCAGCAGCGGCAGCGCGCGTTCGATTTCGAGTCGCTCGTACAGCTCACGCGCCTGCTGGAGCACCTCGGCAGTGCCGGCCTGCGCGGCGGTGACGGTGGGACAGACCAGCAGGAACGCGAGCCCGACTGCGGCCGCGCGCCCTTTCAAGGCCGCTGCTCGGGCACTCGCAGGGCGATGCGGCCGAGGGAAATGGTACTATCGGGGGAGATGGTGATGGTCGTGTCAAAGGTGATGTACCCGCGAGCACGGATCTGCAGACGGCGACTCCCAACTGCCAACGGCAGGTCGAGCACCGCGCCCGTTCCACGCGCGCGACCATCGACGAGAATCTCGGCGTCGCTCGGGGAGGTCAGCAGGCGCAACAAGCCGGTGACCGGGGGACGCCGCCGCGCCGGAGCGGGAGCCGGGAGAGCCGCGGGCAAGTGCGCCGAGTCCGGCGCGGCGATCGCCACGGAGTCGTGGCCCGCGCTGGCGGCGGGACGCAACACGACCCAGCCCGCGAGCCCGAGCACCACAAGAGCGGTCGCGACACCCGCCCAGGCACGCTGGTTCCAGAATGTCGGGCGCCGAGGAGCGGAGGCAAACTGCAACGTCGGCGTATCGGGAAGCGCGGGGAGCGAACGCGTCGTGACGGCGTCAACCGCGTCGCCCTTGGCGAGCCGCTGCAGCAGCTGTTCCCCCTGGCGCCGCTCGGCGGTCTCGAGCGGTAACGACTCGAGCTCCACCAGGAGATCGCGAGTCGTCGCAAAGCGCTCGGCCGGCTTTTTCGCGGTGAGTCGGCCGATGATCCGCGCGAGATCGAACGGCACATCGTCGCGTGAAACGCGCACGTCGGGCAGCGGGGTGAAGAAATGGTGATGCATGATGCCTGCCAGCGTCTCGGCCTGAAATGGCAACCTGCCGGTCAACATCTGGAAGGCCACCATGCCGAGCGAGTAGTGGTCGCCCTGGGGCGTCGCCCGCTGCCCGGCGCACTGCTCGGGACTCATGTACCCGGGCGTGCCGATGACGGCACCGTCCGCCGTGAGGGTGATATCGGACCCCCGCAGCGCGACGCCGAAATCGGAGACCATCACGTTCCCGTCGCGATCGAGCAGAATGTTCGCCGCTTTCACGTCGCGATGCACGATGCCCCGCTCATGCGCGAACAAGAGCGCCCGGGCGGCTGCGTGCAGGACGAGGACGATCGCCGGCACCGGCAGCGGGCCCTGCGTGTCCAGGATCTCGTCGAGGGACCGGCCCTCGACGAACTTCATGGCGATGAACAGAATTCCGCCGATCTGCCCCACCCGATACACCGGCACGATGTTCGGATGTTCGAGCTCGGCGACCATGCGACCTTCTCGCTTGAAGCGCTCGGCGGCGCGCGGGGTCAGGCCGAGCTCGGGCGACAGGACCTTGAGGGCGACGAGTCGCTTCGCCTGCTCGTCGACCGCGCGGAAGACGATCCCCATGCCGCCGCGCGCGAGCTCCTGAACGACTTCGAACTCGCCGGCGAGCACGCGGCGGAGCCGGTCGAGCAGCGTGTCGCCGGGAGCCTCATCCACGACGGTGCTGGTATTGGGATCGACCACCAGGCGCCCGCAATTGCCGCAGAACCGCGATGTCGCCGGCACGCGGGTACCGCACCCGAAGCACTTCACGCTGTCCGGCATCAGGGATGCACGCGGATGGCGTGCACGGTATCAGGCGCCGCGCTCGTAATCACCGAGCTGAGGAGCTCGATATCGAGCGAGGCGCGACCCTGGCTCAGGGCAATCAAGGTATCGCCTCGACTGTTCACCTGAAGTAGCGCGGGGTCGAGCGAGGTCACGCGGAGATGGGGATTGGCGAGTTCGCCGGTGGCGGTGCGCACGACCACGACGAAAGGCACGGTATCGCCGACGGTGAGCACGGTATCGGCAAAGACGAAAACGATGTCCGCCGCCGGACCAGGCGGCTCGAAGACATCTGCCAAGCCACACGCGAGAACCGCCAGACTGCCGAACAAACCCGCCGCTAATCCGGCGACCAAGGGTCGTGACACCGGATACTTCCGTCAGGGAGGATTCTAAGGTGGGAGTTGAGGGGCCCTACATCAAGAGAGGACGCCGCTTTTGCCAGACTTTGACCACGACTGTACGACATGCCCAGGACAGGACTCGAACCTGTAAGGGGTCGCCCCCAAGGGATTTTAAGTCCCTTGCGTTTACCAATTTCGCCACCCGGGCGGGGGTGCGCCTCCTACGAAAATAACCGGGTTAGACCCGCTCGGTACGCACGCCCGCCGATGATCTTACCGGTCTGATTTCAGGCTCTCGGCCGTACGTCTTGTGGAACGCTGCGCGGATCGCCTGCGCGACCGGCTCCGCACTCCCCTTGCCCCGTGCCTGTACCAGAACGATCGCGGCACCGCCCCACCCCGCTCCCGTGAGTCGCGCGCCCAACGCCCCCGCGCGCTTTGCCGCGGCGACGACCGTATCGAGCTCCGGCGCGCTGCACGCGTACAGCCGGCGACAGGATTCGTGCGATTCGTAGAGCAGCTTCCCGAACTGCGTCAGCTTCCTGCGCGCCAGGAGCTGCGCCGCGAAGCGAGCGCGCGCGGTCTCGCTCACCACGTGCACCGCGCGCGAGCGCAACGGCTCGGGCAGCGCGCGCTTGAGCCGCGGCAGCCACGCGACCGGCCAGCTGGCGAGCCACACCAGCTCGGGAAGCTCCAGCTTGAGCCGATTCACGGCCTCCTCGCACTCCGCGCGCCGCTCGTTGAGGCTCCCTGCCGAGAGATCGTGTTTTACCCCGGTATCCACGAGCAGCAACGGCGCGCTAAAGGGGATGTGCTGAACCTCGAGCGAGGCACATTCGAGCAGCAGGGCGTGACCGCGCTTGCCAAGTGATGCGATCGTCTGATCCATCACGCCGCACCGCACGCCGACGTGATCGTGCTCGGCGCGATAGGCGACGCCGGCGATCTGCCGCGGTGTCAGCTTGGCGCCGACGAGTGTCGCAATCGCGCTGGCGGTGGCGACGGAGAGCGCCGCGGACGACGACAATCCCGCGCCGATCGCCACATCGGACGCGACGGCGATGCGCAGACTGCCGCGCGGCGGGATCGCCTCGAGTGTCCACAACTCGCGCAGCACGCCCGCGACGTACGCCGGCCAGCCGTGCGGCAGCTCTTCCTGCCAACGCACACGTGCAACGGCGGTGTAACGGGTCGAAACCGCTTCGAGTGTCCCCGGCGCGTCGGCCGGCCCGGGTCCCACCACCGCGGTCGTCCGTTCCGCGATGGCAATCGGCAACACCGGACCGCCGTTGTAGTCGGTATGCTCACCGATCAGGTTGACGCGACCCGGTGCCGACGCGGCGGACCTAGGTATTGTCCCAAATGCATTTTGAAAGAGGTCTATCGCGGGTCGTGACATTGGTTTGACAATGATTGCAGCCAATGCTACCGTATCGCGACCGAATTCACCATCTACTCCAATTTCGTCCATTCGGAGACCTCGTATGCGGCGGTTTGCGTTGTTGCTGCTCGCCGGAGCCTCTTCGCTCGTCGCCGCGCTCCCTGCCCAGGGTTTTGGCGTTTACGAGCACGACACCTGTACCATGGGGCGTGCCGGCGTGGCGGCGGCGAACCCGTGTCCGAACGGCTCCGCGATCTTCTTCAACCCAGCCGGGCTGGGCGGACTGCCGGGATCGCACCTGAGCGTGGGCGTCACGGCGATCGCCGCGAGCGGTGGCTTCACGGACGACATCCTGGCTCACCGCAGCGATCTCCATAACCCGGTCATTCCCGTCCCCAACGTCTACGCCACCCACGCTTTCAGCCCCAAACTCACTGCCGGCATCGGGTTGTATGCACCGTACGGCCTCGAGACCAAGTGGGACAGCACGAACTTCGAGGGCCGGTTTCTGGGCTATAACACGGACATCCGGTCCATCTACATCCAGCCGACCATTGGCGTCCAGGTCTCGCCTACCCTGCAACTCGGCATCGGCGTTGCCTACATCACGAGCAGCCTCACGCTGCGGCAGCGGGCGGACTTCTCCCAGCAGGTCGTTCCCTCAGCCCTGGTGCCGCCCGGAACGCCCTTTGCGGCCCTGGGTGTTCCGACGGGGACTGACTTTGCCGACGCGCACTTGCACGCGACCGGCACCGGCTATGCCGTCAATTTTGGCGGCATCTGGAAGGTCTCTGATCGCGTTTCCATCGGCGGTCACTGGCTGACGCGGAAGAAGATCGACTACGACGGCACGGCCGAGTTCAAACAGGTCCCCACCGGGCTCGTGCTGCCCCCCAAGAACCCGCTTGGCCTGCCGGCCGGGACGCCAGTCGATGCCATCGTCGCCGCGGAGTTTGGCGCGGGCGGACCGCTGTCGAACGGGAAGGCGAAGACCTCGATCGAGATGCCTCCCCAGGGGACGCTGGGCGTCTCGTGGAAGGCGAACAATGACTGGACGGTGATGGGGGACTACCAGTACGTGGTGTGGGGCTGGTTCACCGAAGTGAAGATTGACTTCGAGAACCCGGCGACACCTGACCTAGTGCTGCACCCCAGCAACAAATCAACGCACGGCTTCCGGTTCGGCACGGAGTACCAGTACAACCCCAAAGTGAAGCTGCGCGGCGGCTACCTGTATCACACCGGCGCGTCGCCCGACGACTTCGTGACGCCGCTGCTGCCCGAGGGGCCGCGTAATGAGTTCACGCTCGGCACCGGGATCGCGTTGACGCCCAAGCTGCACGCCGATCTCGCGTATCAGTACATCAAACAGAACGACCGCCGCGGCACGGTGAACATCGCCGCGGGCAACACCGGCCTCTAC
>DAIQBJ010000049.1:0-14066 GCA_036781225.1 Gemmatimonadales bacterium | reverse complement strand
GGGTCGAAAAGGTACGGCTGACCGGCGGAGAGCCGCTGCTGCGCCACGATGTGGCCACACTGGTGGGTATGCTGGCGGCCAATCGCGCGATTCGTGATCTCGCGATGACCACCAATGGCTTGCTCCTCGCTCAGCAGGCAGACGCGCTCCGCCGAGCCGGTCTCGGCCGCGTGACCGTCAGTTTGGACACGCTCCGCCCCGAGCGCATGCGGGAATTGGCCAGGACGGACAAGCACGCCGACGTGGTGGCGGGAATTCGTACCGCTCGTGCCATCGGTTTCCCGCTGAAACTCAACACCGTCGTCATTCGCGGCGTGAACGACGACGAGCTGGTCGACCTGATCGAGTTCGCTCGCGCCCACGACGCCGAAGTCCGGTTCATCGAGTACATGGACGTTGGGGGGGCGACCGGTTGGACCTCCGAACAGGTCTTCTCCCAGCGTGAGATTCTCCAGACACTCACCGCGCATTATGGCCGCATCACCTCAGCCACGGACCTCGCCGACCCCGCAGCACCGGCCGAGCGTTTCAGCCTGCCTGACGGCACCACGTTCGGCATCGTGGCGTCGACGACCGCGCCGTTCTGCCGCTCCTGCGATCGCAGCCGATTGACCGCCGACGGCGCCTGGTTTCTCTGTCTGTACGCCGAGCGGGGCAGCGATCTGCGTGAACCCCTCCGAAGCGGCGCGACAGACCGGGAATTGGCGGAGCTCATTACGTCGACCTGGCAGGGGCGGACCGATCGCGGCGCCGAGGTTCGGCTCGGTGTGATCGACCGCGCACCACTCTATCGAGTCGATGGATTACGCGCTGATCCGCATAGAGAAATGCACACTAGAGGAGGATAACGGCGCCCATTAACTTCCCCGCACCATGCTCACCAAAATCACCGTTGTCGGCGCCGGGAATGTCGGCGCCACCACCGCTCAACGCCTCGCAGAAAAACAGCTCGCCCGCACAGTCGTCCTCGTCGATGTGATCGAGGGCGTCCCGCAAGGGAAGGGGCTCGACCAATGGGAGTCGGCGCCGATCGAGGGCTTCGACACGCGCGTCGTCGGAGCAAACGACTATGGTCCCGCCGCGGGCTCGGAGCTGGTGGTGGTCACGGCCGGCATCGCCCGCAAGCCGGGCATGAGTCGCGATGACCTCGTTCGCACCAACGCCGATATCGTCAAGCAAGTCTCCCAGCAAATCAAGCAGAACTGTCCGAAGGCGATCGTGGTTGTGGTATCAAACCCTCTCGACGTCATGTGTTGGGTCACCAAGCAGGTGACCGGATTTCCGCGCGAGCGCGTGATCGGCATGGCCGGCGTGCTCGATACGGCGCGCTACCGCGCGTTTCTGGCCGAGGCGCTCGATGTCTCGGTGCAAGACATCCAGGCGATGGTGCTGGGCGGACACGGCGACACGATGGTACCGCTCGTTTCGTACACGACCGTCTCGGGCATCCCCGTCACGCAGCTCCTCGACAAAGCCAAGCTCGACAAGATCGTCGACCGCACGCGCAACGGCGGTGCAGAGATTGTCGCGTTCTTGAAAACCGGATCGGCCTACTACGCGCCGTCCGCGGCGGCGGTGCAGATGGTCGAATCGATCGTGCTCGATCAGAAGCGCGTGCTGCCCTGCGCCGCCTGGCTCGAAGGCGAGTACGGGCTCTCCGGGATGTTCTGCGGGGTGCCGTGCAAGCTCGGCAAGAACGGGCTGGAAAAAGTTGTCCAAGTCCAGCTGACGGCCGATGAACAGAACGCACTCAAGAAATCGGCGGAGGCCGTGAAGCAGACGATGGCGGCGGTGACGCTATGACCACCTCCGTCCGCGACATCCGAGAGCAAGGCTTCGGCGCCACGCTGCGGCCCGATGCCTGGTGGATCGCTCCCGCGCTCACCGCGCTCGTCCTCGGCAGCTTCGGCGTCTACTCGACTTGGGTCGCCTGGGTCGGCACCAACTTCGAGTGGGGGCCGTACCTGTCGCCGTTCTACTCGCCGCTGATTCAGACGTCCTGGTGGCCGTTGTCCGCCGCGCTGATCGTGCTGATCTTCCCGCTCGGGTTCCGCGCCACCTGCTACTACTATCGCAAAGCCTACTACCGCGCCTTTTTCCTCGACCCCGTGGCCTGCGCGGTTGGGGAACCGCGGCACGGCTACAAGGGGGAAACGAAGTTTCCCTTCATCCTTCAGAACATGCACCGCTTTTTCATGTACGCGGCGGTGATCTTCATCTTCATTCTCTCATACGACGTCGTGCTCGCGCTGCGCTGGCCCGTCAATGGCGTGCTGGCCGGCGGCACGATGGCACCAGGGCCGCGGGAGTTTGGTGTGGGGATCGGCACCTTAGTCATGCTGGTGAACGTCATCCTGCTGGCGTGCTACACGTTCGGCTGTCACTCAATCAGACATCTGATCGGCGGCCAGGTCGACTGTTTCTCATGCGCCCGCGCCGGCCGGGCACGGTTCCAGGCGTGGCGCGGCGTGAGCGCGCTCAATCGGCACCACATGCTCTTCGCCTGGTGCTCGCTGTTCTCGGTCGCGCTGACGGACGTCTACATCCGCCTGTGTGCGCTGGGCGTCATCCACGATTTGAGGATCCTGTGACGATGACCGGCCTCGTTATCCGTGCGCTGAAGCGCCGGCTCGGCATCTAATGCCCGATATCCGGAGTCTGGACTACGACGTCATCGTCATCGGCGCCGGCGGCGCCGGACTGCGCGCCGCCATTGAAGCGAGCGCGCAGAAAGCGAAAGTCGCCCTGGTCTGTAAATCGCTGCTCGGCAAAGCGCACACCGTCATGGCCGAAGGCGGCGCGGCCGCGGCGCTCGGCAACGTGATGAGCGAGGACAACTGGCGCGTGCATTTCCGCGACACGATGCGCGGCGGCAAGATGCACAACAACTGGCGCATGGCGCAGATCCACGCGCAGGAGGCGCCGGACCGGATCAACGAGCTCGAGGCGTGGGGCGCCCTGTTCGATCGCACTCCGGACGGCCGCATCAATCAGCGGCCCTTCGGCGGCCACACCTACTCCCGCCTGGCCCACGTCGGTGACCGCACCGGACTCGAGATGATCCGCGTGCTCCAGGACAAGGGCGTCCACTCCGGCATCGACGTCCACATGGAATGCACCATCGTCCGCCTGTTCGTCGTGGGTGGCCAGATCGCCGGCGCACTCGGTTATTTCCGTGAGACCGGACGGTTCGTCCTGTTCCGGAGCGGCGCCATCGTGCTCGCGACGGGCGGCATCGGCAAGGCGTGGCAAATCACCAGTAATTCCTGGGAGTACACGGGTGACGGTCACGCGCTCGCGTACGACGCGGGCGCCGAGCTGATCGACATGGAGTTCGTGCAATTCCATCCGACCGGCATGGTCTGGCCGCCCAGCGTGCGCGGCATTCTCGTGACCGAAGGCGTGCGCGGCGAAGGCGGCGTGTTGAAAAACACCCAGGGCGAGCGGTTCATGTTCCGCTACATGCCCGACATGTTCAAGGGCGATTACGCCGATACGGAAGCAGAGGCCGATGCGTGGGTGAAGGGCGATCGCAAGCAGAACCGCCGTCCCCCCGAGCTGTTGACCCGCGACGTGGTCGCCAAGGCGATCGTCAAGGAAATCGCCGAAGGGCGCGGCACGGAGCATGGCGGGGTCATCCTCGACATCGCCTCGAAGCAAAACGCCGACTACATCAGGAAGAAGTTGCCCAGCATGTATCACCAGTTCAAAGAGCTGGCGCATGTCGACATCACGAAGGACCCGATGGAGATCGGTCCGACGACCCACTATGTGATGGGTGGCGTCAAAGTCGATGCCGAGACCCAGGAGTCCACGGTGCCCGGCCTGTACGCCGCGGGCGAAGTCGGCGGGGGCATGCACGGCGCCAATCGCCTCGGCGGGAATTCCTTGAGCGACTTGCTGGTGTTCGGGCGGCGCGCGGGACAGTCCGCGGCCTCCCGGCGGGGCTCAGCGCCGGCGATCCCCGATGCCGAGGTGGAACAGGCTATTCGGGAGGCGCTCGCACCATTCGAGCGGGAGGGAGAGAATCCGTTTGCCGTACAGGCGGCGTTGCAGAAAGTGATGCAGCGGGATGCGGGGATTATCCGGGATCAGCGCGGGTTGGAAAACGCCCTGGCGGAGCTCGAGAAGCTCAAGGGACGCGCGAGGACCGTCGGCGTGACGGGGAGCCGCGAGTACAATCCCGGATGGCACACCGCGATCGATCTCGGGTCGCTGCTCGTGGTCGCCGAGGCCAGCGCGCGCGCGGCGCTGGAGCGCACGGAAAGTCGCGGTGCCCACACGCGCAGCGATTACCCCGACTCGGATGAGAAACAGGCGCGCGCACAGGTCGTGATCAAGAAAGCAGGGGACGGCATGGTGGTACGGCGCGAGGCGCAGCCGCCGATCCCCGCCGACTTGTTGACCCTCATTAAGGAAGGGGCATGACGCGTTTACGGGTGTTCCGAGGCACTAAAACGGGGGGCGAGCTCCACGATTACGACGTTGCGGCGGCGGAAGGAATGGTCGTCCTCGACGCCGTGCACGCTATTCAAGCCGAGCAGGCGCCGGACCTCGCCGTGCGCTGGAACTGCAAGGCGGGGAAGTGCGGGTCGTGCTCGGCCGAGATCAACGGCAAGCCACGGCTGATGTGCATGACGCGCATGTCGGACTACGCTCCGGGCGAGACCATCACGATCATGCCGATGAAAGCGTTTCCGCTGATCAAGGATCTCGTGACCGACGTGTCGTGGAATTACGAAGTCAACAAGCGCATTCCGGCATTCCAGCCCCGGAAGCCCGATGCCCCCGATGGCACCTGGCGTATGTACCAGTTCGAAATCGAGCGCCCGCAGGAATTCCGCAAGTGCATCGAGTGCTTCCTCTGCCAGGACGTGTGTCATGTGCTGCGCACGCACGAGAAGCACGAGCAGTTCATGGGACCCGCCATGCTGGTGCGCGCCGCCGTCTACGAGATGCATCCACTCGACACCGCCGACCGGCGCGAGCACCTGCGGCACGAGGGCGGGATCGGCTACTGCAACATCACCAAGTGCTGCACCGAAGTCTGTCCAGAGTCGATCACCATCACGGACAACGCCATCATTCCGCTGAAGGAGCGCGTCGTCGACGCAAGCTACGATCCGGTGGCGGCACTGTGGCGTAAAATCACGGGGTAACTCAGGATCGCTTCCGCCCACCAAATCGTTCTCTAGACGCATGACGTGCGAGGAGGTCTTGTGAAAGCCGACAAGATGATCCCCACGGTCGTGGTGGTTGGTGCTGGATTTGGCGGCCTGCGTGTTGCCCGCGCCCTGCGCCGCGTTCCCGTGCAGGTCGTCCTCCTCGATCGCAACAACTACCATCTCTTCCAGCCGCTGCTCTACCAGGTCGCGACGGCCGGCCTCGAGCCCGAGGAGATTGCGAAGCCGGCGCGCGCGATCCTGCGCGGCCAGAAGAATTTCGATTTTCGCCTGGTCGAGGTCACACGCGTCGACGTCACCGCCAAACGACTCGAGACGACTGCCGGGCCAATTGCGTACGATTTGTTGGTGCTCGCCCCGGGGGGCGAGACGAACTTCTTCGGGCTCGAATCGGTGCAGCGCCACGCGCTGGGCCTGAAGGACATTCCCGACGCGATCACCATTCGCAATCACGTGCTCACCTGCTTCGAGCAGGCGATGCTCGAGCCCGACCCCGAGCAGCGGCGCGCGCTGCTCACGTTCATCGTGGTGGGCGGAGGGCCGACAGGCGTGGAAATGGCCGGCGCGCTCTCCGAGCTCATTCGGCTGGTGCTCGTGAAAGACTATCCGCGGCTCAACATCAAAGACGTCCGGATCCTGCTGCTCGAAGCGACCCAGACGCTGCTGCCGGCGCTTCCGGAGCGCTTGCGCGAGGCGGCGGGGAAGACGCTGTGGCGCAAATACGTCGAGGTCCGGTTCGGCGCGACCGTGGCGGATTACGATGGCCGGCAGGCGCGGCTCAAAAGCGGGGAGATCATTCCGGCGCAGACCCTGATCTGGGCAGCCGGTGTACGCGCCGCTCCGCTTACCGGCGCGCTCGGCGTCCCCGCCCCCGGTGGCCGTCAGGGCCGCATTCCCGTCGAGCCGACGCTCCAGCTCGCCGGGCATCCTGAAGTCTTCATCATCGGCGATGCCGCCTATCGCGAGCAGGGCGGCGAGCCGCTGCCGATGGTCGCGCCGGTCGCGATCCAGATGGGGGAGTCGGTCGCCCGAAACATCGCGCGCCAGCTGCGGGGCCAGCCGCTCGAGCCGTTCCGCTACCACGATCAGGGCACGCTCGCCACGATCGGTCGCAACGCGGCTGTGGCCCACGTCTTTGGACTGCAATTGAGCGGGTTCCCGGCGTGGGTGATCTGGCTCGTCGTCCACATCATCCAGCTCATCGGATTTCGCAACAAGTTGTTCGTGCTGCTCAACTGGGCGTTGGACTATTTCTTCTACGAGCGGGCCGCGCGGCTGATCACACGCGACTGAGGAAGACGGGGTGGGGGTGGCGGGCGCCGCACGAGGCCATTCCAACCGCAGCCGATACACCAGCGATGCTCGACGGGGGGAATCAGGCGCCGCAGGATGGAGTGCCGGATCAACGTGAGATCGCTGGCGCAGTGCGGGCAGATGCGCGTAGCGGGCAGAATGCGGTAAACGACCGCGAGGACGATGGCGAAGCGGAACAGCACCGTGGCAAACAGCACGGCCACGATCAGCATGTCAGGCCGCCCGCTCCCGAACCAAATCGGCGATACGGCGCTCCAGCTCGACCAACTCGAGCGGCTTCACCAGCACGCGCTCACGCGGGATCTCCGCCAGCCCTCGACTGGCCAGCTGGGTAATGTCACCGGACAAAAACAATACACGCTCGGCGAGCGCCGGCCACTCGTCCAACAGGCGCTCATAGAATTCCGCGCCGTCCATGCGGGGCATCCGCAGGTCGGCCACGATGACCTCCGGCTCGAAACCCGCCCGGATGTGCTCCAGGGCCATCGCGCCATCGCCCGCCTCGCGAACATCCGCGCCGCGCTTCGTTAGAAAACGCTGCATGGGGCTACGAATGAGCTCCTCGTCGTCAACTACCAGCACCCGGATACCCGCCAGCGGCGCGGCAGGGGCAGCCGCGGCAAAGGCCCCGGGGGGGCCGGGGGGGCCGGGGGAGCCAGCCTCGGGAGCGGCCACAGGGGTGTAGGGCAGCCAGAGCAGGAAGCGGGCTCCACGTTCGCCCTGCGCGACCACGTCGAGCTCGCCCTCGGCCTCGCGCACCAGTTGCCGCGAGATGTAAAGGCCGAGACCCGTGCCGCGGCGACCTTTCGTACTCGCAAATGGACGGAACAGGCGTTGCACGACCTCCGCGGCCACGCCGGGCCCGTTGTCGGTCACCGTCACGCAGACACGGCCCAGCCGCGGATCCACGAATGAATCGACCGCGAGGCGGCGGGGCGGCGTGATGGCCCGCAGCGCATCCAGCGCGTTGCTCAGGAGGTTCACGACAACCTGCTCTAACCGGTTGGCGTCGCCCACAACCGCCGGGAGCGACGGATCGAGACGTCCCTCGATCGAGATCTCGTCGATGATGAACCGGTACGAGACCAGGTCTAGCGCGCTGCGGACCACATCGTTGAGGTTCACCGCCGCGGCGCGTTTCTCGCCGGCTCGCACGAACCGCAGCAGCCCTCGCAGCAGCTTGGCGGCTCGCTGCGCCTGTCGCAGGATGCTCTGCATCTCGGCGCGCGGTTCGGCGGCAAGCCTGGGATCGGCCAGGCGGAGCTCGGCGTGACTGGCGATCGCCATCAGCGGATTGTTGACCTCGTGCGCGACACCGCCGAGGAGCTCGCCGGCCGCGGCGAAGCGCCCCTGTTCTTCGGCGCGATCCCGCAGCACGCGGGTCATCTCGTTGAAATGCGTGATCACGTGGCCCAGCTCGTCCTCGCGCGCCACGCGGATCTGCGCGGACAGATCGCCTTCGGCGACGCGCTTGATGCCGCGCTCCAATTGAGTGAGTGGATTCCAGACGCGGCGGCGCACGATGAGCAGCGCGACCGGCAGCAGCACCGCCCCCGCGAGCAGAACGATCCACGCGGTGGTCGAGCCGATGCTGCCGATGAACGCGTACGTCACCGCCGCGCCGTAGACGACGGCGGCAAATACGACGCCGATGATCAAGACTCGCAGACTTTTCATCGCCACCAAAATGCAACAGGTTGACTGTCCAAAGCCACTAGACGGAAGCCGCGGACGGGTCTAATCTGTCGGTTCCTCACGCCACGGCTGTGACGCATGCGCCCGGTTCATCTGGTTCTGACCATTGCTGCCCTGGGCTGCTCCAAGGCAACCGCCGGGGTCCGGCAGCAGCCCGCTCCCGTGCCGCCGGCGGCGAATGGTCGCCAGGATACGACGCGCGCCGCCTCCGGGCGCGGCCCCGCGCAGGAGCCGGGGCTGAAGCCGTACAACCAGGTCATCACGGCGGGCGCGGTCACCGACTCGGGCGTCTTCATCATCCATCGCATTTCGGACAAACTCTACTACGAGATCCCGCGCAGCATGCTGGGCCGGGAATTCCGTCTCGTGGTCGATAGGCGCGGCACCATCCGCGGCCTCGGCTACGCGGGCGAGCAGATCTCGGCGCGGGTGGTGCGCTGGGACCGCCTCGGCAATCACGTTCTGCTGCGACTGGTCAGCTTCGCCATGCGCGCCGATTCGACCCTCCCGGTCGCGCGCGCGGTCGATCTCTCGAACACGCCGCCCATTCTCAAGAGCTTCGATATCGCCGCGTGGAGCCCCAAGGATTCCAACGCGGTGCTCGACGTGACGTCGCTGTTTACGACTGATGTCTCCGAGCTGAATGCGCGCCAGCTGGGCGTGCGGGTGCGCCGCTTCGATCCGGCGCGCTCGTTCGTGGAGCGCGCCCGGAGCTTCCCGATCAACGTCGAGGTCACGGCGCTGCAGACGTTCGAGGTCGATTCGCTGCCGCCGCCGCCCAATTCCCCGCCGGACCGCTCGCTCAACTCGATGACGATTCCGACCAACTTCTCGATGGTCCTGCTGCCCGCGAATCCGATGCAGCCGAGGTTGTGCGACAATCGGGTGGGCTTCTTCTCGGTGAGCTACGAGGATTACGGCTCGGAGAACGCGCGTGTCCCGACGCGCTGCTACATCATCCGCTGGCGCCTCGAGCCGAAGGATCCGACGGCGGCGGTGAGCGACCCCGTCAAGCCGATTGTGTTTTACATCGACCCGGCGACGCCGCCCAAGTGGGTCCCCTGGATCATCAAAGGCGTGCAGGCGTGGGAGCCCGTGTTCCGGGCGGCTGGCTTCTCCAATGCGATCACCGCGAAGCCGGCGCCGACGCCGCAGGAAGATCCGGAGTTCGATCTTGACGACGCACGCTACTCGGCGATTCGCTGGTTGCCCTCGACGATCGAAAACGCCTACGGGCCGAACGTGAACGATCCGCGCACCGGCGAGATCATGCAGTCCGATATCGGCTGGTTCCAGAACATCACGAGCCTGCTGCAGGCGTGGTACTGGGTCCAGGCCGGTGCGGCCGATCCGCGCGCCACCCACTTGCCGTTCTCAGACTCCCTGATGGGCACGATGGTCGCGTATGTGGCAACGCATGAAGTCGGCCACACCCTCGGCCTGCCGCACAACCAGTTGTCGTCGGGCTACTACCCGGTCGACTCCCTGCGCAGCGCCAGCTATACCCGGAAGAACGGCACGTCGTACTCCATCATGGACTACGCGCGCAACAACTACGTCGCGCAGCCCGGTGACTCGGCGGAGCTGATGCCCAAGCTGGGGCCGTGGGACTACTACGCCATCGATTGGGGCTATCGCCGCATTGCCGGCACCAAGCGGCCGGAGGACGAGCGCGTCGTGCTCGACTCGCTGGCACGGCTGCAAGACGCGAGTCCCTGGCTGCGGTTCGGGAACCCCGACGGGATCGATCCGCGCACCCAGACCGAGGCCCTCGGTGACGATCCAGTCAAGGCGACCAGGTACGGCGTCGCGAACATCAAGCGCCTGGTGCCGATGCTGCTGCCGGCGGCGACCACCGACAAGCTGGAAGATTATGATCTCCTGAACGATCTCTACGATCGCCTGGTGGGGCAGTGGGCGCTCGAGATGAACCATGTGGCGGTCGTCATCGGCGGCGTCTGGCGGCACGAGAAGTATCCCGATCAAGCGGGCGTGATCCATACGCCGGTGCCGCGGGCGCGGCAGGCCGACGCCGTGCGCTTCCTCGTCGACAACGCATTCGCGACGCCGACCTATTTCCTCGATTCCGCCGTGTTGCGGCGCATCGAGCCGAGCGGATTCGTCGATCGCATTCGGCAGCGCCAGACGGCCGTGCTCGGAGCGCTGTTTCAGGATCAACGGCTGAATCGCCTGGCCGACCAGGGCGCAACGATGCCGGCCGGGACGGCGTACACGTTGGCCGATCTGTTCGCGGACGTGCGCCGCGGCGTGTTCTCGGAGCTGTCGGCCGCCACGCCGTCGATCGACGAGTACCGGCGCAATCTGCAGCAAGCGTTCGTCGATCAGATGGATCGCTTGATCAACACGCCGCTCGTGACGCCGCCCCCACCGCAGTTCGCCGGATTCCCCGGCGTTACCGCGACGACCAGGCCGACCGATGCGCGCGCCCTGGCGCGGCTCGAGCTGCAGGGCCTGCAGCCCGGCATTCGTACCGCACTGGGGGGGGGCAAGTCGCTCGACCGTATGACCCGCGCGCACCTCGTGGATTTGCAGCTGCGGATCGATCGCGTCCTGAATTCTCGCGAACCGGGGGTGCCGCGCTGATCTCGACCTCGACGACGCACAAAACCGTCGGGTTCTCCAAAAACCGCCTGCTGCTGGGGCTGCTCGTGTGGTACGGCGCGGTGTGGATCGTCACGGCCATCCGCCCGCTCGACCGGCACGATTGGTTCCTGGAGAATCTGTTGGTGTTCGCCGTGATGGCGATCCTGATCGGCACCTATCGCGCATTTCCGCTGTCCGACTTGTCGTATTTGCTGATCACGGTGTTTCTGACACTGCACGCGATCGGCGCGCACTACACCTACTCCGAGGTCCCCTTCGGCTTCTGGATGCAGCGCACGTTGGGCTTCGCGCGCAATCCGTTCGACCGCGTGGTGCACTTCTCATTCGGGCTGTTGCTGGCGTACCCGATCCGGGAAGTCTTCCTGCGCGTCGCCAACGCGCGCGGTTTCTGGGCATATTATCTGCCGCTCGACGTCACGCTCGCCTTCAGTGCGCTGTACGAGATCATGGAGATGGTCGTGGCCACGATGGTGGCGCCCGGCACAGGCGATGCCTGGCTGGGCACGCAGGGCGACGTGTGGGATCCACAGAAGGACATGGGTCTCGCCGCGTTAGGAGCGTTGCTGTGCATGTGCCTGACGGCGCTAATCCGACGAGTGCGGGCGCCGAGACCCATTTTGCTGGCGGGGAGGGACGCATGAGGCGGACGGACGGTGGGGGGCAGGCGCGCGGGCACACGGTGACCGCGTGGCGCGGACTCGCGATCGGTCTTGGTCTGCTGTCCGCCAGCCCGCCCGCGCGGCTGACCGCCCAAAGTTTCGAGCAGCGCCTCCTGGCGATTCCCGACACCGCCAGCGTGCGCCAAATGTCGCAGGACTTGAGCGCCGTGCCCCACATGGCCGGCACCCCCGCGCAAGCCACGACCCGCGACTACGTGCTCCAGCGACTCAAGTCGTGGGGCGTCGATGCCTGGAGTAAGGAATACACGGTCTATATCCCCCAGCCCGACACCGTCGCGGCGTGGATCATCCCCGGCCCCCCCCCGCGCGCCAAGGCGGAGCGCCTTTCGTTGGCGGAGCCAGGCAACGGCCCGCAGATCCCGCCGTTCAACGGCTACTCCGGCGACGGCAACGTCACCGCCGACGTCGTCTACGTGAATTACGGCCTGATCGAGGACTACAAGACGCTCGATTCGCTGGGCATCAGCGTGACCGGCAAGATCGTCATCGCGCGCTACGGGCGCTCGTTCCGCGGCATCAAAGCGCGCGAGGCGCAGAAGCGCGGGGCCGTGGGCCTGATCGTGTACTCTGACCCGCAGGAAGACGGCTACTTCCGTGGCGACGTCTATCCCAAAGGCCCGATGCGGCCGGTCGCCGGCATTCAGCGCGGCAGCATGATGAATCAAAACGGCGATCCCACGACGCCGACCTGGGCGTCCGTCGATGGCGCGCGCCGCGTGCCCGAGGACTCGCTCGACATCCCGCGCATTCCCATCATCCCCATGAGCTATGGGAACGCGCGCCGCTTCCTCGAGCCCATGACCGGCGCCTCGGTCCCGCAGAGCTGGCAGGGCGCCCTCCCGTTCCGGTACCACGTCGGCCCAGGTCCGGCCCGCGCGCACCTGCACGTGAAGACCGAACGGGGCCAGCGCGCCTTTCACAAGATCTGGAATACGATCGGCATGATTCGCGGCGCGCGCTGGCCCGACGAGTGGGTGGTCGTCGGTGGCCATCGCGATGCCTGGGGACCCGGTGCGCGCGACAACGTGAGCGGCACCGTCTGCGTCCTGGAAACCGCGCGCGCGTTCGCCGCGCTCGCCCGCGATGGGCAGCGGCCGGCCCGCACCGTGGTCTTTGCCACGTGGGATGCGGAGGAGTGGGGACTCATCGGCTCGACGGAATGGGTGGAAGAGCTCGAGGATACGCTCCGCGCGCACGTCGTGGCGTACCTCAACGAGGATGGCACCTTCTCGGGCCCAAGTTTCGGCGGCAGCGCCTCCCCCTCACTGAAACCGCTGCTGCGCGCGGTCACGCACGTCGTGCCGGACCCGGTCGGACCGGGGACGGTCTACGATGTCTGGTTGAAAGCCAAGAACGGCGACACGACTGCCCTGACGATGGGTAATCTGGGCGGCGGGTCCGACTTTTCTGGCTTCTATCACCACCTCGGCATTCCAGCGGGTGGCATCGGGTTCGACGGGCCGGACGGCATTTATCACTCGATGTACGACTCGTACGACTGGATGTCGCGGTTCGGCGATCCGGGCTACAAGGCCCACCGGGCCGGCGCCCAGCTCGTGGCAGTGATCATGGGTCGGCTCGCAAACAACGATCTCGTCCCGCTCGACTATGCCGCCTTCGGCAGCGAGATGACCAGCCTGGTCTCGCAGCTCGATTCAGGGCTCGCCAAGAAGCAGTGGAAGGAGACCGTGAGTACGCAACCGCTCAAAGACGCGCTCGACCGCTTCACCGCCGTGGCGCGCGCGTTCGGCACGACGCGGGACTCCGCGCTGGGCCGAGCGGGCGGAGTGGATTCGACGCGCGCGCGGCGTATCAACGCGGCCCTGATGCAGGTCGAGCGCCGCCTTACGCGCCCCGAGGGGTTGGCGAGCCGGCCCTGGTTCCGCAGCCTGCAGTTCGCGGCCGACCTCGACAACGGCTACGCCACGATGGCTTTCCCCTCCGTGAACGAAGCAATTCGTTACGGCGACGCGGCGACAGCGAACCAAGAGATCGCCGATCTTGTGACCCGGGTTGACCAGGCGCGCGGGGCCCTGGTTGAAGCCGCCGCGGCCCTGCGCTAGGATAGAGCCATGGACGACAGTCGCACACGCATCGTCATCTACTACGCGATCTGGACCACCATCTGCGCCGCCGTGGCGGGCGTGGTCATCGCGCTGATTCACACCTGGTTCTTCAGTTACCACCCCGGCCGCTCCGCCTTCATGGAGACACTGTTCGGCGGCATCGTCACCGCCCTGGCAATCGCCGCGGGGCAGGGGGCAGTCGCGCTCGCCACAGGCAGCATACTCGCGCGCCTGGGCCGGACGCTGCACTTCACCCTCCTGCTTGGCCTGCTGATCGGCTTGTTCGACTTCGTGATGTACTTCGTGCAGATGGCGCTGCCGGCAACGGAGCTCGGCTGGATTCCCGATCTGATCATCCTCGTCGGCGTGACGGCGGCAATAACGGCCGCAGGATCCCGTCACACGGCGGGGGCGGGGGCGGGGGCGAGCGCGGGGGCAGGGGCGGGGGCGGGGGCGGGCGCATGACGTATGGCTGACGATCGTCTCGAGCAACTCGAGCGACG
>DAIQBJ010000048.1:0-14516 GCA_036781225.1 Gemmatimonadales bacterium | reverse complement strand
TCCCGGCCAATAATCGTTGTCGTACGTCCGGACGCGTTTCACTCCCGCAGCCTCGAGCAGCTCGGCCATGTCATTCATCATGTCCTTGCGCATCAGCCGCTCGTTCTCGCCGGTCGCGCAGTCGATCGCCAGCACCGGCAAGCCCCACTTGTCTTTCTTGTTGGGATCGAGGGTGACGCGATTCGCATGATTGGGGAGCATCTCGCCAAACGCCGTGCCACCAATGGTCCAGTCGCCCGGCTGCGCCATGGCGTCCTTGAACGCTCCGCCTACGCCCAACTCCGCTACGGCGCGCGACCACCCCTGACGGCTCGCACCGCCCTGGTAGCCGAAGCCGCGGAGATACGGGCGCTTGTCGCCGAACAAATTGCGATAGCGCGGGATGTAGAATCCCGTGGGACGCCGGCCATAGTAGTACTTCGCGGCGAGGCCCGGCTCCTCGATTGTGCCCGATGCGCCGACGCGGAAGTGGTGATCCATCAAATTGTGCCCCAACTCACCCGAGCTGCTTCCCAGACCCCCCGGCCACACGTCCGTCGCCGACCGCAGCAGCAGCCAGGTGGAATTCAACGTGGAGGCACACAGGAAGATGATGCGCGCCTTGTAGTCAGTCGTTTGCTCGCTCACGGCGTCGAGCACGCGCACGCCGGTCGCACGCTTCGTGTTGCGATCGTAGAGGACTTCGGTGACGATGGCGAACGGCTTGAGCGTCAGCCGCCCGGTAGCCATCGCGGGCGGCAACGTCGAGGACTGCGTACTGAAGTATCCGCCGAATGGACAGCCGAGCCAGCACGCGTTGCGATACTGACACGCCGAGCGCCCGGGCAGCGCGACCGTGGCGTTCGCGGTGCGGCCCGGGATGATGCGCCGCCGGCCGCCGAACTTGGTCTTCACCCGTCCCGCAATCAGCTCTTCACCGCAGTTCAGCGGCATCGCGGGTTGAAACTGACCATCGGGAAGTTGCGCGAGTCCCTCGCGCGAGCCGGAGATGCCCGCGTGGCGTTCGACATAGTCGTACCATTGCGCGATATCGGCATAGCGGATCGGCCAATCGACGGCGACCCCTTCTCGGGCGTTGGCCTCGAAGTCGAAATCACTCCAGCGATAGCTCTGGCGGCCCCACATCAACGAGCGACCGCCCACATGATATCCGCGGTACCAGTCGAACCGTTTGACCTCGGTATACGGGGAGTCCTTATCCGACGCCCACCAGTCCAGGTTCTTCTCGTTGAGTGGATAGTCCCGCTTCAGGACCGGATAGTCATGCTCCATGGCCTGGGTGCGTCCGCCGCGGTGGGGATACTCCCACGGAGCCTTTGTGGCGTTGGGGTAGTCCTTGACGTGCTCGATGTTCTTGCCGCGCTCGAGCAGCAGGACGCGGAGTCCCTTCTCGGTCAGTTCCTTGGCAGCCCAACCACCGGAGATACCCGAGCCGACGACGATGGCGTCATAATTCTGAGCCTGCACGTTTCCCTCCGTTATGAGCGAACGTAAGCGAAGCCGCGTTCGTGCGCCTGGGTCATCGCGACGAGGACATCGGGCACGATGACCACGCCCGGCAGCGCGTGCGCGGTCAGATCGGTGTGCACGTCGTTCGCGGCACCCAGGCCGTCCTTCTCGAGCCGTGCCGACCACCGTTTCAGCGCGTTGTTGCAGAGCGCGAACACGACGCCGCGCCGCTGCAACGACTCCATCGAGCTTTCCGGCGTGCCGTCGGCGACGGGATCTCCCGGCTGCGGGTGAGCGAACCAGTTGCGCACGAGCGGTGCTCCGGTGGTCGAATCCGTGATGCCGATGGCCGCGCCGAGGCGATATTTTGCCCACATCGCGTCCTGGAGGCCCCAGGGTGTCGTGCGGGCGTAGAGTGTGATCACGACGCTGACGTCCTTTTCCGCGACCCCGAAGGCCTGTCGCCACGCATCGAGATAGTTGCGCACGTGGCGGAGTGCCGTGCCGCCTTCCGGTTCGGGCACGTCGAACAGATGGCGATGCTTGCCTTTGAGCCGCTCGAGCCAGGCGTCGGCAGCCGGCACCTGCAAAGGCTCGAGGGAGCGGTGAGTCCCGAGTACCGCACCTGCGCCGAGAGCGGCAACGGCGCCGACGAATTCGCGCCGGTCAGGCGTGAAGGAATCAGAAGCGGACATGGTCAGCTCTCCTGGTGCGAGTCTAGGCGACCAGCGCACGGATTTCCCGCAGCACCAACTCGATTTCTTCCGGCTTGTTCATGATGCCCGCGCAGACGCGCGCGTACGACACCTTATACGGCGATGTTGTCGTGCGAATCTTCTTTTCCGCAAGACGGCCCACCACCTCCCCGGGCGCCAGGCCGCGCACTTCGAAACAGGAGATCCCGGCGCTCAGCGCCGGATCGCGCGGCGTGTGCAGGGTGACCCCCGGGAGTTTCGCGGCGCTTTCGCGGAAGGCCGTGTTCAGCTCGGCGATCCGCGCCGCGATTTGCTCGCGGCCGATCGTGCGGTGCAAATCGACGGCCGCTGGAACCGCAAGCACGTGCTCGTAGGCGACGAAGCCGCCGGGTGAGACCAGTGCCGCCTGCGTGGGGGGATACTCGGTGCGATCGCCCCAGACGGCGAACGAGATGGCGACCCCGTCGGGATCGAATGTCGGGATCGTGGGGCGCAGCTCGGGCCACGCGTCGGCGCGGCCCCACAGGAAGCCCGTGCCGCGCGGCCCGAAAAGCCATTTGTGTGTGCCGCTCGCAAAGAAATCCATCCCGAGCTTGGCGACATCGACGTCCTGGTTGGCAAAACCATGCACGCCGTCGACGATGAGCAGGCAGCGGTCAGCGGGCGTGCGGCCGCGGTTGGCCCGCGCGACGACCTCGGCGATCCGATCGAGCGGCAGCTTCACGCCGCTCGACGAAGCCACCCACGTCACACCGACGGCGCGCGTCTTCGCAGTAATGGCGCGCCCAATGCGCTCGACGATTTGCGCGGCATTCGCCGTTGCGCCCGCGTCATAGAGCGGGATGTAGCGCACGCCACAACCGGAGCGCGCCGCCGCGTAACGAATCGACTCGTGATGGGAGTAGTGGTCGTGCTCGGTCGTGACGATCTCCTGGTCGGCACGGATGCGCAGGCCGTGATACGCCATCGCCAGGGACGTCGTCGTGTTGGACGTCAAACAGATTTCTGCGGGATCACAGCCGACGTAGCCGGCCAGCGCACGCTTCACGGTGGTGAACGGATGTCCCTCTGCGTCGGTGAAAGCCGCGATCTCGATCCACATCGAATCGGAGTCGAGTTTTTTCCTGAAGCGATCGATGGCCTCGGCCACGGGCTTCGGGTGAGAGACGAACAGAAAACTCGAGAGGTGCGTCCAGTCGGGCGCGAGCGGAAAGAGCTCGCGGACGGCGAGCCAGTCGACAGTACCAGTCGCTGACCGCAGGGGCCGGATCCGGCGGAACCGGGGCTGCGCCTCGAGGGCGGCGGGCAACAGCGAGCCGGCCGATCCGGCGGCAACACCGGCGACGAGCGACACCAGCATTTCGCGACGATCCAGCATCATGCGAGCTCTCCCAGTGGTGCCGACGCCTAGAACCTGACGCCGCGGGGCTGACGTTGCCAGTCCGGGATTTCGTCCCCATGCTTGGCGCTTCGTTTCTTCCTGAGGCACCTATGCGATCCCGAGCCTTGCTGCTGATTCTTCTCCTTGTGGCGTTCGTGCCACAGATCCTCGTCACCCAGGATCCTCCCATCATCCCGCGCCGCGTGCTGTTCGACAATCCCGAGCGCACCGGCCCGCAGCTCTCCCCCGACGGCCAGCTGCTGGCCTATCTCGCGCCAGATAGCGGCGTGCTGAATGTCTGGGTCCGCACCGTGGGCAAGAGCGACGACCGGCCGGTCACGCGCGACCGGATTCGTCCGGTGCGCTTCTTTTTCTGGCAGGGCGATTCGAAACATGTCCTGTACCTCCAGGACAAGGCCGGTGACGAGAACTATCGCGTCTTTCAGACGAACGTCGCCACGCGCGCCACACGCGATCTGACGCCGTTCGACAGCGTCGCCGCCCAAATCCTGGCGGTCGATCCCTCGCGCCCCAACGAGATGGTGGTCGCGTTGAACCGCCGCGACCGGCGCTTCCACGACGCCTATCGTCTGGACCTCACCAGCGGCCAGCTCACCTTGATCGCACAGAATCCCGGTGACGTCGCGGGGTTTTCGGCGGACAACGCGTTCCGGGTACGCGTGGCACAGGCGTCGCTGCCCGACGGCGGCTCTGAGATTCGCGTGCTGGACGATTCCAACCACTGGAAGACGATTCGTCACGAAGGTCCCGATGAGACATTCGGCGGCGTCGCGGCGTTCACGCCCGATGATCAGGCCGTCTGGCTGGTCTCGAGCGTCGATGCCAACGCTGCGCGCCTCGTGCAGATGGATCTGAAAACCGGCGTGTCGAAGGTCATCGCGGCCGACTCACAATTCGACGTGAACGGTCTGCTGACACATCCGCGCACTCATGCGCTGCAGGCCGTTTCGTTCGACCGGCTCCGCCTCGAATGGCAGGTCCTCGATGCGGCGGTCCAGGGTGACTTCCAGGCGCTGAAGGCGGTGCGCGATGGCGACTTTACGGTCGACAGCCGCAGCCTCGACGACAAGCGCTGGATTGTCCGCTACGTCGTTTCCGACGGCCCGATCTACTTCTACTTGTACGATCGGCCGACCAAGCGCGCGACCCTGCTGTTCAGCAATCGCCCCAAGCTCGAGCAATACAAGCTCGCCAAGATGCAGCCGATCACGTTCAAAGCCCGTGACGGGTTGACGCTGTACGGCTACCTCACGTTGCCGGTGGGCAAGGACCCGAAGAATCTGCCGCTGGTGCTGTTCCCCCATGGCGGGCCCTGGGGCCGCGATGACTGGGGATACAACCCCTTCGTCCAGTGGCTCGCGAATCGGGGCTACGGCGTATTGCAGGTGAACTTCCGCGGCTCGACCGGCTACGGGAAGGCATATCTCAATGCGGGCGATCGCGAGTGGGCCGGCACGATGCATACGGACCTGCTCGACGGCCTCGACTGGACGGTGAAACAGGGGTACGCCGATCCCAAACGGGTGTGCATCTTCGGCGGCAGCTACGGTGGCTACGCCACACTCGTCGGCGTCGCGTTCACCCCGGACGTCTTCACGTGCGGCGTGGATCTATTCGGGCCATCGAATCTCGTGACCCTGATGGGGAGCATCCCGCCGTACTGGACCACCTTCCGCGCCATTTTCGACAAGCGGATGGGGGCGCATGACGACACCGTATTCTTGAAATCGCGCTCGCCGCTCTTCAAAGCCGATCAGATCCGCGCGCCGTTACTCGTCATTCAGGGGGCGAACGACGTGCGTGTGAAACAGGCCGAGAGCGACCAGATCGTGGCCGCGATGCGCAAGAATGGCCGGGACGTCGTGTACATCGTGTTTCCGGACGAGGGCCATGGCTTCGCCCGTCCCGAGAACAATCTGGTTTTCGCGGCCGCCGCCGAGAGCTTCTTCGCGAAGTACCTGGGCGGCCGGTTGGAGCCGGAGGGCAATGGGGAGAGTGCGACGAGCTTTCTGAAGTGAGGCTCAGCGCATTTCAAACGTGAGCGTTGCCCACTTCGATTCGTAGTTCACGCTGTCCCGGGCGACCGGCACCATATGAATGAACTTGATGTACCATTTGCCGGCGCCGTCCAGTTCGAAGCGGGCGACGCCGGCGCTGTCGCTGCGGGTCTGAACCTCTTTCATCCCCTGGCCGCCGCGCTCGCCACCCGCGATCACGAGCTGGTTGGCAACCGGTTTTCCATCCACAAGAACGCGCACCGCCAGCGTATCGCCCAACCGCAGTGCGTAAGGGTTCTGCATGGGCACAACCTCGGCGGGGTAACCGAGCACCGCGCGGAACCCATTCGTACGTGTGTCACCCACCTGAAACAGCGCCTTGACGTGCTTCTGGTACTGTTCGCGCGCCGCGCGCCCGAGCTCGCCCGCGCGACTGCGCGCCTCGAGCACGTCGGGAAGGCCATCCTCCTTGAGATAGTTGTTGAAGTCCTCCGCCGAGAGCGCGATCTGCCGCGGCTTCAGCGACGCCCCGATGAGATAGGTACCCGAGGCCGCGGTGCGCAGCGCGAGCCAGGTGGTGTCGCCCGCGGGCTTCCAAGCGTCCCGTGCGATGGCACGCCGTTGTGTCGGTCCGACGACGCTCAAATCGAGCAAGCGATCCGCAGTGACGGCGCCTTCGCTCTTGGCAAAGGTGCCATTCAGAACCGCGACACGGATCGGCGTGTTCGGGGGTACGAAATACGTGTCCAGCTTCAAAAAGAGATCGTGCGCCAGCAGGAGCGTGGCACTGATCATCACCTGGATCGGCGCCAGAATCAGTTGTTTTCGCATGCGGAATTATCCTTGGTCTTCGGCTCCACGGCAAAGGTGGCGCTACAATCGCACTCGCTTCAACAGCTGTGCATTGATCGCCACAATAACGGTACTGGCAGACATCAACACCGCGCCCACCGCGGGCGACAGCAGGACGCCGCGACCGGCCAGCACGCCTGCGGCCAGGGGAATTGCGACGATGTTGTAGCCCGCTGCCCACCAGAGATTCTGCACCATCTTGCGATAGGTCGCGCGCGACAACGTGACCATGCGCGGAACATCCCGTGGATCGGAGCGCATGAGGACGATGTGACCCGCTTCCACCGCCACGTCGGTTCCCGCTCCGATCGCAATCCCCACATCCGCCGTTGCGAGCGCCGGTGCGTCGTTCACGCCATCACCCACCATCCCAACCTTCCGTCCCTGCCGCTGGAGTTCCGTGACCTTCGAGGCCTTGTCCTCGGGCAGAACTTCGGCGAACACCGTATCGATGCCGAGGTTCTTGGCCACCGCGTCGGCCACGGCTCGCGAGTCGCCTGTGAGCATGGCGACGGCAATGTGGCGTTGTTGCAACGCGGTGATCGCGTCCCGGCTCTCCGGCCGGATCGCATCCGCCACGGCGAACACTGCAAGCGCCGCATCGCCACGTAGGAGGAAAATGGCCGATTGCGCCGCCCGCGCCGCGGCCGTCGCTGCCTGCTCAAGATTGGATGGAGGCTTGACGTTCTCGCTCGTGAGCAACGCAGGACCGCCGACACGGTAGTCGACGCCTTCGACAGTCGCGGTTACCCCCTTGCCTGGAAGCGCGCGAAAGTCCTTGGCGGCAGCGGCCTGAAGACCGTGCTCCTCGGCGGTCTTCACGATGCCGCGCGCGATCGGATGCTCGGACTCGGCTTCAATGGCTGCGGCGATGCGCAGCGCCTGGTCGGGCGACACGCCGTCCGCCGCGGTCACGTCCACGACGCGAAACTCGCCGAGCGTCAGCGTGCCGGTCTTGTCGAATATCACGGTATCGAGGCTGCGCGCTTCTTCGAGCCCACGGCGGTCGCGCACCAGCAAGCCGGCGCGGGCGCCGAGTGTCGTTGAAATCGCGACAACGAGCGGAATGGCGAGCCCGAGCGCGTGGGGACACGCAATCACGAGTACCGTCACGGTCCGCACGATCGAGAAGTCGATCGGGGCGCCGAGCAGCTGCCAGACGACCATCGTGACCAGCGCGGCGGCAATGGCGACTCCCGTCAGCAGCTGCGCCGCGCGGTCGGCCAGGACCTGAGCGTGCGACTTCGATCGCTGCGCATCAGCCACGAGGCGCATGATCTTTGACAGCTTGGTATCCGCGCCGGTCCCGGTGACCTCCACGCGGAGCGAGCCGTCGCCATTGATAGTGCCGGCGATGACTGGATCGCCCTCGCGTTTTTTCACGGGGCGGGACTCGCCGGTGATCAAGGACTCGTTGAGAGAGCTGGCGCCCGTTCGGATCGTGGCGTCCACCGGCACACTCTCACCGGGACGTATCAGCACCACGTCGCCTGACCGCAGTGCGCTCACGGGCACCTGGTCCTCGACACCGTCGCGAATCCGAGTCGCCGTGTCGGGGAGAAGCTTGGCAAGCTCCTGAAGCGCACCCTGCGCGCGCTGGATCGAACGCATCTCGATCCAGTGCCCCAGTAGCATGATGGTCACCAGCGTTGCGAGCTCCCACCAGAGCGCGTCCGCCGCGAGGAGACCGAGCTGCACGACCCAGGAGAAGACGAACGACACGGTGATCGCGAGGGAGATCAGGGTCATCATCCCTGGCAGGCGATCGCGCAGTTCGCGCCATGCACCCTGAAGGAATGCGCGTCCGCCGTACGCGAAAACGAGTGTGCCGAAGATCGCCGGGATCCACGCCGCGGCGGGAACCGCTGGGGCGCGGTACCCGAGGAGCATCTGAACGTGCTCTGACCAAACGAGAGTGGGGATCGTGAGGACGAGCGAGCGCCAGAAACGATCGCGAAACATCTGCGGCGAGTGCCCGGCGTGCATGTCGTGCGGCGCCGGCGTGTGCGGGGCCGCGCCGTGATCGTGGTGGGCGCCGGATCCGCGATGCGGTGTGTGTTGTCCCATATGCTCAGCCGGCACGCAGTACCTCCTCACCTCGCACCAATTGTATCTCGGGAGACGGACCTTCGCGGCCGGGGGCGAGACGGGGAGTGTGACGAGTCCGACTTCCCCATGAGGACCTTCCGCTCCCAATAGGCTCACGCCACTTTCGGGATGTGACACGTCTCGAGGACTGGATCACCCGCGATGTGGAGGCCAACGGCGGCCGCTCCGCTTTCCGCCTGCTGCCGACCGGCCTCGACGCCTTCGTGGCGCGCGCGGTCCTGATCGACATTGCCGAGCGTACCCTCGATCTCCAGTACTACATCTTCAACCGCGACCAGACCGGCTCGCTCATCACGCAGCGGCTGATCGCCGCGGCGGATCGGGGCGTGCGCGTGCGAGTGTTGCTCGACGACTGGGGGACGCTCGATAAGAAGGACGAATCCGTCGCGGACCTCGACGCCCACCCGAACATCGAGGTGCGCCTCTTCAACCCGTACACGCATCGCTCGGGAGTGCGCCGTCTGGCCGAGCTGCTGATCAGCTTCAGTCGCGTCAACCGCCGCATGCACAACAAGCTGTTCGTCGCCGACGGCATCGCCACCATCCTCGGCGGCCGCAATATCGGCGACGAGTATTTCAGTTTCGGTGAGCTCGACTTTCAGGACCTGGATGTGCTCGCGGTGGGTCCCGTCGCGAGCCAGTCGACCGGAAGCTTCGAGACCTACTGGAACAGCCGGTTCGCGATTCCCATCGCTCGGCTTGGCACGTTCGCACCCGACCCCGAAACGTTCCCCGGCAAGCGCCAGGCACTGAATGATCGCTGTAATCTGCTCCAGGATTCGACGTACGCCCGCGCCCTGGCCGAGTCGAGCCTCGCGCAGGAACTGCGCGCCGACGCGCTGCAGATGCATTGGGCCGACGCGCGCGTCATCGCCGATCCGCCCGACAAGCTGTCGAAACCCGCCGGCACCCGGAGCGACGCCTACCTCGGCGACCAGCTGTCGCCCCATGCAAGCGCCGCGCGATCGAACCTGCTCGTGGTGTCGCCCTATTTTGTGCCCGGCAAGGAAGGAGTGGAATTCCTGGGCCGCCGCGAGCGCGACGGTGTCACCGTCGCCGTGCTGACCAACTCGCTCGCCGCGACGGACGTCTGGCTCGTACACGCCGGCTACATGAAGTACCGCCGTCCCCTGCTCCGCGAGGGCGTACGGTTGTTCGAGCTCCGGCCGGAGGCGGCGGGCGCGAAGCGCGCGCGCGCCACCAAGGCCTTCCCCGGCGCCTCGCGGGCCAGCCTCCACGGGAAGACGTTCGTGTTCGATCGCACGTCGGTCTTCATCGGCTCGCTCAATCTGGATCCGCGCTCGCTCGAGCAGAACACGGAAGTCGGCGTGCTCATCGACGGTCCCGAGCTGGCGCGCGAAGTCGCGGCGCTGTTCGATCGCTGGTCGAGCCCCGAGCTGGCGTACGAAGTCAGGCCAGGGGTCAATGGAGGGCTGGAGTGGACCCCCGGTGGTTTCTCCGACGAGCCGGCGGCGGGATTCTGGCGGCGCCTCGCTGTGAGGTTTTTCTCTCATCTCCCCATCGATTCGCTGATCTGACGTGAAGATTCATCTCCTCGACGGCACATACGAGCTCTTCCGGCACTTCTACGCGATGCCGCGACAGAGCGATCGCGATGGCCATGAAGTCGCCGCGATCGTGGGAGTGCTCAGCTCGGTGCTCGGCATGCTGGAAGGTGGCACGACGCACCTCGGCGTCGCCACCGATCATGTCATCGAATCGTTTCGGAACGATCTCTGGCCCGGGTACAAGACGAGTGAGGGCGTGGATCCCGAGCTGCTGTCCCAATTCCATCCGCTCGAGGATGCGCTGCGCGACGTGGGCGTCATGGTCTGGGCCATGGTGGAATTCGAGGCCGACGATGCCCTCGCGTCGGCCGCCCGGCGCGCGGCCGAGAATCCCGCCGTCGAGCAGGTCATCATCTGCACGCCCGACAAGGATCTCAGCCAGTGTGTCACGGGCGACCGCGTGGTGCAATTCGACCGGCGCAAGCGCGAGCAGCGCGACGAGCGGGGCGTCAAGGAGCGATTCGGCGTCGCGCCGGCATCGATTCCCGACTATCTCGCACTGGTCGGCGATACCGCGGATGGCTTTCCGGGAGTGCCGGGCTGGGGCGAGAAGGCTGCGAGCACGGTCCTCGCGGTCTATCCCCACCTCGAGCGGATACCGATCAGCTCAGCGAGCTGGGGCGTCCCCGTGCGCGGGGCCGCGCGGCTGTCGAGCGCCTTGGAAGCGAACCGCGAGCTGGCGCTGCTATTTCGCCGCCTCGCAACCCTGCGCGGCGACGTGCAGGTGTTCGCTGACGTGGATGAGCTTCGCTGGCGCGGACCGAGACCCGAGTTCCAGGATCGCGCCCAGCGTCTCGGCGTTCCAGGATTGTGGGATCGCGCGCGGCGCCTGACGCCCGTCCTCTGACGCTACAGCCCCTTCAGGTACTCGACGAGATCGAGCTTTTCCCGCTCACTCAGTCCCAGCTTGCCCAGCGTGTCGTAGTGGTTGACCACGTCGAGCAGCGTCGCAAAGCGACCGTCATGATAGAATCCGCCCTTCTGATGGGACCACAGGCCTGCCAGCGGCGCGGTCCGGTACATCCCGGTCGGTGAGCGGTTGGCCTGAAACGCATCGACGCCCACCTCTGCCGGCGAGTGCAAGTTGTTGCCCGGCTCGGTGAACAGCGGCGGCACGTGACACGTCGCGCACCGCGCCTTGCCCGTGAACAGCGCCTTGCCCCGATCAAAGATTGCCCTGTCGAACGATCCCTCCGGCGGTGTGGGTGCCGGAATCGAGAGCTGATAGAAATGGAGCGCCGCAAGCTTCGCGGTGAGATTGTCGGGGCTGCCGCGCGTGTTGAATGACTTGCTCCGCGCGGCCACCGGGTATTGGGTCGACCGGTCGAGACGGGCGTCGAAGTACGTGCCGGAACCGTGCATCTCCGTCGCGCCGACATAGGCGTTCCAGTACGGCACCGACCCGAAGCCAGTCCATGTGTGGAGATTGACACCGGCAAGCCCGAACGCCGGCGGGATCAACGTGCCCGCCTGCTTCCCGTCGGGTCGGAATGCCTTGCCATCCTTGTCCAGCTCGGCGTCAAAGCGGCCCGGCCCCCAGCTTGCGAACACCTTTTTGACAGTCGCGACATCCACGGCGAGGAGGTCCGTGAAGGGCTTGAGGTTCGGGGAGAGCGCCACGATCGCGCCCACGTTCAAGTCGCGATTGGCAAAGCCGTCGCGCCGGTGCCCGATACCCGGTGCCAACGCATCGTCCACATCGGAGTGGCACAATGCGCACTGAACCCCCATCGAGCGAATGCTGCCGTCCGCATTGAAGTAGCCCGTCACGCCAACGACCGCGTTGAGCTTGAGCAGGGCGAGCGTCGTCGCCGGATCGTCCAGGTTGACCTGACCGGCCCTGAGCTGCTCCTGGAGGGGACCCGGCAGCGCGTCCAGATCGACCTTGAGCCCGACGCTGAGCGCGGTCTTGGGACTCACGCCGGGGCCCACCCCCCCGTTGCGCTCGCCGGCAATCGCCTTATGGAGTTGGAGCGCGTCACCCCAGAAGGCCTCGTCGCCGAATGTGTCGAACCGAAAGATCTGGCGTCCCTCCGCAAGCATCCGGTCTGCGTGTTGTTGGATGACGCGGTCGAATCCGCTGAGGGAGCGCTCCGGCGTGCGGCGTGCTGAAACTGCAAGGCCGGTGAGTGCGAGGAGGGCCACGGCGGGAATAAGAAGGCGCATACAGTTACTCCTTTCGGATCACCAGCGTGCCTTTCATGGTGGGGTGAAGAGCACAGACATAATGCGCGACGCCCGCCTTCCTGGCGAGGTACCGGCCCGTCTGGTCCTGGGTGAGCTGGCCGGTATCCCACTTGATGGACGTGCTTGCGGTCGCGGTATGAGGCACGATGTCATGATTGATCCAGACGACCGTGTCCCCCACCGTCACCGTGAGCTCCGCGGGATGGAATTCCATCCCGCGGATCTCGACCGTGTGCGTCTTGGGAACCGGACCGCTTGCCAGGAGCAACAACAGCCAGAGGATCACTGACCCGTCTTGGCCGGGGCCGCCAGCTGCGTGTGGAGTTGTTTTGCGTGCTCGAGGTGTGTCGCGACGGCTGGCCGCACATCCTCCAGCAGCTTCTTCAGCTCCGCATTCTCGGTCGTGGGAATCAGGACCTTATCGATCGCATCCAGAACGGCCTGGTGATACGCGACCTCGCGGGCGATGTAGGCGCGATCGAACGCCGCGCCACTCAGTGGCTCCAGGCTCTTCCGCGCCTGCGCCGCGCCGCTCTGCAACGACTGACTCACCGCATTGTCGGCCGGCGTGACGCCGAGTTTCTTCGCCAGCGCCGCAGCCTGAGCGTTCACGGCCGAGTGATCAGTGATCATCGTAGCGGCGAACTGCTTGACGGCGGCGTTGTGGCTGCGAGTCTGTGCAAACTTGGCGAGGTCGATATCGATGCTGTTGGCGGTGACGGCGACATGCGCAACTTCGGGATCGGACAGGTCCGGCGCCGAAGCGGGAGCGGGACCGGCCGGAGTGGCCTGGGCGTGCAGGGCGGCGGTCAGCGTGAACGGCAGCGCCAGCGCGGCCAGTCGACGGAATGCGGACATCAGTCCTCCAGAAGTGTGGTTTTACAGGTAGGTCGACGACTGGGCGGAAGCTGCCGAGCCAATCACCATTTGTCAAGTATTTACTGTGATTACTAGACAAATCAATGGTTTGCGGCTATGCTGGGGCATGGCAAACTGGCTCGACAAGCTGCTGGGCGAGACGCAGGTGCGGCTGCTGCGCCTGCTGCGCCGCTCCCGGCAAACCATCACGGGACTCTCCGAGCAGCTGCGACTGACGGACAACGCAGTTCGCACGCACATCGCGACGCTCCGGCGCGATGGCCTGGTCGAGGATGTGGGCGCGCAGCGCGATACGGGCGGGAAGCCGGCGCGGGTCTATGGGCTCACGCGTGACGGCGAGGAGCTCTTCCCCAAAGCGTACGCCCCCGTGTTGAGCCTGCTGGTCGAAGAGCTGGTGCACCGCAGTGGGCGCGAGCGCATGGTGGAGATGCTCCGCGCCGTCGGGACGCGGATCGCGGCAAACACCCCACAGGAAGGCGATCGCGAGGAACGGGTGCAGCTCGCCGCTCGCTTGTTCGAGACACTGGGCACCGACGTCGACGTGCGGCGCACCGCCGACGGCTGGCGCCTGGAGGGCTACGGCTGCCCGCTGTCCGCGGTCACGGCCCGACACGAGGAAGTCTGCGAGCTGGGCAAAGCGATGGTCGAAGAGATCACGGGAGCGCCGGTGACCGAATGTTGTGAGCGCGGCGCACATCCGCGCTGCGCGTTTGCGATCGCGAGCTAGCCGGGGCCGATACTCACCGCGATCGACCGCCACCGTCCCTGCCGGAACCGCAGCACACTCAACACGCAGCGGGTGACATGGCCCGCGAAAATCGCGAGCCAGATGTCGATTGGATCGAGTCGGCCCATCGCTCGGATGACGAAGCAGATGCCGAGCGGCACGATGATCTGCGAGATCGTCGAGATGTAGAGCGGTCCCTTGGTATCTCCCGTTCCCTGCAAGCCGCCGGTGTACGCCAGGGCGACGGTGACGAAGAGACCGGACAGGCTCAGCACGCGCAGCAGCTGCGCGCCGATGCCCACCACGACCGGATCATGCAGGCCGAAGACCGCGAGGAGTTGTCGGGGCAAGAACAGGAAGAACAGCCCGACAAACGCGGCGACCGATAAGCCGTACCGTGCAGCGATGTGCACCGCCTCGGCGGCGCGGTCAGGCTGCCCGGCTCCCATGTTTTGCCCGGCAACCGCCGCCGCGGCGCCCATCAATCCGACTGACGTCCACGTGATCAGCGAGAACAGCTCGGGATACGAAACGGCGAAGGCAGCCTGCGCGGCGGCGCTTTGCGCCAGCGATCCGATGAACGACAGCATCAGGACGCCGCCGATGTTCATCGCGATGCCTTGAATGCCGGTCGGCAGGCCGAAGCGGAAC
>DAIQBJ010000047.1:2323-14590 GCA_036781225.1 Gemmatimonadales bacterium | reverse complement strand
CGGGATTATGGGCGCTGATCACGATCGTCGTGGGTTTTCAGATCGGCTGGATGGCCGTCGGCGTCGGATTCCTCGTCGGGTGGGCGGTACGCATGGCCGGCAATGGTCGCCATAGCGTCTTCGGCATCATCGGCGCTCTGCTCGCGCTCGGTGGCTGCGCGCTCGGAAACTTGCTGGCGATCATCATGATCGCCGCGCGTCAGTACAACCTGCCTCCGCTCGCCGTCCTCGGTCGACTGACGCCCGACGTCGTCATCGGCCTGATGCAGGCGTCGTTCCGGCCGATGCACGTCATCTTCTACTTCGTTGCGATTCTGGAGGGGTATCGCTTCTCGATCGCACGGCGCGGCTGAGCTCGAGTTACTCCTCGTCAGCATCACGAACTTCGTCAGCGTCACGAACTTCTCGAAAGACGCACACAACTTGTCGATCATCATCGGACGCGGAACAAGTTCTTTAGGTGTGCGTTCTCGGTGTCGACAGATGTGATTTGACGCGCGATTGACACATGTGCGAGTTCGACCTTTTGTCTATTGACAGATTTTGCATCGCGACGGAGACTGCCCACCGCAATTGAAGACTGAATTCTCCTCTCGGTTTTTCGTCTGAGTCGCGACGGCGTGAAGACCCGGACGGACAAATCGAGGGAACGATATGACGTGTAGCGCCTCTGAATCCTCGTCGCGGCTACGTCGTTGTTTCGCTCGCGCCCGATCCAACCCGTTCGCGACACGCCGTGCCTACGTTGCACGCACGGCGGTCCCCTTCTTTTTTCAGCGGCCGTTTTTTTTAGCGGCTCCTTTATGGAACGTTTCGCGCAGCTCACGCGATGAATTAGCGCCAAGGACCTGCTTGATCAGGTCGGCGAACAACCTCAGTGAACACCGTGGCAGCGGAGGAGCAGGTCATGAACGCTAGAACGAGATTTCTTGCGACCCATTCGGTAATGAGCAGAATCTTGCTGCGCACAACGTCGGTCTCGCGCCGCACGTTCATGACGGTGCGATCGGTGACGCCGCTCGGACGTGTGGCTCTCGTAGCTTGCTTGCTCGCAGCGGCCGCGTCGCTCCTTCCCTCACCCGCGCGCGGAGCGTGGGTGAATCCCAACACCGGCCAGTTCCAGGTCGGAGGTCAACTCTTCCAGGTCAATCTCACAAATGCCGGCAGCCCGGTCTGCACTTCGACAAAGGGAGGCACCTCGCTCGCGCTCGTCCAGGGCTTCAGGGCCGGACTCGATCCCGTTCAGTTCCCGGTGGTCCTAGTTGTGAGTTGCCTCGACTCGAATTCCACCAACGCGGCGAAGCTGAACTTTGTCAATCCGCTCAATGGCACGGTCATCAAGCAGATCTCGACGTCGGTCGTGCCGAGCACCGGCTGGGCGCATCTCGTCCTGCGCCCGGACAAGGGCGACCTTCTCGGCTGCGGAGCCAACGGCGCCCTCTACAAGATCGACTTCGGCAGCGGCGTGGCGACTGCACTGACGTCGCCACCATTCCCTAAGAGCCTCACCCCCAGTTGCGCAGGGCTGACGTGGGACGCCGAGGCGGACACGATCTACATGGGCCTCGACAACGGATCGAGCAAGATCGGCGAGGTGATTAGCTTCAAGGAGGGGGCGACGAGCCTCGTCGGGGACTTCACTCCCCTACCATGCACGGCCAACGGCTTGGCGATTTCGGGCGGAGTCCTGCTCATGTCGTGCGTCATGCCGAACAGTCCGACTGCAACCACCCCGACCATGCTGAGGCTGGACAAGACCACCGGACTCATGCTCGGAGTCTTCGGCCAGGGATCAGCGGCTGACCCGTCGAACCCCGCGCTCCCCAACCCGTTCAACCCCCAGCCCGGCCTTGGCGACCTTGCGTGCGATCCGGTGTCGTTTTCATTCCAGAAGGATCCCGTCACCGGGAAGCTAACGGATTTATATACGGATGCGTTGTGGTCCAGGGTGGGAACGACGGGCAACACGGTGGTCGCCCTCGAGTTCCCAGCCTTCACCTGCGGCCTGCCCTCCAAGTCAGTGGTCATTCCCCCAAATCAAACTCAGCCTTTTTCGCCGCTGGCTGCGGGGTTCTCGGGTCCTGGGCTGAAGGGACGGGGTCAATTACCTTTGGTCGGGGCGGCCGGGTGTTTCGACGCAATCACCGGAAGGGTCATAGACTCCGACGGCGACGGGCTCCCCGACTGCTGGGAGACGAACGGCATAGATTTCGACGGCGACGGCACGACCGACCTGACGCTCTGCGTCCCGGTCCTCACGAACGGCGCCTACCCCGTCCCTCCCGCGACTCCTGCAATAGAGTGTGCGGATCCGAAGCACAAGGATCTGTTCGTCGAGATCGACTATATGCAGAATCACTTGCCCGACCCTACGGCCCTGACCCAGGCCCAGAACGCACAGGTGGTAGGCGTCAAGAGTGTGCGGGAGGCGTTCGCAGCGGCCCCCGTCGCGAACCCTGACACTACAACGGGCATAAAGATCCACTTTCAGGTCGACGAGCAGGTGTCGTTCCCTACCCTCAGCGGCATCATCACCAATCACGTCACTTCCGTCGCGTTGACCCCGTGCACCGCGTCGGCCAACACCGCCCCAAATGGTCCCGGCGACGCGGCAGACTTCGACGTGATCAAGGCGTTGAACTTCGGTACCGTCGCCGAGCGCCTCAGCGCCGCCGGCGGCGCTCAAACGCTGAACGCCAAACGGCTGGCGTTCCGCTATGTCCTCTTCGCCCATAACCTGGTCGGAATTCCCCCTGGCGGCGGCGGCTCCAATAGTTCGGGCTGCTCGGAAATTGGCGGGGACGATGCGGTCGTCTCGCTTGGGAGCTTCTCGCCAATAAATGGCCACGGCCAGGGCAACACCGACGAGCAAGCCGGCACGTTCATGCACGAGTTCGGGCACCTCCTGGGACTCCGACACGGCGGGGACGACGGTGTCAACTGCAAGCCCAACTATCGCAGTGTCATGAGCTACCCCCGGCAGTTCTCCGGAAGCCCGATCCAGAACCGCCGGCTCGACTACTCGCGACATCAGGACCCTGATCTCAATGAGGCCACCCTGAACGAGTGCGTCGGCATCGGATCCGACCCGTCCCTGGGGCCCATCCCCACCGGTTGTGTTGCAGGCACGAGCTGCTTCTTTTCGGCGGACCAGGTCGCGTTCGGCCCGGGAGTATGGTGGCTGGCGACCCCGTGGCCGCCGCCGACAACGGCCCCAAGCGGCTGCACGCTACCCACGCCGGCACCCATCAACTGGAACCGAGTGAACGCCCAAGGCAAGACTTTCCAAACGAACACCAGCGCGGACCTGAATGGCGGGGCGACCACCGGCTGTGACACATCGGGGGCTTTGACGACCCTGGCGGCGTTCGACGACTGGCAGAGCCTCCTCTACCGCGCCTCGGCGAGTTTGGAATTTGCCGGCGGCGCCCGCAGCGACACTCCGAAGGAGATGACCAAGGAAAACGAGGTCGCCTTCTTTAATCTCAGGGACGTCGACGGCAACGGCGTCGGCGATGCCATTGACTGCGGAGGCACCCCGACCTCCCCGCCTGAGGGCAGCACGACTAATTCCTGCACGCACCGCATCGACGTCAAGCCCAGCTTCCCGTTCCCGAAGAGCCTCAGCCTGGGCACCGAGGCTAACGTTACGATCGCGATCTTCAGT
Organism: Gemmatimonadales bacterium; assembly: GCA_036781225.1. Classification (GTDB taxonomy): domain Bacteria; phylum Gemmatimonadota; class Gemmatimonadetes; order Gemmatimonadales; family GWC2-71-9; genus 20CM-2-65-7. Next base: position 10,923 of record DAIQBJ010000047.1, on the reverse strand, counting down.
GAACAGGGCGCTTTACAGGTCTGGAGTGCGCCTGGCCAAGTGATCGTGAATGATCAGGTGAATTTCCCGCTTACGTTCAGCGTCGGGCCGATCGTCGAGCCTGTGAAGACCAACCAGAACGGTCAGGGGACGTGCTCGATTAGCGATGTCCCGGACCCGATAACCGGCCAGAAGGATGGCATCAAGGACTTGAAGTGTCAGTTCTCGACGAGCGGGTTGCCGCTCGGCACAAACTTCGCCGTTGTGTCCGGGTTCTTCTTCGACCCGATCACCAATCAGAACAGGGCGTTCAGCGCCCGACAGCAGATCAACATTGTGCAGTGATGACAGGTGCTCGAGGAGCCGAAATGATGCGAACAGAACGTCGCGCTCGGCGCGGGCCGACAAGGAGGACCATCGTGAAACGTAAAGTAGTCTCGGGAGTGCTGGCGGGGATCGCGCTTCTCACACTATCCGCGGGGGTAGCGCAGGCGGGCGCCGGAGGGACTCCGTTCCCACTCACGTCTTTCTTCGTGTGCGATTCAGTCGCAAAGGGACTGGACTCGAGCCAGGTCGTCGATATCGCAGGCGCCCATATAGGCCCCCTCAGCCGGATCGGCGTCAGAATCGGCAGCGGAATTCTCGCCTGTGCGGCTGCCAAGTTGTATCCTACGGGACCTCGCACCTCCTGCACACTACCGGACCCTCTCAGTAATCCTGCCGGCACGTGCCCTGCCGGCACCGGCACATTCTGCTCCTCCATCGATTCCGTGACAGGCGTGGGCACGTGCGAGCTAGCACCGAATCCTGGTGATCTTGTTAAACAGGGGGCAACATTCAAAAACCTGAAGTGCTACTCGGTTGCTGTCTCTCCTAGAAATAGCGGTTCACCACCTCCTAGCTTTAAGGTCACAGACCAGTTGCTCGGCACGGAGACTGTTCAAGATAGCGGGATACAGTTTATTTGCGCACCGGCCGACTTTACGGGACCCTGAGGACGCCCGTATGCAGCGAAGCATGGGGGCGGGGCGCCCGCCCCCATGCTTCGCTGCGACAAGAGTTCAGTCGTGCATCACTCTTCGGCGGCTTCCGGCTCCTCGATCAGACCGACCGCCTGATCTCGAGTTTCCCCGACCGTGCGACGAAGGCGCCGCGGCCCCTGCCCGAGTGCGGCGACCACTGGAGGAACAGCGGCCGCCCACGGCGCAGCAGCCTCGAAGGCCGCGGCCGCGCGGAGGACAGCCGCCTCTTGGCGGCGGCGACCGACAATCTGGAGGCCAACGGGCAATCCGCTCCGCGTGAAGCCACAGGGCACCGAAATCGTTGGCAAGCCCGTTAGGGTGATGGCGTAGGTGAGATAGAACCACTCCGTGTAGTCGTCCAGCATCTTGCCATTGATCTCGGTCGGATACGGCTGCTCCACCGGAAACGGCGGCACGGCCACGGTCGGCAGCACGAGCAGCTCGCGACTGGCCATGAATTCACGCACACGCTGCCAGAGCGCCGAACGCAGTACCTCGCTGTGGGCGACGTCCTGCGCGGTCCGAGTCAGGCCCTGGTCGATGTCACGGACCAGATCCTTCTGCAGTTGCTCGCGCCATCCCGGGAGCTTGTCGAGCTGAAGAGCCGTCATCGTGAGTGCGCGCGTGCCGCGCACGATGTCCTTCATCCCTGAGAAATCAGGACTCGCCGGTTCGATCTTCGCTCCGAGTTTCCGGAGTGTGCGAATCGCACCCTCGGCAACCTCCGCAACCTCCTCGGCGACAGGAAGAAGCCCATGGAGATCCGGAGTCCAGCCAATGCGCCAGCCTTTGATCGACGGCGACTTCAGGGCGCGAGTGAACTGGCTCGTGTCGACGTCGTACGAGATCGGAGCGCGATCGTCCGGACCGGCGATTGCGGACAACATCAGCGCGGCATCACCGACGGTGCGTGCCAGTGGCCCCATCACGCTCAATGTGTCCCAGGCGAGTGTCCTGGGATATGCGGGGACGAGCCCCGGGGTAGCGCGGAATCCAACGACGCCGCAGAACGATGCCGGGACGCGCACAGAGCCTCCGAGGTCGGTGCCCTGAGCGATCGGACCCATACCGCAGGCAACGGCGACGGCGGCGCCGCCGCTCGACCCGCCGGAGGTCAACGCCGTATTCCACGGGTTACGCGTGGCGCCAAAGAGAGCATTGAAGGTGTTCCCGCCCGCGCCGAACTCGGGCGTGTTGGTCTTGCCGACCACGATGGCGCCGGCCGCCTTCAGACGTTCCACCACGAGGTCGTCTTTGTCGGGCACGTGATCTTTGAAGAGCACCGAGCCCCACGTCGTGCGAATCCCCCTGGTCGAGGTCAGGTCCTTGATCGAAACGGGAACTCCGTGGAGCAGTGGAAGGGGCGCTCGCTTTCGACGCAGCGCTTGGGTCGCGCGGCGCGCCTCCGCAAGCGCGGATTCGTGGGCCACAGTCACATAGGCGTTGACCGCGGGGTTCACCGCATCGATTCGCGCGAGCACAGCCTCCATCACCTCGAGCGGCGATGTCTTCCGCGCGCGATAGAGGCGAACGAGCTCGCTGGCGGGGATGAAGCAGAGATCGCGGCTGCTGTTGGTCACGCGCCGGTCAGGTGCCGGCGATCGCCGGCGACGGGCGTACGAACGTCGGCCGCCGGCCGAAGACGAGCCAGCGCGTCAGCCATTCCACTGGACCCACGGCAAAGTAGCTGAGCCATGCCCTGGACGCGAGCAGCTGGAACGCCCAGATTCCGACGACGAACACAAGCTGCCCGGCACGGTCGACGCGACCGAATAGCCCAAGGCCGGTGCCGTAGAAGATCGTGGTGCAGATGACCGACTGCAGCAGGTAGTTGCTCAAAGCCATCCGTCCCACCGCGGAGAGCGAACGCAGTGGCCAGCCACGCTGATAGAGGACCATGACGAGCGCGGTCCAGCCCAATGCCACGAACAAATTGCCCCAGTAGTGCAGCGGCTGGCTGACCAGCACGAAATCCAGCAAATCCCAGCTGGTCGCGAAACTTCGCCAGACTCCGAGCACGTTCAGCAGGATGCCGAACCCGAACCCGAATGCTCCCATTCGCACGTAAAACGCTCGGGATCGCGCAGCGCTGAGGACACCGGCCTTGAAGAAACTCATGCCGATCAGCATCAGCCCCGCTGCCTGCCAGAACAGATGAGTGACGAAATACGAGGTTTCGGTGTCGAGGGCCGCGGGCACCCTATGGGCCATTTGATCGGTCCATCCCCCTCGATACTGCACGATCTCCAGCGCGATCGTCTCGGGCCGCGGAGTCCACTGGGCTCTCCACGCGGCCAACGCACGCGGGTCGGATTGCGCCGTTGACCAGGTCAACGCGACGGGCAACAGCGATCCGATGGCAAAGACGCACGCGCCAAGGACCAGGAGCTTTGCGGCCGACAGGCGCCGAGCGAAGAAGACCACCATGCCGCTCAAGGCCAGCGGCACCAGCATGTCTCCGTACCAGAGGAGGTACGCGTGCAGAAAACCGAGGAGCAAAAGCACCAGCATCCTTCTCATGTGGGCACGCCAGGCGGACGGGCGTCGCGCGCCGTCGTCGCTGGCCAGCATGACGATGCTGACACCCAAGAGCATGGCGAAGATCGTGATGAACTTGCCGTCGGCGAGCAGCAGCGTCGCCAGCCACGCCCACCAGTTGACGCCGGTGAGATCACCGTAGGCCGTGGGGTTCCAGCGTGCCAGGCTCGGAAACGCGAAGAGCTGAATATGGACTGCAAGCATGCCCAGCACGCCGGCGCCGCGCAGTGCGTCGAGTGATTTGATTCGGCCCGCTGCCTGCACTACATCGCTCGGCGTTGGCACGCGGCTACCCTAACACGGGGCTGAGGAGCATTGGGGACGCCGGCGCTCACTCGGTGTCGGTGATGCTCAAACCATGCGATCGCAACATCAGGTCGACGTGCTCGCGGTGTGCCTCGCCGTCGATGCGTGGCCGATCGGCGGGAGTATCGAGGACGACTCGAATCGACTCGCCGACACCGACAAAGCGGCTCAGATAATCGTAGAGCATCGGCTGAGCTCGATCGACGATCAGCAGGCGGCCGAGCTCGCTCAGTGCCGTGGTCGCCTGCCGTAGCCAGAGCGGCATATCCATCACGATGAACTCGCGCGCGGCGCTCAACAGGTGATCTTCGGCGTGGTCGCGAGCGCCGGCCCGAAGGTACATGCGGCCGAGACCCAGATGAGCACGCGCGAGCAATGGACGCATCCCGAGCTCGCCTGACAACGCGATCGCCGTCAGATAGTGGTGTTCGGCGGCGCCGCTTTCGAGCGCCCCCTGGGCGGCGGCCTCCGCGAGGACGAACAGCGCCGCGGTAGCATCTCCGCGCTGACCTCGCTCCTGCGCCAGCGAGAGCGCCCTCTTGGCCGCCGTGGCCGCCTCGTCGACGCGCCCCGCAAAAAGACAGGCCTCACCCAACACTGTGAGCACGACCGCGTGCTGCATCAGGAGCTTTTTCGACTCCACCTCGTCGGCTGCCGTCCGCACCAACGACAGGCCCTCCTCGATCCGTCCAGCTAACAGATAGGCGGCCCCCAGGAGACGCGCCGCCTGGGGGCGGTAGAGGGCGATATTCGCCTCACGCGATACGCTGCATGCGCGTTCGAGCACGCGCGACGCCGCCGAAATATCAGCTTTGAGGAGATATCCATACCCCAGGCCGATGCAGGCACCGGCCATGCTGTACGGACTGCCGAGCTCTTCCGCGAGAGAGACCGCCCTGAGCCCGGCGCCGATGCTCTCTTCGAAGTTTCCGAGCTCGGCGTGACAGCGCGCCAGCCAGCCGAGTGTGACCGCCTGAAACCACGCCCAGGTACTCACGATCATCCCGGCGAACCCGCCTGTGCGCCATTCGCTCGCCGGCGATTCTGTGACGGCGGTCAAGACGTCCGAAGCGCGCCGGTAGTCGCCAAGGGCGTGGCAGGCGAGGCCGAGGTAATGGCTCGCATAGAGTCGAAGCGGCCCGTCTTGCAGCTTGTTACCGAGCGTGAGCGCCTGCTCTGCGAGTGTTCGCGCGTCTTCGAAGCGGCCCGTCTGGCGATAGTACTCGGCAGTGTGAATCGAAACCAACCCGAGCCGGCGAGAGTCGCCGATGGCGCCGGCCATGCTCTCGGCCTCTTTCAGGTAGGACAGCATCCTCTCGAAGTCGCCGAGAGGATAGAGCGAGCCTCGGAGCTCGATACGCACATCGATCTCCTGCTCGCGTGTTTGCGGCGTCTGGGGCAGATGACGCAAGGCCTGCAGCGCCTCTTCGAGAGAGGCCAGCGCTTCGCGATGCGCCGATCGCGCCTGCGCCTTGACGGCCGCCTGCCTGAAATAGCTCGCCGCCTTGTCCCACACCTGCCCGCGCCCGAAGTGATACGCGACGAGCTCGACCACATCGTCGATGCGACCCGGATACAGCTCCTCGAGACCAATGCCAGCCGCCGTGTGGTACGTCCTCCGGCGACGCTCGAGCACACCCGCGTACACGACGTCCTGGGTCAGCGCATGTTTGAAGCTGTACAGAAGCTCCGGCTCTTGAGCCGCCGGAAAGACGAAGTCGAGTCCGTGGAGCTCGCGTAGATGGTCGGCGACGTGATCACGTTTTTCGTTCAGGACGCGAGACACGAGCGACACTCCGAAGCGGCGCCCCACCACGGCCGCTCCCTGAAGCGTTTGCTTGAGCTCCTCGGCGAGACGATCGACACGGGCGGCGATGATGTCGTGGATCGTCGCCGGCACCGTCACGTCGGCGCGGCTGAGGCGCGCCTGGTCACCCTCGAGCGAGATGCCTCCGGTCTCCTGCAGCTGGCGCAACACCTCCTCGACGTACAGCGGATTACCCTCGCTCTTGTCAGCGAGGAATTTGTACAGTTCTTCGGACACCTCCTCGACGGCGAGCAGGCTTTTCACCATCCCGCGGACATCGCCAGCGCCGAGACCTTCAACCGTAAGCGTCTCCGCCAACGGAGGGGAAACCCACGTTGCCACGTAACCCGGACGCGCCGTCAGCACCAGCAAAACGCGGTGGCCCGGCAGGCTCGTCGCAAAGCTTGCCAGAAATTCGTCGGACGCCGTGTCGATCCAATGCATGTTCTCCACGACCAGGACGAGTGGCTCCTGCTCGCTCATGCCGAACAACACATCGCGAATCGTCGCGAACGTCCGTTCCTTGAGCTGCGGGCCCGACACCCGGCTGAGGAACTCCGCGGGTGCGGCGACGCCGAGAAAATGGGCGAGCAGGATCGCCGGCTCTTCGCCCTCCACGCCCAGGAATTGCAGGTGCTCGGTCACCCGGCTTTGAATCTCCTCCGCGGCGATGCCTTCGAACAGACCGAGGCTGCGTCGCAGCAAATCGACGATGGGGCGGTACGCCATCGAGCGCCCATACGAGGCGCACGTGGCTTCCAGCATCTGCACTCCTTCCGCTTCGAGCGTGTGCAAAAACTCGTAGAGCAGCCGGGATTTGCCAACGCCCGGATCGCCGAGGAGCAGCGCGATTGCCCCGTGGCGGTCGGCCGCCCGGCGGTGGATCGCCGCCAGCGACCGAAGCTCGCGATCGCGCCCGACCAGTGGCGTCAGCCCCCGCTCCTTCGACACTTCGAGCCGAGTTCGGCCACTGAGCTCGCTGTTCAGGGCATACGCGCGGACGGGTTCGCTCTTTCCCTTGAGCTGAAAGTCCCCCAGGTCCTCGAACGCGAAGAATCGGTCCCGGAGATTTTGCGTTCGGCGGCTCGTCACGATCTGACCGGGCTTCGCGATGGACAACAGCCTGGCGGCGAGGTTCGTCGTGTCGCCGACCGCCGTGTAGTCCATTCGCAGGTCGCGACCGATCGCGCCGACGACCACCGGGCCCGTGTTGATACCCATCCGCATTCGGAACTCGATCCCGTGAGTACGCTTCACTTCCTCGGCGAGCGGCTTGAGTCCCTCCTGAATCGTCAACGCCGCGCTGAGCGCACGTTGAGCGTGGTCTTCATGCGCGATCGGCGCACCGAACAGCGCCATGACGCCGTCACCCAGGAACTGGTTGACGGTACCTTCGTAACGATGAACGGCCTCCAGGATGACCTCGAAGACGCGGTCCATGATCCCGTGCACATCCTCGGGATCGAGCTTCTCGGACATCGCTGTAAATCCCGATACGTCTGAGAACATCACCGTGACGATTTTGCGCTCGCCCTCGATCGCGGTCTTGGAGGTGAGGATTTTGTCGGCGAGGTGCTTCGGCGTGTAGGCGTCCGGGGACGCGAACCGGTCGGCGGGACGCGCAGGAGCGACGTCGACAGGGCGCGCAGGAGCGACATCGACAGGGCGCGCAGGAGCGACGTCGACGGGGCGCGCCGGAGCAGCCGCGGGTGCCGGCTTTCCCGCGAGCGGTGCACCACATTCGCCGCAGAACTTCTGACCTGGGGGGTTCTTCGTCTGACACGACGCGCACACGGCTTCGAGGCGGGCGCCGCACTCGCCGCAGAACTTCTGACCGAGGGGGTTCTCGTGCTGACAACTAACGCACTTCATCAGCCCATACACTTCATCAGCGAGGTCCTCAGAGGATAGCGTCTCGAAACACCCGGATCAAGAATCAAGGGACCGATAAATGCTATCGGACGTGGACTTAGCTGGTATCCGGCCGACCGAGACGCCCGGACCGATTCGCTCGTGGGCGAGCGTCAGCATCGAGCGTCAGCACATTGTCAATGGCCAGCCGCGACCGTTCGGCGTAACACCCGATACATGAATTAGTTCGGGCACTCCGCCCTGACGCGGGCGCGCTCTTGCAGCGCTTTTCCGCCGTTTTTCAACGTTTTACGCGTGGCATCCCGCTTGCGGTAGGCGCAAGCGATGACAACAGTAGCGATCCCCGGACCGTCGATCGCACCTCGGTGCGGGTTCTGTCAGGAGCCTGTCGCTCCCGAGCAGAAGTTCTGCGGAGCCTGCGGCGCAGCCCTTACCATCCGGTGCGACCGCAAACAAACGACCGTGCTCGTGCTCGATGTTTGTGGGTTTACCGCGATGTCCGAGCGCCTCGATCCCGAAGACGTGCGGGCGATTATGGACCGCGCGTTCGACGTGATGCTCGATCGGGTCCACGCCCACGGCGGCAGCGTCAACCAGTTCCTCGGCGATGGCGTTATGGCCCTCTTCGGGGAAATCGACGGCGCCGAAGGGCACGCTGTCCGCGCCCTCCGCGCGGCTGTCGAAATTCAGAACGATCTGGCTGCGCTTCGTACCGAAGTGCAACGCGAGCACGGTGTCGACTTTCGGGTGCGCGCGGGCCTTCACACCGGTCCCGTGACGATGGGCGTCATCGGTCATGGGTTGCGCACCGACTATGTATCTCGCGGTGAGACGACGAACATCGCGACTCGCCTCGCCAACATGGCTCGCGGCCAGCAGATCCTCGTGAGCCAACGTACGCGTGAGCTGGCCATGGGGGCTTTCGTCTTCGTCGCTGTCGACGACATTATCGCGAACAGCGTTACTTTGCCGATCTCGGCGTGGCTGGTTGCGTTCGAGTCTTGCGACCGTGTCGACGCTGACCTCGGTTTGCTGGCCGAAGTTTGACGCAACTCTCCGCGCACCGCCGCTGATCG
>DAIQBJ010000047.1:0-2223 GCA_036781225.1 Gemmatimonadales bacterium | reverse complement strand
TTGAAGTAGCATGAAGGCCGACGTCCGTGGCAACCCGCGAACCTGGTCGAATTTCGTTAAACAAACGTGGCAGCCGCCCGTGGCACAAAGTCTGGCCCGACGCCGTACCGCTCACTATCGACTATCCCCGCGTGCCAGCCTGGTGGTTGCTCGAGCGGAACGTCACGTCGTTCGGCGCGCGCGTCGCTCTCCGTGAGCTGCATCACGCCAGCGGCACCGAGCGGCGGGCAACAACATATGAACAGCTCTATCGCGCAGCGCAGGGTGCCGCGAGCGGCCTGAGAACACTTGGGGTGAGCCGGGGCGACCGTGTGGCCTTCGTGTTGCCCAACAGTCGCGCGCTCATCATCGGCTACTTTGCCACGTGGCTGGCCGGAGCGATCGCGGTGCCCGCCAACCCGATGGCGCGCGAACACGAGCTCGAAACACACCTCCGTGATGCTGAGACGGCACTTGTCGTCGGAGAACCTGCGAGTGTTGCAGAATCGTCGGCTCGCAAGATACGAAGCCGCTTCATCGATTCGCAAGCCTTTGACGCGCTGACCACGCTGCCGCCGATCGCGACGCCCTCGAGCAACGCAGACGACGTCGCTGTCCTTCTCTATACGGGAGGGACCACTGGCCCCTCAAAAGGCGTGATGCTGACGCATCGCAACGTCGTCACCAACTGCATACAGTTCGCGACGTGGTATGGATTCGTCCCTGGTGACGAAACGTGCGTCGCCGCTCTGCCGATGTTTCACAGCGGCGGCATGTCGGGTGCCATGAATGTTCCGCTCTACGCCGGTGCGACGTTGCTCGTGTTCGAACGGTTCCATGCAGCTGCTGTGGCTCGCGCGGTCACCGATCACCGGGCCACACGTCTCTTCGGCGTCCCCACCATGTACATCGCGCTACTTGCGGATGATGAAGGCCGCCGAGCGGATTACTCGTTTCTCCGAGCGTGTCGAACGAATGCGGCGCCGCTCCCGCCCGCTGTCAAGCGGGCGTTCGATGACCTGGTGGGACGCGACGTGTTGATCGAGGGCTATGGCCTCACTGAGGCGAGCCCACTCACGCACGCCAACCCACTCACGCGAGCGCGTCCCGGGTCCATCGGCATCCCGCTGCCCGACACGGATGCACGCATCCTCGATCTCGAGACCGGGGAGGAGTGTTCAATAGGCAAACTGGGCGAGCTCGTCATCCGTGGGCCACAGGTGATGACAGGGTACTGGCGGCGTCCCGCGGAAACGGCCGCCGCCGTGAACAACGGCTGGCTCCACACGGGCGACGTCGCGGTCATCGATGGCGACGGGTATTTCTCAATCGTCAGCCGCACCAAAGATGTCATCAACACAGCGGGCTTCAAGGTCTGGCCGCGAGAAGTCGAGGAAGTTCTCTACAGCCACCCGGCGGTCAGAATGGCGGCCGTCGTCGGCGTACCCGACAGCTATCGTGGTGAAGCGGTGAAAGCCTGCGTTGTCCTCAAGGACGAGTACCAAGGACAGATCCACGAGGGTGACCTGCGACGATACTGCCACGAGCGTTTGACACCATATAAAGTTCCACGGGTCGTCGAGTTTCGGCCCGAGCTACCGATGACTGCGAGCGGCAAAGTTCTTCGGCGGCAGTTGCACGAAGGCACACATTGATTGTTGTGCTCGCGGCGCCGAGCGGTCAGCGACAGCCGAGCTGCGTCCTGATCGCGTTGGCCTGGGCGATGAAGCCGTTGGCCTGCGCGACCGTCAGCTTCTTGCCCGCTTGCGCCTGAACCAATGAGATGAATGCGCCCATCGGCCCGCACGCGGCGGCGTTGTTGCCCTTCGCGATCGAATCGCGAGCCGCCTGAAGCTTCGCGAGAAAGCCATTCTTGTTGTCGATCGTCAGCGCCTGGACGGCGGCGATCAACGTGCCGAGTGGATCGGCGGCCACTACATTGTTGATTGTGATGGTCGTCGAAGCCGCTGGAGCAATTCCCATCCAGGTCGGCTCGAAGCACCCGGCGGGCGCAGTGCACACGCCCCCGACGACGTCGGGATCTTTTGCAAAGTTCACGTACTCGAGTCTCACGGCGTACTGTCCCGCCGGCAGACTCGCCGCGCTCGCGTACCAATCTCTAAGATTGACCTGCGCCACGAACGTTCTCGACGTCGTCGTGATGAGCGCCAGATCCGGCGACCCGTCGGCGAACGAGACCGGCAGTCCTTCCGGAATTCGGTCGGCCGGGATCAGCGTCGTTCC
>DAIQBJ010000046.1:5004-14776 GCA_036781225.1 Gemmatimonadales bacterium | reverse complement strand
TCCAGGTCGCCGGCACGGTGCGCCAGCTCGTGTTCGACGATCGCGTCGCCTCGCTCTACCTCGGTCCGACCCTCACGACGCGCCTGCGCGCGCGGCTGTCCCCCGCGGCATGAAGACCGGCCTGCATCAACACATCGGCCTGCGGCAGGACCTGCGCATCAATCCGCGCCTGTACCAGGCGATGGATCTGCTCTACATGCCGTTGCTGGACCTCGAGCAGCACCTGAAGCAGGAGCTGCTCGGCAATCCGTTCCTCGAGATGCTCGAACCGGAGGAAGAGGTCCAGGCGACGGCGGCCGAGCAACAGCAGAACAAGCCCGAGAAAGAGGCCAAGGCCGAGGACGGGCCCGATTGGGAGTCCATCCTGCTCGAGGACCGCACGGAGCACGGCGTGCCGAGCGGCAGCTACAGCGATGCCCGGGAATACGTCGAGCCGGTTACGGTCGAGAGCAAGGACCTGATCGACTATCTGCGCGACCAGACCCGGATGCTCGACCTCAACGCCCGCCAACAGCTCCTCGCCGAAGAATTCCTCGGCAACATCGGCGAGGACGGGTACCTCCAGCACAGCCTCGACGAGATCCTCAAAGGCGTGAACCAGCTGCTCGAGGAGCACGAGGCCGAGTCCGAGCTTGATCTCAATGTGCCGGCGTTCACGATGACGGAGGTCGAGGAGATGCTGCGCACCATTCAGCAGCTCGATCCGCCCGGCATCGGCGCGCGCAATCTGCGCGAGTGCCTGATGCTGCAGCTCGAGAACCAGAAGGGGACCGACACGCTGGTCTACCGGCTCGTCAAGGAAGCCTTCGACGATCTGATCGCCCACCGCTGGAGCGATTTGGGCAAGCGGTTCGGCCTGGCGCCCAACGAAGTCCAGCGCGCCGCCGACGAGCTGGCGCGCCTCGATCCCAAGCCCGGGCTGCAACATTCGGCGGCGAACGACGCCTACATCATTCCGGATCTGATCGTCGAAAAAATCGACGACAAGTACCACGTCTTCCTGAACGACAGCGGGCTGCCGCGGCTGCGCATTTCCAAAACGTACCAGGAGATCGCGCGCGACAAAAAGAAATACGACGGCGAAAGCAAGGAATTCATCAATCAGCGCCTGAACAGCGCGCACTGGATGATTCAGGCCATCGAGCAGCGCCGCCAGACGATGCTCAAGGTGATGAACTTCATCGTGGACCGGCAACGCGAATTCTTCGAGAAGGGCATCGACCATCTCAAGCCGCTGACGCTGCGCGAGGTGGCCGACGTCATCAGCATGCACGAAAGCACGGTCAGCCGGGTCACCAACGAGAAGTACGTGCAGACGCCGCGCGGCCTCCTGCCGCTCAAGTTCTTCTTCTCGAGCGGGCTCTCGACCACGACGGGCGAGGACGCGAGCGCGCGCTCGATCAAGGCGCAGATTCAAAAGCTGGTGGACGAAGAACCGCCCAAGAATCCGCTCACCGATCAGCAGATCGTCGAGATGTTCGAGCGCAAGGGCGTGCGCATCGCTCGTCGCACCGTGGCGAAGTACCGCGATCAGCTCGGTATTCTGCCCGCGCGGATGCGCAAGAGGCTGTGAGCCTCGCGACGAATTCGACGCCTCCCGACGTCAGCGTCCTCGTTCCCGCCAAGGACGAAGCCGAGAATCTCCCGGAATTCGTGCGGCTGACCCGCGAAGCGCTGCTGCCGCTGCCGTACGCGTGCGAGCTGGTCATTGTGAACGACGGCAGCCACGACGGCACGCCGCGCGTCCTCGAGGAGATCGTCGCCAAACACCCGTTCGTGCGCGTCGTCACGCACCGCGCGCAACGCGGCATCGCCGACGCCCTCAAGTCGGGCGCCGACGTGGCGCGCGGACGGGTCCTCGTGTTCTACCCCGCTGATCTGCAGTACCTGCCCTCCGACATCCCGTCGCTGGTCGCGCCGATCCTGGCGGACGAGGCGGACGTGGTGACCGGAACGAAACAGGGGCAGTACGACAAGCGCTTCGTCTCGAGCATTTACAACGCCCTGTGCCGGTGGCTGTTCGGCGTGCGCGTCAGTGATCTCAATTCCGTGAAGGCATACCGGCGCGAGGTCATGGACAGCGTCCCCACACGCCCCGATTGGCACCGCTTCATGGTCGTCATCGCCGCCTCCCAGGGCTTTCGACTTGCCCAACAGCCCGTCCCGTTGTATCCGCGGCGCGCCGGCAGCTCCAAGTTCGGCATCGGGCGGATCCCCGTAGGCGTGCTGGACCTGATGTCCGTCTGGTTCCAGCTGCGCTTTGGCCGCAAGCCGATGCTGTTCTTCGGTGTAGCGGGGGCCATCCTGTTCCTGCTGGGTCTGATCGTCGGGCTCGTCGCCTTGTACGTGCGTTTCGGACCGCCCCACGTCGGCTTCCGGCCGCTGCTCGACCTCATCATGGTTCTCGTGATCTCCGGGGTCGTGCTGTTCGGCTTTGGGTTCGTGGGGGAGATGCTGGCGGGGATGCGCGAGGAGCTCCGTACGCTCGAGCGCGAGGTGCAGCGGCTGAGGTCGGGGGATCGCCCGTAGGGAATCGCCTCTTGAGGGACCCGGAATCGTAGCGTAGTGTAACAGACCACTTTGCAACGGCTCTGCCGATGCCACCACTCCGGCTCACGAGTCTTCTGCACACGGCGCTCCCGGACCTGTCGGAAAACGGGCGCGCGTTATTGAGCGCACTGGGTTGCCTCAACGGCCATCCGCCTTGTCCCAGAGAACTCGCCGAGTGGCTCGGGTTCCATGATCGCTATCAGCTCGCCCGCGCATTGCGCCGGGAGGGATTGCCCCCGCTCGAAGTCGTCAGTGGATGGGCACGCACACTGTACTGGGTGCTCGAATCCGAGACGTCGGGCGTGTCGCTGCGCGAGCTGGCCGACCGCGAGCGCGTCGATCCCGCGGTCGCCTACCGGCTGGTGCGCCGGGTAACCGGCCAGCGGTGGTCCGAGGTTCGGCGTGAGGGCCTGGCAGTTACCCTCCTGCATTTCCGTGACCGCTGCGCCAATGGCAAACGCCGCGCGCCAAGAATCCCGCAACCACTTGCGGTCGCGGTCGGTGACCGCCCGCTGCGTCCTGTGGCCCGGCCCGCGCCGGCCCGGACGTCCGGCGTCGCGCTGCGTCCCACGCCGCGGCATCCTCCTGGACATCGCGTGGTGCAGACTGTCGCCGAACGCGTGCCCGTCGGCGGCGCGCCCTTCGACATCGCCCTCACCGCCTATGGCGACGTGCTGGTGACGCGGAGTCACGCGTCGGCAGTCGCCATTCTGCACCCCAATCCACTGCGCGTCGTGAGCACGATTCGTGTCGGGCCGGCGCCCACGCGGATCGTTCCGGGGGGGGGGCGCAGTCGCTGGGCGTATGTGACCAGCCAGTTCGCCGAAGCGGTATGCGTCGTCGACTTGGAGCGGAAGCAGCACGTCGGATCGATTTCGGTGCCCGGTCAACCACTCGGCGCCGCGATGGCACCCGATGGTGTGACCCTGTTCGCGACGACGAATCAGGATCGCGTCGTGACGATCGCTGCACCGCAGCGCGCGGCGCTGGGGTCGGCACCCGTCCCCCTCGGTGGCCCCGAGCTCACCGTGCATCCTTCCGGGCGATGGGTCTATGTGCCGTGCTGGCGCGCCGGCGTCGTCATTGAAGTGGACGCGTCCACGCTGGACACCGTGCGGCGGTTCGACGTGGGCGGCATCGCACAGGAGGCCGTCGTCTCGTCCGACGGTCAGACCCTCTATGTCGCCAATGAGTCGGGGTGGCTCGATGTCATTCATTTGCCAAGCGGACGGCGGACGGCCACGGTCGACTTCGGGACGCCGGCCCTCGCCGTCGCGCTCAGCCCTGATGAGCGATACGTGTTCGTCAGCCTGATGACTGCCGGCCGCGTCGTCGTGCTTCAGCGTCAGGGGCTCGTCGAGCGGGCGGCGATCGACACCGGTGGGCGGCCGCGACACCTGGTCGCGGATCCCCGCGGTGACGCGCTGCTCGTCGCGAATGAGGCCGGCTGGGTCGATCTGCTGCGCTGAGTTGTCGCCTCAATCCCCTGCTAGCCCGTGCGATAAGGGGCCGAAAGGCGCCTTCTTATGACGTTTGGGGCGAATGCCCTTGCCAGCCAGACGGCTTCTCCTTTTCTATGACTTTAGACATTCCACTTCTATGACCATAGACATTCCACCTTTTCGCACGAGCTAACGATGCGCTCCTGCCTCCCTCTCGCACTGCTCGCCGCGGTCGCCTGTAGCAGTTCCTCAGGCCCTGGCGCCAAACCGACTGCGATCAGGATCGCACCCTTTGACACCACGGTCGCGATACGAACGACCGTGCAATACCGGGCGGCGCTGCTGGACTCGGCGGGCGACACCATCCCCGGACTCCCGGTCACGTGGGAGTCGAGCGATACCACGGTTGCGACGATCACGTCGAGCGGTCGGGCAACCTCGAAGGCCAGGCCCTTCGGGACCTTTATCTACGCGCGCTACGACACGGCGTTGTGGACAGGCACGAGCCTGGTCGTGCTCGATTCAATCCTGGTCGCTCGCACGAAGCTACCGAACCGCGCCTACGCCGCCGCCATCTCGTCGAGCAATGTGGCCTATGTCAGCCAGTCGGACCTCGCGCGAATCGTCCGCGCGAATCTTCCCGCAAAGACGTTTGGCACGGGTGTGACGGTAGGCGATACGCCCACCGAGATCGCGTTCAACTCCACCGGGACACGCGCCTACGTCACCAATCAGTACGGCTCCACGGTGAGCATCGTGGACGCCGCGACCGATGCACAGATAGACCTGATCCCCGTCGGCTCCCGGCCGTTCGAGGTGATCGTCGCCCCTGGGGACTCCATCTTGTACGTCGCGAAGGTCGACAGCGTCTACGGCATTCGTCTCGCGACGAAGGAAATCATCGTACGGTTCGCGATCCCGGAGGTGGGGAACGGCGTCGCGATTTCGCGGGACACGCTGCTCTACATCAGCACACACAACGCCGGTACGGTGATCGAATTCAACCTGCGGACCCGTTCCCTGGGCCGAACGTTCGCAGTGGGGGGTGTACCACAGAAACTGGCGGTGTCTCCCAACGGCACCGAGCTGTACATCGCAAACGAGGCCGGCTACGTCCAGTTCTGGAATCTCACTAGCGGATTGCAGATTGGCTCCAACCTCGTCTTGCCTTCCGCGGCCTACGGGCTGGCCCGCCGCCCGACCAACGGCCTGCTCTATGTGACCAGCGCCTATTTCGGCGGCGGTTACATCTACATCA
The DNA here is from genome assembly GCA_036781225.1 of Gemmatimonadales bacterium. GTDB lineage: Bacteria > Gemmatimonadota > Gemmatimonadetes > Gemmatimonadales > GWC2-71-9 > 20CM-2-65-7. Next base: position 9,526 of record DAIQBJ010000046.1, on the reverse strand, counting down.
TCAATCCTAGCACTCGAACGCTCGTCTATTCAGCCATCGTGGGTGGCTCGACTCGACACGTCGTCTTCAACGCGGACGGCAGCGTCGGCATAGTTCCCAACGAGGGAGGCTGGGTCGACTTCCTGAGGTAGGCTCGGCCCACCTTCAATCTCCTCACTGCGCCCGTTATCGTTCGACGCGATGCCGAATCCGAGCGCGAACGACGTCAAGACGTGGTACAACCGGCACTACGCCGCCAAGGGACTCGAAAGCATGCGTCCCGCCGCGGCGTATCCCATTTTCTTGGATCTGCTGGACGCCAAGCCTGGTGGTCGGCTGCTCGACGTCAGCTGCGGCGCGGGCTCATTGCTCGCCGCGGCCCTCGAGCGTGGCGTCGCAGCCGTTGGGGTCGACCTCTCCGATGAAGCCGTGCGCCTCGCCAAGCGCGTCGCGCCGACCGCCGAGGTCGCCGTCGGGGCAGGGGAGACCCTTGCATTCCACGATCGCACTTTCGATTACATCAGCTGCCTCGGGTCGCTCGAGCACTTCCTCGACATGGGGGCCGGGCTCGAGGAAATGAAGCGCGTCGCGAAACCGAACGCGCGCTTTTGCATCATGGTCCCCAATCAGGACTTCATCGGCTGGAAGGTGTTGGGCCACCAGGGCACCGCACAGCAGGACATCAACGAGCACCTGCTGCCCCTCAAGGGCTGGCGGCAGCTGTTCGAGCGGCACGGACTCTCGGTGTTGCGCGTTGTTCCTGACCGCTGGCACGCCGTCCGGTGGCGATCCCCCCGATCCCCTCGATCCCCCAACGGCGGCAAGCGCGACGCCGCGCGTTTCGTTATCGGACCGGTTCTCGAGGTGGGGTGGCGGCTCGTGCCACTGCGCTGGCAGTATCAGTTCGTGTTTGTGCTAGCGAACCGTAGCACTCCTCCCACTTCGCCATGATCTCGGGCCACCCAAACGCCTGGCGGACGCGTTGCTCGCCCGCTGCGCCGAGGCGCGCGGCGAGCGCGGGATCGCGCGCTATGCGCTCGAGCGCGCGCGCCAGCTGATCGGCATCGGCCGAAGGGACGAGCAGGCCGCTGGTGCCGTTCTCGATGATGTCCGTGATGCCGCCGATATCGCTCGCCACGACGGGAATCCCGTAGCTCATCGCTTCGAGCAGCACGACGCCGAGGCCCTCGGTGTCGCCGCGGGCGTCGAGGATCGAGGGCAGCACCATCACGTCGCTCGCGGCATAGGCGTCGCGCAAATCGGCATCAGGCACGCGGCCACGAATGTCGACCCGCCGCTCCAACCCGGCCGCGCGCGCCTGGGCTTCGAGCGCCTGGCGCTCCGGTCCGTCGCCGATCACGGTCAGGTGTGCGTGCAGCTCGGCGGGGAGGCGCCGCACGGCTTCGATCAGATGCGTCACCCCTTTGCGTTCCACGAGCCGGCCGACGAACACGATGCGGAAGTCCTCCCGGGCGCCGCGCCCGGGTCGAGGCGACTGCGGCACTTCATCAAAGCCCAGCGTATACGGAATGACGCGGACCGGCACTTGCGCAAAGCGCGCGATTTCTCGCGCGGTATAGGAGGAAATCGCGACGACTGCGTCCGACGTCCGCAGCGCCCAGCGGACAAAGCGGCGCAGCCATGACAACGAGCTCTGCACCCAGCGCAGCTCGACCCCATACCAGCTCGTGACCAGTTTCGCGCCCGGACGCGTCGTCCGCCGTCCCAGCCATCCAAACAGCGCGTGGGGGACCGGCCAGTGGACGTGGATGATGTCGTACTGGCGGCGGCGCGTCAGTCGCCACATGCCCCACAGACCGCCGATCACGTAGAACACCGGCAGCACGCGATAGAGCAGGGAACGGCGCATGCGATCGGGCGTCGCTTCATCGTGCGTCAGGTCTTCCCAGCGGGCCGGAAAGTACCGGAATCGATGGACCGGAATGCCTTCATACGACGACCCACCACCGCCGCGGTACGCCGAGGTGAAGACTTCGACATCGTGACCGGCCCCCCGTAAACGCTTCAGTAACGCGACGAGCCAGGGAGCGATGACGTCGTCCCGGGAGCGAGGAAATGCAGTCATGACGTGGAGAATTCGCATCGGGCGTGGACGTACTATACCGCTTTCCGGCTTCCCTCGGGCAGTAGTATCTTTCGCCGCTCCCCGGCCCCCGGCCCGCGGCCCGCCGGCTCGCCCGGCCCGCCGGCCCCGGCCCGCTTTGAGGAATGCTCCTGAGAGAACCTGCAACGACCGGCGCGCTGCGCCGCGGCAGCTGGTGGTTACGAGCGCTCCAGACCGTCGTGCTGGTCGGCGCCGCGTACTATCTCATCACCAAACAGATCGCGCCCCACTGGACGGACATCCGCGCGCGGCAGTTCGCCTGGCAGGCCGGCCCGCTGGTGCTCGGCTCGCTGATCGTCCTGGGCACATTGACGGTGTTCGTCGGCGCCTGGATCACAAGCCTGCGCTGGTGCGCCGCGCAGATCACCGCACTCGATGCCGCGAAAGTGTGGTTCACCGCGAACCTCGCGCGCTTTCTTCCCGGTGGCGTGTGGCAGTTCGCGAGCCTCGCGGTCATGGCGTCGCGGTACGGCGTGAGCACCGCAGCCGCGACGGCGACCGTGCTGCTCGAGCAAATCGTTTTGCTGATCACCGGCCTCGCGGTCGTCGCCGTGTTCACCCCAGCGGTGTTGCACGCTTCCTGGTGGCAGGGGGCCCTGGTCGTCGCGATCATCCTGGGCATCGTGATCCTCGCACTGCCGCGGCCCGGAGGACGCCTGGGCCGCTGGCTCGAGCGCTATGTGCCCAGCCTGAAACAGGTCTGGTCGCAGCTCGGCGCGCAGCACCTGCTGCTGTTCGTCGTGATTCTCATCGTCCCGTGGTTGATGTACGGCACCGCCTTCCGCCTGCTCGCGATCGGACTGCTGGGCAGCGTCGCAGGATCGTGGGGCTTCTACATCGCGGCATTTACGGGGAGCTACCTCGCCGGCGTCATTGCGGTTTTTGCTCCCGCCGGGTTGTTCGTGCGCGAAGCAGCGCTCATTGGTGTGCTGACGCCGGTCATTGGGGGCGGTGACGCCGCGATTCTCGCGGTGGCATCGCGCATCTGGTTGACGGCGCTCGAAATCGTCGCGGGAATCATCGTGCTCGCGCTGCCGAGCACCCCGAGCGCGTGACGGCTACTCCGCAGGCTTTGCTCGTCGAGTACATGCCGCGGCGGCCGAATTGGGTCGCGCTGGGCATCCTGTCGCTGTTCATTGTGATCCTGTCCTTGCCGATGTTCTCGGGGCAGTGGCTCGCATCGCCGCACGGCGATCAGTACTCGAGTGCATACGCCTTCTATTCCTGGGAGGCGACGGAGTGGCGCGCGACGGGCAGCATTCCGCTGTGGAACCCGATGATCATGGGAGGGCTGCCATTTCTCGCCGTGGTGACCCACGGCGACATCCTCTATCCCACGGCGCTGCTGCGGTACTTCCTGCCGGTGCATGTCGTCATGAACCTGGCATTTTTCCTTCACTACATTCTCGCCGGCTTCCTGACCTACCTGTTCCTGCGGCGTATGGCGGCGTCGTGGACCGGCGCCGTGACGGGCGGGATCGCCTACCAGTTGTCAGGCATCATGATCTCGTACGTGCAGCCGGGCCACGACGGCAAACTGTTCGTTTCGACGTTGCTGCCGCTTGCGTTCCTCGCGCTGGTCATCGCGCTACGCGATCGGCGTTTCTGGGGCTATCCGCTCCTCGCCGTTGCCGTCGCGCTGTGCCTGCTGAGCCCGCACGTGCAGGCGACCTATTATCTCCTGATCGCGGCTGCGCTATTCGCCCTGTATCTCACGTTCGGAGAAGTCACCACCGAGGCCTTGCGGCCGCGGCTCACGCGGTTGGCGCTCGCGTTGGCGGCAATCGTTGCCGGCTTCGGCATGGGGATGCCGCAAATTCTCCCGTTCCTGCAGTACATCCCGCACTCGCCACGCGCCGCCGGGTACTCGGTGGGGTACTCGGGGTCAACGTCGTTCGGGATCCCCTGGGACCACGTCCCTGAGTTCTTCATCGCGGGCTTTACGGGCGACACGTTCAGCCGCAGTTACTGGGGAACCAACCCGCTCAAGCTCCACTCCGAATACCTCGGACTTCCCGTCATCGCGCTCGCGGTTCTTGGATTCGGCGATCGTCGCCGCCGCCTGGTGTGGTGGCTGGGTAGCATCGGGCTGCTGTTCCTGCTGATCGCGCTCGGTGGTGCGACGCCGTTCTACCATCTCTGGTGGGCCGTTATGCCGATGGTCAAAAAGACTCGTGCCCCAGGGATGGTCTTCTTCGTGGTCGCCTTCTGCCTCGCGATGTTCGCCGCATTCGGTGTGACACGGCTCGAACGCGGAGAAGGAGGATGGCGGCATATCCGTGTGTGGCTCATCGCGGGCGGCGTCGTTGCGCTGTTCGGCGCCATAGGCCTGTTCGGCCAGCTCGCCGTGTCCCTCGCGCCTCCTGAGCGGGTCGGCGCGGCGATAGCGCACCGCGCAGACATCCGGCTGTCCGCCAT
>DAIQBJ010000046.1:0-4904 GCA_036781225.1 Gemmatimonadales bacterium | reverse complement strand
TACCAGGGAAACGAGCTCCGCTATTATGACGACCTGCTGGGCGGCCGCAACGAGTGGCGCTACCTGCTCGCATCCACGCGCCTCTGGCAGCTCCTCGCGGTGCGCTACGTGTTGATCCCGGACACCGCCGCACTACCGGGCTACCACATCGTGATGGGTCCGGTGGCGACAGCCGCCGGCACGCGGGCATTTGTGTACGAGGCCGACACGATTCCCCCGTACGCCCGTGTCGTCCCCGCGGCGCTGAAGGTCGATAACGATTCCGCGATTCCCCCGACGCTCGCCGATCCGCGCCTGCCGGGGTTCGACCGGGTTGTCCTGCTTCCGAAGGAGGCGCCGCTCAGCCCGCCGGCGCTGCGCGGTCTGCCGCCTCCATCCGCCTCACGCGCTCGCGTCACGGCCTGGGATGCGGGGCAGATGACTGTGGAGCTCGACCCGGCGCCGCGCGACTCGAGCTACGTGATGATCGCCGAGAACTGGTATCTCGACTGGCGCGCCAGCGTGGATGGCCATGCCGCGCGAGTCCTGCGTGGTGACAACGCGCTGCTCACGATTCCGGTCGCGCCCGGGTCGCACAAGATCGAGCTGAGCTACCACTCGCGCGCGTATGCCCAGGGGAAGGTGATCGCCTTTGTGACCCTCATCCTCGTGCTCGCAGGATTTGTCGTCCCGCCGCTCGTCGCGAGGAGGCGGAGCAGTGGCTGAGAAAGCCCTCGTCGTTATTCCGACCTTCAACGAGGCGGTCAACCTTCCTCAGCTCGTCCCGCAGGTCCTGGCACAGGATCCGCGCATCGAGGTGCTGGTGGTCGATGACAACTCACCCGACGGCACGGGTGCGCTCGCGGACGAGATGCGCGGCGCCAATCCGCGCGTGCACACGATCCATCGTGAAGGCAAGCTCGGGCTCGGCACCGCCTACATTACCGGCTTCAAGTGGGCGCTGGAGCGGTCGTATGATTACATGTTCGAGATGGACGCCGACTTCTCGCACGATCCCCGGCATCTGCCCGAGTTCCTCACGGCCATCCAGGATGCCGATGTTGTGCTCGGCTCCCGCTATCTCCATGGCAAGGTGACGGTCGTCAATTGGCCGATGAGCCGCTTGATGCTATCGTATCTGGCCAATATCTACGCGCGCTGGTTTACGGGGCTCAGAATTTGGGACCTGACCGGGGGATTCAAGTGTTTTCGGCGGCGCGTACTGGAAGGCATAGACCTGTCGCAGGTAGTTTCCAACGGTTACGCATTTCAAATCGAGATGAGTGTTCGCGCATGGCGAAAAGGGTTCAAGCTGCGGGAAATCCCGATCGTGTTCGTGGACCGGACAGAAGGACAAAGCAAAATGAACCGGGCTATCGTGCGGGAAGCCGTGTTGAAAGTGCCGCGGCTCCGGTTCATGGCATTGTTCGGCCGCATTTGATCGGGCTGCCGGTCTACAAGATGACGGGATCGGGAAACGATTTCGTCATGCTGGACGCCCGGGTGTCCTCGCCGGCCGACTGGAGCCCTCAGGACATGCAGGTGGTGTGCGCCCGCGGCACCGGCATCGGGGCGGACGGCGTGGTGTTCGTGGGTCCGGGCAGCAAGGCGGGCGCGGCCCGCATGATCTACTACAACGCCGACGGCTCCCACGCGGCCATGTGCGGCAATGCCGCGCTCTGCAGCACCACGCTTGCCGCGCACCTCGGGATCGCGCCAGCAGGCGGAATGGATCTGGAAACCGACGCCGGCACCTACCGCAGCCGGACGAGCGACCGGGGACGCGCCGAGCTGCACCTGGCCCCGGTGGACCCACCTGAGCCCGTGGCGGGACTGGCGATCCTTGATGGAGAGCGCCGGGCCGCGCTCGGTCGCGTAGGTGTGCCGCATCTCGTCGTTCTGGTCGACGATGTCGATCACGTAGCCCTGATGGAGCGCGGCCCGGCGCTGCGGTTCGATCCGGCGCTCGCACCGGACGGCGCCAACATCAACTTCATCTCGGCGGACGGTCCGGCGCGCGACGGCAAACCGGTCTGGCGGATGCGCACCTATGAGCGCGGCGTCGAGGGCGAGACGCTGGCGTGTGGCACCGGCGCTGTGGCCGCGGCATGCGCGATAGAGGAATGGGGGCTCGGACGGCTACCGATCGATGTTCAGAGCCGCAGCGGCCGCCTGTTGACGATCCGCGCCAGCAAGGGCTCGAGCGGGCGCTACGACGACGTGTGGCTGGCTGGAGAGGGGAGAATGGTGTTCAGAGGTGTTATTACATGACCTGCTTGTCCACATTTGTTCACTCCACTACTTAACATAACACCTATTATACGAAGTTAACTGCTACAAAGCCGAGCCTTTTGTGAGCTCTGCCAAGCGCACTTTCGCTTCGGTCACCGCCCCTTCCTTCGGGAAATCTTTCACAATGTGCTGGTAGGCGGCGATCGCCTTGGCCGTGTCCGCCGCAGCCACCCAGGCGCGACCAGCGTCCGAAAGCATTTGCGTCTTGAGGAAATCGAGCCGCGCGGCACTCGAACCCGTCTCATAGGCCTCTCCAGCGTCCTTAAACCGGCCCAGGTTCTCGTAGGCGGCCCCAAGGAGACCGTAGGCCTGTCCCCGATAGGCTTTGCCCGCCCCAGGCGCGTAATCGCGCAGGACGTCGATTGCCTGCTGCGGCTGACCCTGGAGCAAGCGGACGTTGGCCAGCAGCAGCCGGCCCTCCTGGGCCGAGTTGGTGCCGGAGTAGTTCTCGATGACCCGGGCCAGCTCGCTCGCCGCCAGCGGCAGATTCTGACTCTCGAAGGCAAACCGAGCGCCCTGGAGCTCGCGGCCAGCGATTTCTTCGGCACGCCGCTTGGTCGATTGCGTCCAGAGGAACAGCCCGGCGGCAACGATGATGATCGCGGCGATCCAGGTCGAAAGCGTGCGATGGGCCACGATCCAGGCGCCAAAGCGATCCGACAATGGCTCCTTTGACGCGAACGGCCTGTCTGTCGCTGTTGCGGGTGTTGCTGTTGCCATAGCTCCTTCGGAGAATGCTCCATGTCGAATGTTCGTCGATGCCCCTGGGGTGACTCGAACACCCGGCCAACGGTTTAGGAAACCGCTGCTCTATCCACCTGAGCTACAGGGGCAGGTCCGGGGGCGTAAGCGGCGAAATCTAAGTGAGTTAGCCGTAATGCAGCAAGGCCTCCACACGCCTTCCCTGAAGTCGCTGGCGCCCGTGCAAGAAGTCGAGCTCGATCAAGAAGCTGAACCCCACTACGGCGGCTCCCGTCCCACTCACGAGCTCCGCCGCAGCATTGGCGGTGCCGCCGGTCGCCAGAACATCGTCCACGATGAGGACGCGGTGCCCGCGCTGCACGGCGTCGTGGTGCATCTCCAGCGCGTCGGTGCCGTACTCGAGTGCGTACTCGACTCGCTGGGTGGCCGCAGGCAGCTTGCCGGGCTTCCGAATCGGGACGAGCCCCCCGCCGAGGGCCAGCGCGATCGGCGCGCCGAACAGAAAGCCGCGGGACTCGATCGACACCACGCGCGAGATCCGCGCATCGCGGTATGGACTCGCCATCAGCTCGACCACTTGCCTGAACAGCTCGGCGTCGAGCAGGACCGGCGTGACATCCTTGAACACGATCCCCGGCTTGGGAAAGTCTTTCACGTCGCGGATCGTGCGACGCAACAGATCAACGACTGTCGATTTATCGGATGTCAAAGGACCTCGGCACATCCAGTTCTAGTGGAACTTGAAGGCGCTGTACGTCGTCCACGCGCGCGTGCGACGGCCCCCGCCGCAGTGCAGCCTCCAACTTGTCGAGCTCGGCATCCGGTCCTTCAGAAACCACTTCAACCGAGCCATCGGGAAGGTTGTGCGCGAACCCGCCGAGCTTCAGCCGCTCGGCTTCACGCATGACAAACCACCTGAACCCGACTCCTTGAACGCGACCCCGGATAACCCAGCGGCGCAGGCTCAAACTGGCGAACTCCCTCCTCCCGCACCGCTGCGACGCCGGCGCACGACATACACGATCACCGTGATGATGCTGAGCGGAATCAGCACCATGATCGCCCCCGTGACGTAACGATGGATCTCCTCGCCGCGCAACACGCCTTCGTGCTGTCCCAGGAAGTAGCCGATCCATGTGAGAATCGCGCACCACAGCCCCGCGCCAACCGCGGTGTACAGGATGAACTTCGGGAGTGGCATGCCATGCAGGCCCGCGGGGATCGAGATCAGATGGCGGATCACCGGAAACAGCCGCCCGATGAGCGTGCTGATCTCGCCGTGCTGGGCGAAAAAGCGCTCGGAGCGCTGCAGGTTCCTCTCGCTCAGCAGCACGTACTTGCCGTAGCGCTGCAGCAGAGGCCGGCCGATCAAGCGGGCGCCGTAGTAGTTCGCCAGCGCGCCGATGATGCTGCCAAGGATTCCGCTGAGCAGCGCCAGCCCGAAACTCATCTCGCCTTTCGCGGCCCAGTACCCCGCCGGCGGCATGACCAGCTCGCTCGGCACCGGCAGGATGGACGATTCCATGGCCATCAGCGCGACGATCCCGGGATAGCCGACCGCGAGGAGCGTCTGCAGCAGCCAATCGATGAATCCCTTAAGCATCGAAGCCGTGCTCACCGACGAGCGGTACGAAACGGGCCGCGCCGATCGGGGTGGCGCTGATGCCGTCATCGGTCCGGCGCACGAGCGTCAGTGTCTGGGGCCCCCCCCCCTTTGCTCCCAGCGGAATGATCATCCTGCCGCTCGGGGCCAGCTGCTCGACGAGCGGCGGCGGGATCTCCGGGCCACCCGCCGCCACGAGGATGGCGTGGTAGGGAGCATATGCGCTCCATCCCAACGTGCCGTCGCCGACGAGCAGTGAGACGTTCGTGACGCCCGCGGCCTTCAGCGCGGCCTGCGCAGTCTCCGCCAGCGCGCGCACACGTTCGAT
>DAIQBJ010000045.1:0-14974 GCA_036781225.1 Gemmatimonadales bacterium | reverse complement strand
GTGGTGCACCTCACGTATACGGCACCCGCGCAGCCCGGTAACTATCAGATCATCGTCACCACCGTCACCGGCACGCCGTCCGCCACCGCCAGCATGGCCGTTACGCTAACCGCGGTGCCGGTAAGCGCGGTCTCGGTTGCGCCTGCCAACGTCAGCCTCGCCCTCGCCGACACGACGACCCTCAGCGTGACGCTGGCTGATTCGACCGGCGCCGTGATTTTCGGCCGGGCGATCGATTGGACCTCGAGCGACGCCGGTGTCGCGACTGTTCTCGCCACGGGGTTCGTCCGCGCGATCGGTGCGGGTACCGCGACGATCACGGCCACCAGCGAAGGGCACAGCAGCACCGCCGTCGTGACTGTGAGGCCGTGATACTCGAGCTACACCGGCCCCGGATCTCCTGACAAATCAGAGCTATTCCCCCTGGGCCAGCGCCCCGCATTCCGGAGCCTGGCCCACGTGCTACCAAAGCCCAATAACGACATTGCTGGCCTGGGCCGATACGATACACATTAGCGTCACTCGTGTGATCGGCTCGGCGATACAACGCGGTGAGCCAGGCCGCAAACCTGATTGGAGGCGAGGGATTTTCATGCGCCAGCCATCGGCATTCAGAGCAACGATTCCACTACTCGGGTTACTCGCGGTGCTCTCGTCGGCATGCGCCGCGCAAGACAAGGCTGCGGCGGGCGCGGGGCCAGGCAAGGGATGGGTCCCATTGCCTTCGGGCGGCCGCTTGTATTACGAGGTGGCGGGCACCAAGGGCGACACCGTCGTCGTTCCTGGTGCGGTGTTCTGGGAGTCCGCGCTTGCGCCGCTCGCGCAGAATCACACCGTCATCTTCTACGATCTCCTCGGCCGCGGCCGCTCCGACACGGCGAGCGCGTCACGGATTGCCATGGACTCGATCGTCGCAGACCTCGAAACCCTGCGGAAGTTCTTCAAGATGGATCGGATGGGCATCGTCGGCGTGTCGGTGAATGGTCTCGTGACCGCCGCGTACGCCGCTGCATACCCCGACCGGGTGGCTCGCCTGGCGTTGGTCAATCCCATCGCCCCGACCGCAGACGGCCAGGCGTCCTACAAGCCACCCGAGCGCACCACGCGGGTCGACTCGAGCGCGCAACGCGAGCTCATGCGGTTACGCGAGACCGGGGGCAGTCGTGAAGCAATCTGCCGGCAGTTCTGGAAGGCGAGTGGGGGCTGGTTCGTCGGTGACCGCGCGGCGGCGTCGCGGATCAATCCGACGTGGTGTGCCGTGCCGAACGAGACCGTTGACGCCTCGCTGCTGTGGCTCGGCTACCTCAGCAGCACGTCCGGGTCGTGGGATCTCACCGCGCCGGCCCACTCGATCAAGGCTCAGACGCTCGTCGTCCGCGCCGAGCGCGACTATTTCGCGAACCCCGAAGGCGCCAAGGCATGGGCTGCGGCGATCCCCGGCGCCCGGCTCCTGACACTCCCCGGGCTCGGCCACCTCGCGGTTTTCGAGAAACCGGACGCGGTCATTACGCCGCTGCAGGCCTTCTTCGCGGGTCAGTGGCCGGCTGGTGCGGCGGCCCCGTAAGACGCGCCTGCAGATTCTGTTTCGCTGGTATGAAGGCCTCGCTCAGCGCGAGGCCTTTGTATTTGCTCGAAACTTTCCCCGCTCAACTCAGCGTATCTCCTCCGGTAAACCCATCGCCGCAGCCGCTCCACCACGGGAGGCCTGATGCGCGGGATCCGCAATCCTGGCAGGGTGGTTGGATTCTGGTATCTGCTCCTGGTGTTCGCCGGCCCACTGCGCCTCATCTACATCCCCAACAAACTGTTCGTCGCAGGCAACGCGTCGGCGACGGCGAGCAACATCGCCACGCACGCATCGCTCTTCCGATTGGGCATGGTGAGCGAGGTGCTGGGCGCGGTCATTCTGATCTTTCTGGCACTCGCGTTCTATCGGTTGTTCAAAGACGTCGACCAGTATCTCGCTGTTCTGCTCGTGATCACGGGCGGCATCATGCCCGCCATCTTCACGCTGCTTCACGTGGCGATCGATGGCACCGCCCTCGCGGTCGCCCAAAGTGACGCCGGCTTCGCAGCGTTCGATCAGTCGCAACGCGACGCGTTCGTCCTGCTGTTCTTGCGCTTCAATCACTATGAGGTCGTGTCCGCGGAAATCCTGTGGGGCCTGTGGCTGTTCCCGATGGGTGCCCTGACGTATAAGTCCGGCTTCCTGCCGCGCTTCATCGGCGTCTGGCTGATCATCAATGGTGCCGCGTACGTGGTGCTGTGCTTGACGGGGATCCTGTTCCCGGCATACGAGGACAAGGTCTTCCTCTACGCTCAACCCGCTCTCTTTGCCGAGCTGGCCATCATGCTGTGGCTCTTGATCAAGGGTGCCAACCCGCCAACGCTTGCCGCGACATAAAACAGATGGGGCGTTTCTAGCGGGGTGACCCGATGTCGAGCTAGCATAGAGTCCTCCCACGAATCCTCGGAGGACACGTGTACAGATCGTTGCTCGCCATCAACGCGCTCTTTGTCTCGGCCCTGTGGGCGCAGGCACCGGCAACAAAGCCGGCACAGCTCTCGGTTCATTGGGAAGAGTTGACCGCGGCGGACTTCAAAGACGGGATCGCCAAGGCCCAGGGCACCTGCCTGCTCCCGTTCGGCATCATGGAAAAGCATGGGCCGCACCTGCCATTGGGCAACGACCTGCTCAACGTGCGCTACGTCGCGCTCAATGCCGCGCAGCAGGAATACGCCATCGTCTTCCCCGAGTACTACTTCGGGCAAATCTTCGAAGCGAAGCACGAGCCGGGCACCGTCGCCTACAGCCGGGGATTACAGCTCCAGTTGCTGCAGGAGACCACGGACGAAATGGCGCGGAATGGCTGCAAGAAGATCATCATCGTGAACGGGCATGGTGGCAACAACAGCTTGCTGCCGTTCTTCGCCCAGTCGGAGCTCGAGGCACCGCACGATTACGTCGTCTACGTGCTCGGAATCACGCGCGCCGGCCCGGGCGAGCCGAAGCACAAATCAAATCCGGCGACCGATATGCATGCCGGCGAAAGCGAAACCTCCCTGAGCATGATCGCCCGGCCCGATCTCGTGCACCTGGATCGCGCGGCGCAGGAATCGGGTGCCGATCAGGCGCGGTTGAAGGGGCTGCCCGAGGGCCTCTACACCGGCATCTGGTGGTATGCGCGATTCCCGAACCACTATGCGGGGGAAGGCGCCGTGGCGTCGCGCGAGCTCGGCGACTTCGAGGCGAAAACGTGGATCAACGGGGTCGTGCAGGCGATCCGAGCGGTCAAAGCGGATTCAGAGAGCCTGCGGCTCCAGAATGAGTTCTACGAGGGCAGCAAGCATCCGTTGGAGACGCGGCAGTAGCACGTGACGGAGTCGCGCCTCTACGCTCGCGTCACCCGGCGCCTGATCCCGGTGCTGTTTGCCTGCTACGTCGCGGCCTTTCTCGATCGGGTAAATGTCGGCTTCGCGAAACTGCAGATGCTGACCGATCTGCGGTTCAGCGAGACGGTCTACGGGCTGGGGGCCGGCATTTTCTTCATCGGATACTTCCTCTTCGAAGTCCCGAGCAACATCATGCTGCACCGCGTTGGAGCGCGCCTGTGGATCGCGCGCGTGATGCTGACGTGGGCGGTGATCTCGGCCGCGATGGTGTTCGTGACTTCGCCGAGGGGGTTTTACCTCCTCCGCTTTCTGCTGGGTGTCGCGGAGGCGGGTTTTTTCCCGGGCGTGATCCTGTATCTGACCTACTGGTACCCGTCCGACCGACGGGCCGCGATCATCGCGCTGTTCATGACCGGGATTCCGGTCGCTGGGGTGATCGGTGGGCCGATTTCCGGCTGGATCCTGAAGGCAATGGCTGGAGTGCATGGGCTCGCGGGCTGGCAGTGGCTCTTTCTCCTCGAGGCGCTCCCGTCGTTCGTCCTCGGCGTGGCGGTGCTGGTGTACCTCGATGACGGGATCGCCAGAGCCCGCTGGTTGGCCGCCGAGGAGAAGGAGATCCTCGCGGCTCGCATCGCCGAGGACCAGAAGCACGCCTCGAGCCACTCGCTGTGGGACGGCTTCACGAACCCCAGCGTCTGGTTCCTGAGCGTCATCTATTTCTGCCTGATCGCGGGTCTTTACGGTGCCGGATTCTGGTTGCCGACCCTGATCCGGCGGACTGGCGTGGAGAGCCCGCTGGCGATCGGCGTGCTCACGGTTCTGCCCAACGCCGTCGCGGCGGCCCTAATGGTCACGATCAGCCGCCGGTCGGACCGGATGCGCGAGCGGCGGTGGCATCTCGTCACTCCGGCATTGGTTGGAGCCGCGGGCTGGCTCGTGACGGTCCGCTACGGTCGGGACACGGCCATCGCGCTGTCAGGGATGTCTCTCGCGATGGCCGGTGTGACGACGTCGCTCTCGCAGTTCTGGTGCCTGCCCACCGCCATTCTCGCCGACGCGGCCGCTGCGACGGGAATTGCCGTCATCAACTCGATCGGCAACCTCGCCGGGTTTCTCGGTCCGTGGATGATCGGCTGGCTCGTCGATCGCACGGGGTCGACAGACGTCGGGGTCTACGCGCTCGCGGGCGTCATGGCAATCGGCAGCATGCTGGTCCTGACGATCCCCGCGCGGATCGTCAACCGCTGAACCAGCCCCAGGCTCGGGGGATTGAGCCTCAGCCCAGGAGCAGGCGGTCGATGCGGCGGCTGACGTCCTGCAGGTACGCCGCATCGCCGCCGTCCAGCTCGGCGATCACGCTGCCGGCATAGCCGACGTCGGTGAACGCCGCTCGCACAGCAGCCCAATCCACGTCACCATCGCCGAGGTTCACCCAGGCGTAGCCGCCCTCTTTGCGCTTGAAATCCTTGAGGTGGACTTTGACGGTCCGCTTGCGCAGCGAGCGGATCCAATCCTGCGGATAGCCATACAGTACAACGTTGCCGACATCGAACCACGCCTGAACCCAGGGGCTCTGGAACTCGTCGATGTACTGCGCCATCTCGAGCGGGCTGAGCAAGAACTTGTTCCAGACCTCTTCGATGGCAATCACGACTCTGAGCTGCTCGGCCAGCGGAAGGAGCTTGCGAATCTGCGCCTGCGAGCGCGTCCAGGCGTCGCGATAGGAGGTCTGGGGATTCACGACGGCGGGAACGAGCAGCACCGCATCGGAGCCCCACAACTTGGCGTTCTGAAGTGACGTCCGCATGCCGCACAAGCTCTTCTCGACGACCGCGGGATCACTGGATGAGAGCGGATACTGCCAGTGATCCACATTCATCACCGAGTCGATGCGGAGATTGGCCGCGTCCGCCGCGCGCTTCATCTCTTCGGCCTTGCCTTGATCGGGCTCCGTCAGCGCCTGTACGACTTCGAAGCCCGCGTCCCGGACCAGCTTGAAGCGGTCGCCGTAGCTCAGCTTGTCGGACACCATGTCGAACACGAGGCCCTTCTTGATCCCCGGTGCCCCTGCGCCGAGCGGCAGTCCCGAGACCGCAGCGATCGCCAGGGATGATTTCACGAAGTCACGGCGTGTGATATCCATCCGGCACCTCAGCGCAACTTGGCCAGATCGAGTTTCGATTCCCAGACTTCGGTCGACTTCAGCAGCTCGTCCCAGGTGACATCGCGTCCCGTGTACGCCGCCGTTCGCGCCATCATGCACGACAGCGCCGATTCGGCCCCCTTGTCTGCCTGATTGTGAAACTTGCCGCTGTTGATGCTCTCGATGAACGCTTTTTTCTTTTCGGAATCGGCGTCCTGCAGATTGGAGGTGAAGTTGCCCGTCACCGAGAACGCCGCCTGCTGCGCCCCCCCCGGTTGCTGCACCACGAGCGGCGCCTGCCACGGCTCGTCGCCCCAGATCCCGAGGGGCCCCGTGTAGGGCGAGATCGACGTGCCCTTGGTACCGAAGAAGCGTTCGCTCACGTCCCACCATCCCTTGGCGAACTGCGTCGAGCTGAACGTGACCCTCACGTCATTCGGATAGTGAAAGACGGCGTTGTAGTTCCCGTAGCAATCGCCGTCATCGGCGGGTCGCCCCTGGCGTCCGCCCGTCGCGCTCACCTTCACGGGATGCGCCTGGAGCACCCAGTTGCAGATGTCGATGACGTGGATATTCTGCTCGACGATGATGTCGCCCGACAGCACCCGGTCGCGCACCCAGTTGCGCAAGCGCCGCTCGGCGGGTGAGGCAGTGGGCCATGGCGGGCGATCGATGTAGCCGGTGAGGTAGTAGGCCTCGCCGCAGACGATGTTGCCGATCGCCCCGTTGTGGATGCGGTTGACCAGCTCGACAAACGGCGGGCAGTCGCGGATCTGGAAGCCCACGTCGAGGCTGAGCTTGCCTTGCGCGCGCTTACCAATCTCGATGACCTTCTTCGCCCCGGGGACGTCGACCGCCACCGGCTTCTCGAGGTAGACGTGCTTGCCGCCCGTCACGACCGCGTCGAGGTGTTGGGGATGGAAGAAGGGCGGCGTCGCGATGACGATCGCATCCACGTCCTTGGATGCGGCGATCTGCTCGAACGCGTGGGGGCCGACGAAGAGCTGTTTCGCATCGAGCGCGGCGTAACCTTTGGCCTGCTGCATCTGATCGAAGTGGGCATGCGCCGCGTCGAGCTGGTCCTGGAAGAGATCGGCCAGCGCGACCACTTGCGCGCCGCCGGTGTCGACGAGATTCGACGCGTCTTCCGTACCGCGTCCGCCACAGCCGAGCAGGCCGACGCGGATGGCGGAGTTGGCGCGTGTGCCGCGCAGCAAGTCGGGTCTGATGAGCATGGCCGTGGCGGCGGAAGCGGTGACGCTCAGGAATGTGCGACGGTTCACGTCTGACATACGTCCTCCGGTCTATCGCGTCGTTGCAGCCTTGAGCCCGAGCGCGCCGTTCAACCAGCGCACGAGGGGCAGCAGCCTCGAGAAATCGTCCTGCAACACCGCCGCGAGCCGCGGGCTGGTGACCTGCTTGTCGCTCAGCTCGCGTCCCGAGACAAACGACTGGAACTTGAGCCAGCGCGCTGCGGGGTGCGTCTCGTCGAAGCCGCGCGGCATGCGCTTGAGCGTATGCTCGTCGTCCAGTCCTCCGAAGCGCCGCACGAAGCTCGAGTTTTTCACCACGCGTTCGAAGCCGCGCGGATCCTCGGCGATTGCGTCGCGCAGCTTGCCCAGCAGCGGGCGCGGCGGCATCCAGATCCCGGCACCCGTGAACGAGCTCCCGGGCTGCAGGTGGAAGTAGAACCCCGCCCCACCGCCTTCGGCGCTGTCTCCGACTCGCGGGTCCGCGTCGCGATGCCAGAACCAGCAGCCGGCGTTGGTCTTGTACGGCGACTTGTCCTTGGAGAAGCGCACGTCGCGGTAAATCCGAAACATCGAGCGCTTCGGGTGCCCCGTGATCTCGGGGGCGAAGAGGGCCAGGCGGACGTCCAACTCCTCGATCAGGGCCCGCATCGGCGCGACGACCTCCTGCTCGTAGTCCGCCCGGTGCGCCTCGAACCAGGGCTTCGCGTTGTGGCGCGCGAGGCCGCGAAAGAACGTCAACGTCGCCGCGGTGAAGGTCATTCCGACTACCCTAGAACACCACCGTCTGGATCGAGTGCGCCGGCGAGCGCACGGTCACCGCGGCTGTCCCGACGCTGAGATGGTACTCGCCGGCACGCTCTGTCGGGTTCACCACGACCACCGCGACGCTGCCGTCCGGGTTCCTGAACCCGGTCGCCAGCAGCATGCTGCGACTCGGCGCCACGGCAATCCGTTTGGCGCCCGGGCGGATGAATTTCGAGAATTGCCCGATGTAATAGTACGAATTCGTGTAGATCAACTGACCGGTGCGCGTGTCGGCATGGATCGGTGCAAAGCAGTAGTTGCCGACGTGGTTGGGACCGCCCTTTTCATCGAGCAGGATGTTCCAGTCCGTCCAGCCCTCCGCGCCCGAATTGAAATCGTGAATCATCGAGCGCCCATACGCCTCGCCCAGGCTCCACCGGCCGTACGCGGTGGAGTCGAAATTCGCCGGCGTGCCCTCGGTGAAGAGCAGATGCTTGTTGGGGTAGAGCCGGCTCACGAGCGCCACGTTCTCGTACATCTGCGTCCCGCCCGACCAGTCTTCGTACCAGTGAAATCCCACGCCCCACGCATACCGTGCGGCCGCGGAATCGCTGAAGATCGCGAGCGCGCGCTGCACGATCAAATCCCGGTTGTGGTCCCAGACGATGATGTTGACATCCTTGAGCCCCTCTTTGACCATCACGGGGCCGAGGTGATCCCGGAGGAAATCGCGCTCCTCGTCGGGTTGGTAGATGCACGACTCCCAGGTCTGCTTCGCCATCGGCTCGTTCTGGATGGTGATTCCCCATACCGGCACGCCCGCCTGCCGGTAGCTCTTGATGAATTTCGTGTAGTACAGCGCCCACGCCTGGCGGTACGCCGGCCGCAGATGCCCACCGTGGAGCATGTCGTTGTTGTCCTTCATGTACGCGGGCGGGCTCCACGGGCTGGCGAACAGTTTGAGCCGGTTACCGCTCGCTGCCAGCGCGCGCTTGATCAGGGGGATCTTGTACTTGAGATCGGGCGCGATGGTGAAGCTGCTCAGATTCGTGTCGCCCTCGGTGACGTACGTATAGCTCGCGCTCGAGAAGTCACAGCTGTTGATGTTCGTCCGGGCGAGCGTGTAGCCGATACCGCGCTCTGGACTGTAGTACGCGTCGAGCAGCTGGGCCTGCCGGTCCGTCGGAATCTTGGCAAATGTTTCCGCGGCGGCATCGGTCAACGCGCCGCCGATGCCGATCATCGTTTGGAACGTGCGCCGTGGATCGACGAAGACGTAGATCTCGGCCTCGGTGGTGGGCGCGGACTGCTGGAATGTGAGTGTATCGGTCGGCGTCAGACGCAGGTTCGTGCTGTCGGCCGTGGTGTACACCACCGCCCGCTTTGCACCGGGCGTGGCGGTTTGAGCAGACAGCGCGGGAGCCGCGAGAACGAACGAAGCGAGCAGTGCTCGCCAAATCCGGATGGTGGCCATCGGATTATTCTCCACTTCCGAGGGCCATCGTCAAGCAGTTTCCGATTTGTGACGGTCTTGCCGCCGCTCGGAGAGTGTGTACGTTGCTTGTACGTGGGCGAGTCAGAGCGAAGCGCCTCCGCACTTCCCGTAGGAAGGAGTGCTCCCATGGCGATGAAAAAGAAGAAAAAGAAAAAGAAGTAGCGAAAGCAGCAAGCGCCCGGGGTCACGTCGACACCGGGCGCTTCCGTTGCTGGGCCCTCCCCCCCTCCGTGTCGGTTACGCCCTCGATCTGTTGGTGCGACTCCTCAGCGCGCGCAGGCACAGCGCCAGCAGGCCCGCGCTCACCTCGCGCATGACCTTGCGCATCTCGGGGTAGGGCGGGTGAAACGGCGTGGACGCGTGGCTGCGGCCCCACTCGATGGTAAAGGCGATGAGCCTGCCCTTCTTCGGATCGACCCAGTGGCGGCTGTAGGCATAGTCATCTGATGCCCCGGCGGTGGGATAGAGGCCGACCGATTGCTTCACCTTGTACTCGCGCCCCCGCACCAGCCGAATCGCGGCAGCCATATGGCGGCCCATCTGCACCGCGTCGTTCTTGTCGCCCGCCGGAATGTATTCGCGATACACATCGTCGAGGATGCGACCCCGCTTGCCGTCGTAGGCCTTGTTCCGAAAGTTCATGCGCGGCTCCCGGGACTGGTCGTCATCGCTGCCCCAGCTGTGGAGAATCGTCTCGCCGTAGCTGTGCAGATCCACGTAGTAGCGGATGTTGGGAAACCGGTCGAGCAGCCAGATCACGTTGCGCGTCTCGGGCTCGGAGGCCGGTCGGGGGCCGACGTACGTCTCGTAGTCGCCCGGCTTGTGCGTGCTCTCCACCGTGCCCGGGGCGAAGTGCCGGTCGAAGCGCCACAAGAAGGGAAAGTTGCGATTCAGGTCCACGCCGATGCACCGGAATCCCTGTCCGCGCGGCGCGGGCCGCCGGTTCTTCCGCCAAAACGGATGCCGGTCCATGCTGAAAGCGCGTCCGTCGGGGTTGACCTGGGGCAGCACCACGATGTCCATGGTCTCCACCAGGCGGCGGACCAGCGCCGGCGAAACGCGCTTCTTGCCGAGCCGGAAGCCTTCCCGGTCCCGGTAGGCGCGCAGCAGCCGCATGGCGAAGTAGATGAGGATGTCGGGGCCGCCCCATTCGCGGCCGTGCACGCCCCCGATGAAGCAGACGGCAGGTCGGCTCCGGCCATCCCCCTTGCCGATGCGGAACGCGTGACAGCGGCGTCTTTCCCACGTCACATGCGGTAGCGCGATGCGCTCGAAGTACGCGGCGTGGTTCCGTTCGCCGAGCACCATGGCTTGCTCGACTTCATCGGCGGTGAGGTAGCCGCCGCCCCAGACGACGTCGCCGTAGCGGCCCTTCTTGAGGCGCCTGGCGACGGCGGCGCGTCCTTCCGCCTGGCGGGCGCGATCGTGCGCGTCGATCTGTTCCAGACGCGTCACTCCGTACCCTTGCCGCTTCAGCCACGCGACCTTGTCCGAGTGGATGTATGCATCCACGACGAAGCGATGCTTCTCTTCACGATACCCCACCACCACCACCCGGAGCTTTGGTCCGAGGGCGGCGAGGTGGCGCTTGTCCCGTCCCGTGATCGCGACATGGAGGGTCGACATAGTGGCTCCGTGACTAGCTTTCTGACATGCGACCCCGCATTGCGAAGGGCACATGTTTCCCGATGTTCGCCTACGAAGTGGCCCAGGCGATCGATCTCGACGCCGCCGAGCGCCGCCTGTTCGAAGGCGTCGAGCGTCAGACGATCAAATACAAGCGGCGCGCGCCGGCGTCCTTCGAGTACCGGCCGGCCCCGTTGCATGTCGCCCGGGGCGGCGAGCCGCAAACGGGAGACGGATGGCAAACAACACCGGGAGTCGAGGTCGTGCTATACGACTTCGGTGCAGTCTCGGTCAGCTATGCGATTCCGCTGGCCGGCGAGCTGACGCGGCTGCCCGGGCTGGCCGAGGACCTGTGGGGGAATGAGCGGTTGCTGAAGGACTCGCGCCGCCACGTGGAGCAGCTGCTGGGCGACCTGGGCGACGCCGCGGTCCGGCCGCGCATCGCCGACTTGGTCGAAGACTACTCGATCTTTCACATCGAGACGTTCAGCGAGCCGTGCGACGCGGCCATGCTGTGGACGACGGAGGCACTCACGGTGGCGCAGCTGCTGCGGGCGGCACCGCATCCCTTGTCCCAGCAGGAAATCGCGGACGCGACGGCGGCGCGGCTCTCCTTCGGGCCGAATGACGCCACCATCATCGACACGGACGCGGCGCTCCTGTTCGATCCCGAAGGCGATGACGTCCGCGACATTCTCGAGTTTGCCAACACGCAGCTGCTGGAGATGCGCTATCTGGACCACGAGCTGGACGATGTGCTCGAGCGCGCGTACGAGGCGCTGCTGGGTCGGTCACGCCGGCCGTGGCGGATGGCGCCCGTGGGTCCCGATCTCCGCAGTCTGGCGCGCCTCGAGCTCGATGCCGCGATTCTGTTCGAGCAGGTGACCAACGCGCTGAAGCTGGTCGGGGATCAGTTTCTCTCGCGCGTCTACGCGCTCGCGTCCCGGCGGTTCCACCTCCCGGATTGGGACACGAGCATCGCCCGCAAGCTGCAAACGATCGATGGGATCTACGGCAAGATGACGGACCGCGCGGCTACGCGTCGCATGGAGACCCTGGAGTGGATCATCATCATCCTGATCGCGGTATCGACCGTGTTGTCCGTTGTGACGCTGACGCCGAAGCATTAGCGCCTTGACATCACCGCCCACTTCGTCGTTATTGCGAGCAGCCATGGCGAACGTGACGCTGGTCTGCATCTGTAGCGGGCCCCCCCCCCATCGGGGTCCGGCCTGGGCGTGGGTTTCGTCATAGCGTAACACAGTTCACGAATCACGCGACCGGCTGCGACTCCGGAAATCCGGGCTCTGGCCGGTCGCGTTGCTTTCGGCCCGGACGGAAAACGCTGGAGAGGAGGCAACATGCCTGAGACTGTGGCACCCGTGGCCGACATCGTGGCCCGCGGGTACGCGCACCCCGAGGTCCTGGTTTCGACCCAGTGGGTGGCAGATCACCTGGCTGATCCGAAAGTGCGCCTCGTCGAATCCAACGAGGACATTCTGCTCTATGAGACGGGGCATATCCCCGGCGCAGTGAAGATCGATTGGGTCGCCGACCTCAACGATCCGTTGATCCGAGACTACATCGATGGCCCGCGCTTCGAGCGCCTGTTGCGGTCGAAGGGCATCGACGACGACACCACGATCGTCCTCTACGGTGATAAGAACAACTGGTGGGCGACGTACGCGTTCTGGGTATTCCGGCTCTTTGGCCTGAACAACCTCCGGCTGATGGACGGCGGGCGGCTGCGCTGGGCCCAGGAGGGGCGCGAGCTGGTGACCGCGGTGCCGCGCTCGCGGGAGGGGAGCATCACCGTCTCGGAGCGCGATGACAGTCGCAACCGCGCGTTCCGCGATCAAGTCATGGAGCACGTCAGGCGCGGCAATGCGTTGGTCGATGTGCGAAGCCCGGAGGAGTATCGCGGCGAGCGGCTGCATATGCCCGAATACCCGAATGAGGGGGCGCTGCGCGGCGGCCACATCCCGGGCGCGCGGAGCATCCCGTGGGGTCGCGCGGTAAACCCGGAGACGCACACCTTCAGGCCGGCGAGCGAGCTGCGGACGATCTATCAGGAAGAAAACGGGCTCACACCAGGCGACGAGGTGATTGCTTACTGCCGCATCGGCGAGCGCTCGTCCCACACCTGGTTCGCGCTGACGTACCTGCTGGGATTCGATCGGGTGCGCAACTACGACGGGTCGTGGACGGAGTGGGGCAACCTCGTGCGCAGCCCGGTGGAGAAACCGTAGTGGATCAGGAAACGCGGGTCGCCTGGCTGGTCGATCACTATCAACGACCGCGCCACCGCGGCACGCTCACCGATGCGGACGCCCGCATCCCGGGTGGCAACCCGGGATGCGGCGACATCATCACGATGTACGTCAAGGCGCACGCGGACTCGGATCGCGTCGAGGCGGTGAGCTTCGAAGGGGTCGGCTGCACGCTGAGCCAGGCGGCGGCGTCGATCCTGGCCGAGCGGACCAACCACCAGCAGCCGACGTTCGCGGAGATTCTCGACTTCTCCTACGAGGAGATGCTGGATCTCCTCGGCCGGGGCATCGCGGCGTCGCGGCCCCAGTGCGCGACACTCGCGCTCGGCACGCTCAAGGGTGCGGTCAAGACCGTGGAGATGAACCGGAAGCTGCGGGCAGCCGGCCGCTCAGACAGGGAAATCGCCGAGCTGCGTCGCGCGATCGCAGCGCAAGCCGCAGGAACGGGTCTCGTGATTGGGGAGGGAGCGGAGCAGGCTGCGCGGGTGACGTAGGCCTGTTGTGTTTTGAGGCCCGCTCCTCCTGCTCAGCGCTGTACGACGAAGTGGACCGTATCCGTCGCGAGCGGAGCAAGCGGGATATGCTGCCAGTCGGCGAGGACAGCGATGATCCGATGCGGACCAGCGGCGACGCTGTCCCAGTGATACTCGGTCTGCGCACGCCCCAGATGAATGACGCCGGTCACGCCGGAAGGGATTTTCTGATCGAGCGGACCCGTGTCCACATCGAGAAACAGATGGTGATGGGCGGTGCCAGGCCGCTCCTCGGCGGCGGGCGCCAGCGGGACGCCGCTCACGGCCAGCGTCACATGCACTGCCGACCCGGTGACCGTGTCTCCTTCGGCGGGGCTGCTGATGGCGACGCTCGCCGGCTGACCTTTCCCACACGCGCCGAGCAGGACGGCCACCCCGGCTGCGCACCCGAGCACCCACGAGATTCGACGGAGCATGACGCTAGGTTACGGCCAGTAACACGGATCCGCTAGGAGGTTAGGACTTCGCGGTGTCCTCCGGATCGGGCCCAATGAGGTCCATCACGAGTTTCACGGAGTAGAACACTGCGCGCCCGCGTAAACTTTCGAGATGATGGTGATCCTCCTGTGAGATCACCCCCATCGTATATCCCATCTTGAGGTGATACTCGATTTCGTAGAGCGCGGCCAACGAGCGGTCGACGCATGCCCAGAACATCTTCCGATTCCGGAACGCGGAGCCGCGCGCGATGCGACTCGGCGCGATCAGCGCCGCGCCCCACAGCTGCGCGCTGAGCTCGGGGTCTTTCTCGTCGAGGCCTTCCGTGAGCGTATGAACTGCGAGCGCCAGCTGGTGGCACGCCTTAAATGCGTCCAGGTCCTCGTACGACGCCATGCTGCACGCTAGTCCGAGGACCTGGCCACTTCATAACCAAACGACTGCAAACCGTACCCAGAAAACGCTACTTCGCCAATCCTCTCACTACACCCGCGAGCGACCGCACCTTCGCCCCATCCGCCGCGCCCGCCGCATCTCGATCGAGCTGCGTGGCGAGCGCATTCAGGGTCGTCCGTCGCTTCGGCACTGGCGCGCTCTCCGCCGTGCCGAGGGCCGCACGCACCGCGGTGATGCGGTCGGCCGCCAGCCCTTTCGAGCGCTCGAGCTGGTCGAGATACGCGCGCGCGACGACGAAGCTCGCCGGCCAGGTGAGACGCTGCTGATCCTGTACGTTCTGAAACGTGAGCTTCACCAGCTTGGCGGCGTCGATTTCGTTCTGCGTCAACCACGCGCTCGGCTGAAGCTCCAGGACATCGAGCCCGCGCGCAATCTCGGAGCTGTAGATGTAGCCGTTGTACCAGTACGCCGACCAGCTGCCCGCCATCTGGAGCTTGGTCGAGTCCATCGGCCCGCGGTCGAAGAACGCGATCTCCTTGGGATGCCCGGGATCGGTGAAGTCGAATACCGAAATGCCGCCCTGATACCAGCCTTGCACCATGATGTCGCGGCCGGGGACGGGAATCAGGTTGCCGTTGTGCGCGACGCAGTTTTCCACGGATGTTTGCGGCGCCGGCAGCTTG
>DAIQBJ010000044.1:0-15206 GCA_036781225.1 Gemmatimonadales bacterium | reverse complement strand
TTCCATGGTGTTGGCGATCTGCGTGCGCTTGGCGATGTCATTGATCGAGTACTGGACCATCCCGTCGCGGACGCCCTTGCGGATCGCGTTCAAGACGGCCCCACGGATCTGGTCTTCATCGCCGATTTCCGTGTAGATCCGCGGCGCTTGTTGTGGATCGATCTGCCAGCGGATCGACACCTCGACGTGCATGCCCATTTGCTCGGACGACAGCGCCTCGATCTCCTCCACCTGCGCCCCGGCGCGCGGCCACTGCTCCTCGCGCGTCGAGAACCGTTCCACCGAGGACCAGGGTGACACGACGCGGATTCCGGCGAGCAGCGGCTTGGGATCCACGGTGCCGAACGCGTGCCGCACGCCGACCTCACCCGCGTTGATCACCACGGCTGTCGAGCCGAGCACCGTGATGGCGCCGATCGTGAGGGCGACGTAGCTGAGAATGCGCAGGACGCCGCTGATTGGGCGGCCGCCGGCGCTCTCACCGCGCACCGTGGCAGCGCCGAGGCGCAGGAAGAAGGCAACCGCGAGGAGTACAAGTCCAAAGACGAGTTCGCCCATGGCGACTCCCGAATGTGAAAGGGGACTACGTGAACAGGTTGGGACCCGCTCCTGGACCGGTTGGCCCTTTTCCGAAGGGAGGTTTCTGCTCCGACCGCGCCCGCACATAGCCGAGCTCTTCGTTGCGCGCGATGCGCTTCTCGGCGACGAGCCCTTCGAGCACCAGCTCGCACGCCGACACCATCGTGGCGGGATCCTTCTTGCCGGCGAGCCCCACCTGGTCGATCAGGTCGAGCAGGCCCGGAACGACGGTGAAGCCCTTCAACAGCGCCTCGGAACGCTCGTCCGGGGTGATTTTGAGAGCGCCCCCCTCATCGAACCAGTGGACGATGTCGTCCACGTTGGCGCCACCGACACGGCCCTCGAAGGTGCGGCCGGCCGCGCGCCGGATCAGATCCTTGGCGATCGTCTCCGAGCCCTGCAGCTCGCCTTCGTACTCGAGCTCGAGCTTGCCGGTGATCGCCGGCACGGCGGCGTAGACGTCGGAGATGCGCGGGACGACATGTTTTTCCTTCGTGACGATGGTGCGGCGTTCCGCGTTGGAGAGCACGTTGTCGAGCACGCTGATCGGCAGGCGCTGCGAGACGCCGCTGCGCCGATCGACCCGCTTGTCCTCGCGCGCTTCGAACGCGATGCGCTCGATCAGCTCAGCCATGAAATCAGGAATGCGAATCGACCTGTTCCCGCCGCCGTTCCGCTCGACCCAGGCCTCCTGCTGCGTGATCGCGGTGCCGAGCTCGACGGTCAGCGGATAATGCGTGGTGATTTCGGACCCGATACGGTCCTTGAGCGGGGTGATAATCTTGCCGCGCGCGGTGTAGTCCTCGGGGTTGGCTGTAAAAACGAGCGCGACGTCGAGATTGAGGCGGACGGGATAGCCCTTAATCTGGACGTCGCCTTCCTGCATGATGTTGAAGAGTCCCACCTGAATCTTGCCCGCGAGGTCCGGCAGCTCGTTGATCGCGAAGATGCCGCGGTTGGCGCGCGGCAGTAGGCCGAAATGCATCGTCAATTCGTCGGACAGGAGGTGCCCGCCGCGCGCCGCCTTGATGGGATCGACGTCGCCGATGATGTCGGCGATGGTGACGTCCGGCGTCGCCAGCTTCTCGACGAAGCGCAGCTCGCGCGCCAACCAGGCAATGGGCGTCTTGTCGCCGCGTTCACCGATCAGCTCACGGCCGTATTTCGAAATGGGGACGAATGGATCGTCGTTGACTTCGCTGCCCGCCAGAATGGGAATCTCTTCGTCGAGCAGCGTGACGAGCTGGCGCAGGATGCGGCTTTTCGCCTGCCCGCGCAGGCCCAGGAGAATGAAGTTGTGGCGCGACAGAATCGCGTTCACGAGCTGCGGAATGACCGTCTCCTCATACCCCACGATCCCCGGGAACAGCGGCGAGCCGTTCTCGAGTAAACAGATGAGGTTTTCCCGCATTTCGTCTTTGACGGTGCGCTGGCGGCGGGCCGCACTGGCCCACTCTGTCTGCTTCAGCTCGGCGAGTGTCGTCGGTTGAGTCATGGCTCGACGTTAAACCTTTTAACCCGTGCTCTGCAACCCTTGCGCAATGCCACGCACGGTTGCGAGTAACGCCCGGAACACGTCGTTGTCGGGCCCCGGCCGTCCCTCGGCACGCCAGCGCTCCAGCAGGTCGATTTGTAACAGGCTCATCGGGTCGACATACGGATTGCGCAATCGAATCGAGCGCTGCAGCACCGGATCGGAGTCGAGCAGAGCCCGCTGCTGTTTCACCGCGAGCACGTTGGCGACGGTGCGATCGAACTCCGCGCGAATGGCAGGGAAGTAGTGTTCGCCGAGCGCACCGGCGAGATGCGCGTAGCGCGCCGCGATCGAGAGATCGGCCGTGCCGAGCACCATTTCCACGTCGTCGAGCAGCACCCGGAGAAACGGCCACTCGCGAGCCATTTCGCACAACACCTGCGAGCCGTGGCGCTCCGTCGCTCGATCCAATGCCGTGCCGAGGCCATACCATCCCGGCACCAGGTGGCGACTCTGCGTCCAGGCGAACACCCACGGAATCGCCCGGAGTCCTTCGATCTCGAGCGCCTGTTCGGCGTTACCCGGCCGTGAGGCCGGGCGACTGCCGATTTCCATGCGCTGGATGACGTCGATCGGCGTCGCCAGCCGGAAGTACTCGACGAAATTCGGGTCATCATACACGAGTGCGCGATAGGCCGCGCGGCTGTCGCGCGCGATGCTGTCCATGATGCCGGCCCACTCGGCCTCGCGAGCATCCGGGGCCGGAGGACGGGCGGTCGCGAGCATGACCGCGCTGACCGTCTGCTCCAGCGTCCGCATCGCGATGCCGCGGAGGCCGTACTTCGCGTTGATCGCTTCACCCTGTTCGGTGTGTCGAAGCCGTCCCCGAACCGAGCCGCGCGGCGCGCTGAGGATCGCGCTGGTGATTCTCCCGCCGCCGCGGCTGACCGTTCCGCCGCGGCCGTGAAAAAACGTGAGATCGACCTGCGCGCGTGTGGCCGTCTCGACGAGCCCGGCTTGAGCCTGCTGCAGCGCCCAGCGGGCCGCTCCAATACCCGCGTCCTTGTTGCTGTCGGAGTATCCGATCATCACCATCTGCTGCATTCCGCGCGCGGCCAGGTGCGCGCGGTACCAGGGATCGGCGAGCAGTGCGTGCATCACCTGTGGGGCGCCCTGAAGCGCGGCGACTGTCTCGAAGAGGGGAGCGACGTCGAGCGGCACGCGTTGCCCCCCCCCCTCCGCGAGCCCACCCCAAGAAGCGAGCACCAGCACGGTGAGCACGTCATCCAGACCTTGCGCCATGCTGATGATGTACGGCCCCACGGCATGAGGCCCGAACCGCGCGCGGCAGTCCGCGATCGCCTGGAACACCTCCAGCGTGCGTGTCGCCTGGTCATCCGCCGAGCCCTGTGGCTTCTCGCCTCGCTCGAGCAGCTGGCGGAGCCGTACGGCGCGATCGGCCGGGGACCGTGAGGTCCACTGCGAATCGGCCAGGAGCGTGGCCAGCACCGCGCGATGCACCTGCGCGTGTTGCCGGACGTCGATCGTCGCCAGATGAAAGCCGAACGTTTGGACTCGACGCAGGAAGCGCTGCACAGGGAAAAGGCCCGCGTGCTCGCCCTGATGAGCGCGCAGGCTGGCGCCGACCGCATCGAGGTCTGCTTCGAGCTCGCCCGCCCCGGTGTAGCCGCCCGCTGCGTCGCGCCGCGTGGCGTCGAGGCGCGCGGCGATCAGGCTGAACAGCACGCGGTAGGGCATGTCGTAATAGCGCGCCGGAATCTCGGCGAGGACCTTGGGGAACTGCGCGCTGTAGGTCGCAACGCGCTCGCGTACGGCGTCGCTCACGCCCGTGCGCGCGCCTGACTGAGACAGCCGTCGCGCGAGCTCCGTCGCCTCGCGCCGGTAGCGCCCAAGCGCCAGCTCGCGCTGCCGCGCCAGCGCCGACCGCAGCGTCCCGGCACCTACGTTGGGATTACCGTCCATGTCGCCGCCGACCCAGGAACCAAAGCGCACGATGGGACGGGTGGGAAAGGCGTGCGCGTCGATTCGGAACGCGGTCTGAACGGTTTGCTCCAATTCTTCCGAGAACGGCGGGACGATCCGGTACACGACGTCGGTCAGGTAGAAGAGCACGTTTTCGAGCTCGTCCATCACGGTCGGGCGCGCGGACGGTTGGGGATCGGTTTGCCACGTGGCGGTGATTTCTTCCCGGATCCGCGCCAGCGCGGCCCGCTCTTCGTCCGGCGTGCGCGACGGGTCCAGCCGCTCCACCAGCAGCCGGCCGATCACCTGCTCCTTTTCGAGCAGCGTGCGGCGCATTGCTTCGGTGGGATGCGCCGTGAAGACCGGCTCGACCAGCAGCCGCTCGAGCAGCGCGACGATTTGCGGCGCGCTGATGCCGCCGGCGGCCAGCTGTTGAGCGGTGGCCGCGAGGCTCCCTTCCTGGGGACCGGCTGCACCGCGCAGATAATCGCGCCTGCGCCGAATGCGATGAATGCGCTCTGCGAGATTGACGACTTCGAAGTATGTGGCGAACGCGCGGATCAGCGTTTCGGCATTGCGCGGCGGCAGGCCTTTGACCAGGGCCTCGAGCTCGTCCCCGCGTGCGGCGATCGCGGCACGGCGGGCGCGCTCCACGAGTTGGAAGAACTCCTCGCCACACTGCTCGCGGAGCACGTCACCGACGAGAGCGCCCAGCGTGCGGACGTCATCGCGCAGCGGGACGTCTTTCGGCGCGAACTCGACTTCACCTCGCGCGCCGGTCAGGAGCCCTCGGCGGGCGTAAACAGCCGAGCCGCGGCGACGCCCCACGCCGCCACATCGACACTCGCTCTTCCGTCCGAGCCGATTGCGATCGGATCCCCGTTTTGCTCGACGATGTTGGTCCGTCTGGCCAGCTTGAATGCGTAGGCGGCCGGCCAGACGCCGACAGACCGCGCCTGGCCCGCGACGTCGAGCAGTTTCACGATCACGCCATCCCCGTCGTCGGCCGGCTTGGCCCCGACGATCATGACGTTCTTGTCGGCGTAGAACAGGGCGCGATCCTTTCCGATCAGCGGGCCGGGTGTGGCGTTGCTGTAGGATGGACTGAGATGGAGTGGATCGCAGGCGGCCCACCCGCGGCGCACCGGCTCGGCGGCGTCGCCGGGCGCGAGCAGTGACAATCTGAATCGGAACGTCGCGGGACCACCCTGCGCTGCCGCGTAGTTCGTGTGCCAGTAGTTGTTCATCGCATAGGCGAACAGCGTGCCATCCGGCACGATGCTGCGCCGCCACGCGCCCCGAAACAGGTCGTTCAGCGTGAACAGTGGAGTGTCGGGTGCGCTCCACAGGACGCCGTCGGATCCTTCGCGCAGCCAGACCCAATGCGCGTGACAGTACCAGTCGCGACAACTGCCCGGCTGCTGGTCGCGCTCGACCGTCATGCGGCCGAGCGGTACCTCGACCTCGACGGTTGGCTTGAGGAACGCGAATGGGAAGGCGACGTAGAGCGCTTCCTTCGTCAGCGTCGGGGTTTTCACGATCCGGTTTTCGATGTCCACCCAGGGCAGCTCGTCGTAGAGCGTGACCGTGGAGACGACGGACGTGAGTCCCTCGAGCGAACGGTCCGTCACGAGCCGCACCCCGATGCCCGGGAGCTTCTCACGGCGTGTGCGAACGTGCTTGGCCTGTGTGATCTCGAGCTGTGGCGCGTTCTTGAGATCGTCGCGATTGCCGGTCGTCCACAGGGCGCTGCGCTCGCCGCCGCGCGCGTACACGAGCTGGTTCACTCCGGACCAGTCGGACGGTTTGACGCGCTCCTTGCCGTCGGGTCCGGACAACGACCGGATCGCGCCGCTGGCGGGATCGAGCTGGACCTTGAAGCCACCGGCGCTGGCATCGAGCGCCTCGCCGTCGGATGTGGGGGCGCGCGGCTCCCGATCGGATTCGGTCAGCGCCACATAGCCGAGGGGCGGCACCTCGCGGAACAGGACGAGAGCGTCGCCGTCTTCGAGATCGACGGACGGGAGATCTCGGCCCTCGAGCGTGAGCGCCTTACCGGCGCCTCCCGGGACACGGGCGACGTCGGTGCGCTCCCACGCTCCGGCATTGAACACCAGCCGGCCCCGTCCCGCGCGGGTCGCTCGCCCGAGCCGCAGCAGGCTGTCGCTCATCAGATCGCGGGCCGCGGCGGAGCCGGCGTCGATGAAGCGCCGCTTGTACTCCCATTGGGCGATCGTCTGCCGCGACGTGGGGTCGGAGACGCTGACATCGGCGCCCCACGTGTGCTCGCCGAACAGGAGCAGATCCCGCCACATGGCGGTCCGTTCCGCGGCCCGCTCGCGCCGCTGCACGAGCACATCCTCAGCGCGCGGCTCGATGCGATCGTCCCACAAGCTCACGATCTCGGCCGCGCGAGCGCTCAGTTGGGCCGCGCGGAAGGTCGCCAGCTGCGCCGCAGTCGAGGCGGCGCCGTCTTCCCAGTACACGCCCGTATCGCCCCGGCGCACCGGAATGCGCGGCCCAAAGCGGCGCTCGACGTCGCGAAAGAAATCCTCGGCACGGCCGGGAATGATGCGAGGAAAGAGGTAGCGGCGGGCGAATTCCTGAAGGTTGGCCACCATCGCTTCCTTCATTGGAGCGTTGTCCTGCCAGTCCGCCCCGTATAGCAGCGCCGTGTCATACGGCCAGTTCTGCGCGAGCAGGGCGGGCTGATTGAGCAGCCACTCCGACAGTCGGTGGGCCATCTCGTCGGGGCCGACATCGAAGCCAAAGCGCGAGCCGTCGCCGTAGTGGTGCCCCCGCCAATGCAGCACGCGACCGCCGTCCGGACCCTCCCAGTAGTAGAGCTGCGGGTAGACCGTGCCCTCAGCCCCCGGCGTCGCCGGCAGCAGCGGCACGGCCCGCTCGGGATTCGCGCCACTGGCCAGGTACTTCACGCCGCTGGCCGCAAGCAGCGTCGGGAATGTCCAGGCCTGTCCCGGCACATCGGTGATCTGCGCCGTCGAGAACGTCAGCCCGCGCTCGCGCGCGAGTTTCCCGGCGGGCCACACGAGCCGCGCAAACGTCTCGTGATCGAG
Source organism: Gemmatimonadales bacterium (assembly GCA_036781225.1). Lineage (GTDB taxonomy): Bacteria > Gemmatimonadota > Gemmatimonadetes > Gemmatimonadales > GWC2-71-9 > 20CM-2-65-7. Next base: position 8,093 of record DAIQBJ010000044.1, on the reverse strand, counting down.
CAGGCCGGTGAGCATGTTGGCGAACAGCACGTGCTAGGCGACTTTGCCGTCGCGAATCGCCTGCAACAGCGCGTCACCTGCGTCGGCCGACCGGTTCTCGAGAAACGACAACACCTGCAGCGTGCACTCGGCGGTAAAACGAAAGTCGCGGTTCGTCGCGAGTCGCGCGAGCGCGGCGTCGAGATTCTTGCGATGAACCTCGAGCGCTCGCTCCTGCAGATCCGTGTAGCCGACGTCGGTGTGAATCGAGGACAGCCAGTACAGCGTCCAGCGCTTCGGCGGGGTGAGGCGCACGCGCCGGCGCGCGAGGCGATCCTTCCCCACCTCGACGTCGACCTGGAAATCCGACGGCTCGGAGAGCGGCACCCAGACCTCGCCGCCGAGCGTGGTGCCCTCGGGTGTCGGGAGCAGTCCCGCGGTGCCGACGAGTGCGCCGCGGCGATCGGTCACACGCGCGCGGGCGGCCGGCGCGCCGAGTCCCGCGATCGTCACGCGCACCATGTTCTTGCGCCCATCGGGTTGTTGAAACAGCGCGGTCGGCCGCACTTCGATTGTCGGTTGTTGTTCCGTTTCGCGTTGCGCACCGCGCAGCGCGGGAAGTGTGGCGAGCCAACCAAGGAAGGTACGACGGTCGGAAGAGAGCATAATTCCTATAACTTAGCGATGCTTGACTGTGCAGTTCCCGTATGTACGTTTCGCCGTCCCTTCCGACCCACAGGGCCCTCAACAGGAGAAAGCATGAAGCGCATCGCAATGGTCATGGCGCTCGTTGTCATGGCCGCAGGCGCATGTAAGAAGGCGCAGCAGAGCAACGCGACGCCGCCTGCTGATACGACCAGAATGGCGGACTCGATGAAGATGGCTCCCGGTGATACGACGCACATGATGATGGGCGACACGGCGAAGGCGCATATGGCCGCCCCCGCCCCTGCCCCCGCGCCCGCTCACGCCCCCGCCGCTAAGGCTCCAGCGAAGCGGAAGCCGTAAGCGCCGCGACGTCGTTGCGTTAATCGAGCCCGGGCACCGCCCGGGCTTTTGATTTGAGTACCCCCAGGCGACTCAGACGGTTATTCGCGTCACCGACCGGGCGATGGCCGTTCGCGTATCGATCGGCGGTTGCCACCCCAACTCGGCGCGGATGCGATCGATCGAGTACGGATTCTCTCCCAGGATGAACGCCATCGCTGAATTCGCGAGCGCGGTGTAGCGGCCGGGCAACAGGACGCGCATTGCCAGTGTCCAGAGGCGTACTCCCCCGCGGATCACCATCACCGGCACAGGGATGCGCAGTGGCCGAAGCGCCGCTGACCTGGCGAACGTCGCGAAGAACTCGCGCTGGGTGAGCAAGGGAGGGGCGTCGCGCGTGACATTGTAGACGCGCAAGCCGGGTTTCGCAGGGGCGTCCACGGCCGCGAGGATCGCGGATGCCACATTGCCCGCATACACGCACGAGAGATGATTCGTGCCAGGCCCGATTTGCGGGAGGATTCCCCGTTTGAGATTGGCGATCAGGCGCCGCGTGAACAGCTGATCGCGTTCGCCGTAGATGACGTTGGGGCGAATCGCGATCGCCGAGAGGCCTCCGCGCTCGGCTTCCTCCCGCACTACCTGTTCGGCGGCCCGCTTGCTCCGCGCGTAATAGTCCGTCGGCGGCAGCGGCTGAAAGGGATAGTCTTCGGTTATGCGGTTTGCAGCGAGAGCCCGGCCGTACACTGCGACGGTGGAGATGTGAATGAGCCGCGCTCCGTTGCGCCGCGCCGCCTCGATCGCGAGACGCGTGCCGCCGATGTTGACACGCGTGAACTCGTCAAACGAATCGTGCGATGCGACCAGCGCGGCCGCGTGGATGATTGCGCGCACCCCTGCCGTTGCTCGTTGCCACGCCGCGGGATCGGTAACGTCTCCAACGACCGCCTCGGCGCCGAACGCGTCTACCACGTCCCGTGACCCGTCGCGGACCAGGGCGCGTGGACGTTCCCCTCGCTGTCGCAGTGCCTCGAGGACATGCGTGCCGACGAGGCCGCTGGCCCCGGTAACGAGAACCGTCACGCCGGGCGAACGCTGGGGAGCGCGAACGGGAGCGCGACGAGGCGCGCCTCCCGCCCAGCCGCGCGCACCATCGCGCCGACAGGCACTTCGCGGCGGACGATCGCGAGTCCGATCCAGCGGCCGAGGAGGGAGCCCCCGCCGTCCGGGAGCCAGGCGATGCTCGTCACCCGGCCCACGTCTTTTTCCTCGTGCGTCACTGCGCTCCACCCGCTCGCGGGCGCCGTGGGGTGGTCGGTCTCGAAGTGGAGGCCGCGCAGCTGGCGATTGGGGTGCCCACGGAAATGCAGCCGGCTCACCGTCTCCTGGCCCGTGTAGCAGCCCTTGGTGTACGACACGCCGCCGATTTCGTCGAACCGCACTTCCTGCGGGATCGTCTTCTCGTCGACTTCCGACGAGAGACGGGGCCACCCTGCGAGAATGCGGCTCAGCTCGAGCGCCGCGCGGCTCGCGCGGTGCGCTCCCGCACCGCTCAGTCGGTGCAGCACGGCGTCGCGCTGATCGGCCGCCGTCGTGATCTGAAAGACGAAGGCCGCCTGCTCGGCGGTCCGGGCGACTTCGATCGGAACGGTCCCGAGCTTCGCCTCGATTGTGCGATTGGGACCGGGCGGCACCGGTAGCCCGGCGGCGCCCATCACCGCGACGGCGTGGTCGCCGGTCACGCGGAGGACCGCGGTGTCCGCCGTGCGGTCCGTGGAGCGCGCCAGTCGGGGCGGGACCGACCGCTGCAAGACTGCCAGCGCGCGTTCGAGACCCTCAGCCGGCACGGTGAACCGCACGCGCGATCCCAGTCGGGCAGCCCAGCCATCCACCACGATCATGCCTTTGGGCGTGAGCAGCGCCCCGTACACAAACGCGCCGTCGCCCGGTTTCTCGATATCGCTCGTCAGGAGTCCCTGGAAGCACGTCACGGCGCCTGTGCCGGGTCCTTCCAGGTCGACGACACCCACGTCGGCAGTCGCAACGATCGCGCCCGCGCGCAGCCGATCGACCACCTCGGCGGGCACGTCCTCCGGTTCGAGTCGCGTGACCGTCGGTGGCGGGGCGGCGGGAAAGAGCTCGCTCACAACGCCGCCAGCTCCACCGCTGTGTGACCGGACAGCGAGTCCCATACGAGTGCCGCGCCGCGCTGGCGCAGCGTGTCGGCGGGATGACTGGTCGTGAGCATCACGCACGGCATGCCGGCGGCGCGCGCGGCCGCGAGTCCGGGGAGGGAGTCCTCGATCACCACGCACGCACGCGCCGCGATCGGACGCTTGCGATTGAACGCCGCGTGCGCGGCGAGATAGGCGCCCGGATCCGGTTTGGACCGCGGCACGTCGCCCGCGGCGACGATGATCTCGAATCGATCCGCGATCGTCGTGTGGCTGAGGACGAGATCGATCTCACGCCGTAACGCGCCGGACACGATGCCGAGGCGAAAGCGCTCGCCGGCGTCCCGGACGAACTCCGCGGCGCCGGAGACCATCGTGAGCGACCGCTCGATCAGCTGCTGATAGATGCGGGACTTGGCTTCGATGAGGCGGTTGATCACGTCCGTCGTCAGCGTGCGGTGCGACCGGCGGTACGCCTCCACGAACCCCGTGCGGTCGTCGAGGCCCAGATAGTGGGCGTAGTACTCCTCGCGTGACAGCATGATGCCTTCGGTCGCCAGCACGCGGCGCAGCGCTTCGCAGTGCTGCGGTTCGTCGTCCACCAGCACGCCGTTGAAATCGAACAGCACGGCCTCGATCACGGTGCCTCGTTCAGCCTCATTCGTAGCGCCCCGCGGCCCGATACGAGTCGTCCAGCAGCTCCACGGGATGGCGCACGCGCGTTGCGACTCCGGCCGCCGCGAGTCCGGCGCCGATCTGCATTTGACAGCCCGGATTGCCCGTCGCGACCACCTGCGGCGCCGCTTCACGCAGCCGCTCGATCTTCGCGGCGAGCACGGCGCGCGACATCTCAGGCTCGAGCAAAGTGAACAGGCCCGCACTGCCGCAGCACTCAGCGGCGCCTGGCACGGACACCAGCTCGAGCAATGGAATCGCGGCGAACAATTTCAGCGGCGGAACGGCCACACCCTGGGCATGCAGCAAATGGCAGGGAGGATCGTACGCGACGTGCATGTCCAGCGGTGCGCCGCCGACTGGACCGCGCATGGCCTCACCAGCGAGCAGCTCCGTCACGTCGCGCACTCGCGCACCGAATCGCTCTCCCTGTTCCTGGTCCAGAAGGTGCCCGTATTCCTTCATAAGGGCGCCGCAGCCCGCGCTGTTCACGACGATGGGTTCGTCACCCTCGCCGAACGCCGCGACGTTGACGCGCGCCAGGGCTCGCGCCTCATCGAGCAGCCCGGCATGCGCATGCAGCGCGCCACAACAGACCTGACCGTTGACTTCGCCAACCTGGTAACCGTTGACGCCCAGGGCGCGCACCGTAGCATCGTGGACGTGAGAGAACAGGCCCTGCTGGACACAACCACGAAACAACAAGGCGGGCGCAGGCGAAGAAAGGAGTTTCCGCGCCTTTGTCCGTCTGTCCCCGCCTTTCGTCGCGGCCAGCATCCCCATGGCAAACCGGAACCGTCCCCAGCCGGCGAGTCTCCGCGGGATCCCCGTCGCCCGAAACGCACGAGCAAACCAGTACACCACTCGACTCACCTTCGGCGACGTCAGCGCCCACAACGCCAGGCGCGCCAGCCGCGAGACGCCGCGCGCTTCCGCGATTCGCCGCCGTGCGGCTTCGAGGCCGATGCCGTACTGGACCCCCGACGGACAGACGGGCTCGCAGCCGCGGCAACCGAGACAACGATCGAGGTGGTAGGCGAGCGCCGGGTCAGTGACGCTGAGGTCGCCGCGCTCGAGCGCGCGCATCAGCTCGATGCGGCCGCGGGGCGAATCGGCTTCGTCGCCGGTCGCGAGAAACGTAGGGCAGGCTTGCAGGCAGAAGCCGCAGTGCACGCATGCATCCAGCCCTTCAAACCCTCCTCTTCCTTCTTTTCCCTCCCTCATTCGCCTTCTGTGGCCACGACGAGGGCGCCCCCGGGGTCGAACGTGCGGCGCAGCCCTGTCACGAGCGGGCCGACGCCCTCGCGGTAGGCCCCGAAATGACCGACCGCGCTGCGCAGCGGCCAGGGTCCCCGCTCGAGCGTCAGCGGCACCTCGAGCCCCGCGAGGGTGCGGCGCAACCGCTGCAGCCGGTCGATGCTCGCGTCGCCCGTCCAGCGGATCGAGCCGGCGGCAGGCGAGGCGGAGATCCACTCATCACCGAGCTGATGCTGCAGCAAGTCGAGCAGCTCATCGCTGGCCGACGGCACGCCACCGATGCGGAACGTCACCGGCCGCACCGCGAATCCCTCGGCGAGCCGCATCCAGAAGGCGTGCGCCTCTTCGGCGCGCAGCGCCGTGAATCGGCCGCCGCCGCTCGCGGCGCCAAGCCCCGCCTCATCGGCCGCGACCAGCGCGGGCGATCCCGCCAGACGCACGCCCAGCACCCACCGCTCGCGCCGGGCCAGCGCCGGCGAGACGAGCTCGAGGGCCGCCGGCGTCAGGCCCGCGGCAGCGACGTCTTCGCCCACCTGCGTCAGATCCTCGCGCGCGCCTTCGAGCAGGTAGGTCACGTCCGCTCGAGGCAGGGTACGCAGCCGCAGATGCACGAGCACGATCACGCCGAACGCGCCGAACCCTCCCGCCTGCAGCCGCGTGAGATCGTAGCCCGCGACGTTTTTCATGACCCGCCCGCCGCTCTGCACCATGCGGCCGTCCCCGGTCACGAACGTGACGCCGAGCAGGTGATCCTTGATGGGCCCGAAGCCGTGGCGCAACGGTCCTGCCGAGGCGGTTGCGACGACCGAGCCCAGTGTCCGGCCGGCGAGGCCGGGCGGATCGATGCCGAGCCAGGCGCCGCAGTCGGCGAGCTGTTGACGCAGCTGGTCGAGCCCGATGCCCGCTTCGGCGGTCGCCGTGAGATCGGCAGGCTCGATCGCCGGGATCCGGTCGAGACGGCGCGTGGTGAGGGCGAGGTCGGCGGGGGCGTCGCTCTGGAGCCAGGTGCCGGCGCCTTCGACGCGCACCCGCCAGCCCTCCTGGTGGGCGGTGCCGAGCAGCAGCGCGACGGCGTCCGGCGATCCCGGAGCGAACCGAGGCACGCGATCGCTACCGGCCTCGAGGACGGCGCCTTCACCCAACAGGGCGGTAACCTTTTCGAGAATGGTCATGACGCTCGCGCCAAGGAAGTCCACTCACGGCACGCATGCACCGGTATCACCTTGCCTGGGTTTACCCGTTCCTCCGGATCGAACACGCGACGGAGAGCCTGCATCGCTCCCAACGATTCCGCATCAAAGATCAACGACATATAACGCAGTTTGTCGAGACCCACCCCATGCTCGCCCGTAATCGTGCCGCCTGCGGCGATGCACGTCGCCATGATCTCGGCGCTCGCGGCTTCGACGCGCTGCTTGAGCGCCGGATTGGTTGCATCGAAGGAAATGTTGGGATGGAGGTTGCCGTCGCCGGCGTGAAACACGTTGCTGACCACCAGACCGTAGCGCTGCGCGATCCCACCGATGGCTTCGAGCACGTCGGGCAGGGCGGAGCGGGGCACGACGGCGTCCTGTACGACGAGATCGCGCGACAGACGGCCCATGGCACCGAACGCTTTCTTGCGTCCTTGCCATAGCCGCTCCCGCTCGGCTTCGCTTGCCGCGGTTCGCACAGAGCGGGCGCCCGAGGTACGCAGCAGATCGGCGACCGCATCGGCGTCCGCCACGACCGCGTCGGCATTGCGGCCGTCGATTTCGGCCAGGAGAATTGCCGCCGCATCGCGCGGATAGCCGGCCGCGTACACCGAGTCTTCCACGGCGCGGATGCACGACTGATCCATCATCTCGAGCGCGGCGGGAACGATGCCTGCGGCGATGATCGCCGAGACGCCCTCGCCGGCGGTCCGGATGCTGGTAAAGTCGGCCAGCAGCGTTCTGACCGCGCGCGGCACGGGTGTCAGGCGCACGGTGATGCGCGTCGCGATGCCGAAATTGCCTTCCGAGCCGACGAACACGCCCACGAGGTCGGGTCCCCACGTCTCGCCGCCCGGACTGCCGAGCTCCACGAGCGAGCCGTCGGCGAGCAGGACTTCGAGTGCCAGGATGTGATTCGCGGTTACGCCGTACTTCAGGCAGTGCGGGCCGCCGGCATTCTCGGCGACGTTGCCGCCGATCGTGCATGCCGTTTGGCTCGAGGGATCCGGGGCGTAGTGCAATCCGAGCGGCGTGGTGGCGGCGCTGAGCTTCGCGTTCACGACGCCCGGCTCGACGACGGCGAGGCGGTTGGCGCGATCGATGCGCACGATCCGGTTCAATCGCGTCAGCGCGATGAGCACGGTGCCCTCGTCGGCGAGCGCACCGCCCGAGAGTCCCGTTCCCGCGCCCCGCGGCACGAACGGCACGTCGAGCGCGGCGAGCAGGCGCACGATGGCGATCAATTCTTCGCGAGTGCCCGGGAGGACGACGAGGTCGGGAACGCGGCGGTGCGTCGGCAGTCCGTCCATCGCGTAGGTCACGCGCTCCGCGCGCGCCTCGCGCACGTGCTGTGCGCCGACAATGGCGGCGAGGTCGCGGGCAAGTGGACTGGGCGCGGTCATACTATATAGTAGCCGCCCAACGAAGAGGGGCCAGGAAGTCGTCTTCCTGGCCCCTCAGATCGTCTCTCGCCTCGCGTCTACGCCGCTCGCCAGAATCCCTTGAGCGCCTTCCCATCAGGTGACTCGCGCAGCTTCTCGAACGCGCGCTCCCTGATCTGCCGGATGCGCTCACGGGTGACGCCCATGAGCGCGCCGATCTTCTCGAGCGTCATCGCCTCGCTGCCCTCTTCGAGCCCGTAGTAGAGATAGAGGATCTTGCGCTCGCGCGGCGTCAGGTACTTTTGGAAGATTCGGTCGATGAATTCGCGCATCAGCTTGCCGTCGGTGCGCTCCTCGATCTCGCCGCCTTCCTGGCCCGCGAACCGCTCACCCAGCGTCGCCGCATCCTTGTCGGTCCGATCGACCGGCGCGTCAAGCGACAGCTC
>DAIQBJ010000043.1:6990-15534 GCA_036781225.1 Gemmatimonadales bacterium | reverse complement strand
CTTCATGCCGTTTGTCGCGATGATGGCGACCGTGCTGTTCAACGGTCGGGTCTCGATGATCGCGGCGATGATTCTCGCGGTGGTGGTCGGCCTGCAGCCCGTCTTCCACGACGTCCCGGCCCTGTTCCTCTGTCTCATCGGCGGCGTGACGGCCGCGCTCTCCGTCCGGACCCTGCGCAGCCGCAGCAATTTCTACGCACCGGTGCTGATCATCGCGGGCGGCTACTTCGTGGGCGCCCTCGCGCTGGGACTCGCGAGCGGGTGGCCCATCGAGGAGATCGCGCTGCGCGGCCTGCTGGGCGCCGTGAACGGCCTCGTCTCGGCCGGCCTGACGTTCTTCCTGCTTCCTGTCGCGGAGTCGGTCACGCACATCACCACCGACCTGACGCTGCTGGAGCTCTCCGACCCGAGCCGGCCGCTGCTGCGCCGCTTGTCGCTCGAAGCGCCGGGCACGTACGCGCACAGTGTCGCGATGGCCAATCTGGTCGAGGCGGCGTGCAATCGCATCGGCGCGAACGGACTACTGGGGCGCGTCGGCTGCTACTATCACGACGTCGGGAAGGTGAAAAACCCGATGTACTTCGTGGAGAATCAGATTCCCGGCAACAACCCGCACGACCGGCTCAAGCCCCTGCAGTCGGCGCTGATCATCAAGGCGCACGTGACCGACGGCCTCGCGCTCGCGGCGGAGGCCCAGCTGCCCGATTCGGTCGCGGCCTTCATTCCCGAGCATCACGGGACGACCGAGATCACCTACTTCCTCGACAAAGCGAAAAAGACGGACGGCGGCCAGCCGCGGAATCCCGAGGACTTCACCTATCCTGGTCCCAGGCCGCGCTCCATGGAGACGGCAATCGCGATGATCGCCGATTCGGTCGAGGCCGCGCTGCGCGTGCTGGACGATCTGACGCCGCAGAAAATCGAAGAAGCAATCGACCACATCGTGCGGACCAAGGTGAACGCCGGCCAGCTCGATGAGGCCCCGCTTACGCTGCAACAGATCGAGCAAGTGAAACAGGCGTTCCTGGTTGTGCTCAGCGGGATGTATCACAACCGCATCGATTACCCGGAGTCCAGTGGCGGCATTGGCGCGACCTGGCAACCCGCGACGGCGCGCTAGCCTCGGGCGTGTCGCGCAACGAGTGTTGGCATGGGAGCACGCGCCGGCAAATTCGCACGTGGACATCACTTTGCTCTCGGCCCCGCGCATGCGACACCTGAATCGCCGCGCCACCGGACGGCGTGGTCTGACCGACGTGATCGCCTACGCGTTGCCCCAACCCGACGGCCGCGTGTGTGGTGACGTCTACATCTGCCCCGAGGCCGCGGCACGGGCCGCAACGAACGGCGTCACGCTCGGGGAAGAGCTCGTCCGGCTCGCCGTCCATGGCACGCTGCACGTGCTCGGCTACGATCATCCCGCAGGCCCCGGGCGCATGCGTTCCCTGATGTGGCGCCGCCAGGAGCGGTACGTGCGCCGCCTGCTCCCCAGCCGCTGATGCTCACCGAAGCCGCGCTGCGAGTCACCGGGCTCGTCGTCGCCCTGACGGCCGCAATCTGGGCCGCACTCCTGGCACTCGCCGAGGAAGCGGCGGTCGGCGAAGCGTTGCATACGCTCGGCGACGCGCCGCCGATGGCCGCCGAACGCCGCGTGCCGCTGCATCGCGCCCTGCACGTCGGCCGGCTGGCGCTCCTCGTCCTCGGCGCCGTGGCCACGGCGAACGCCGTCGCCTGGTGGACGCGGCCGTGGGCCGCTGCGCTGATCGCCCTCATCGTCAGCACGCTGCTGCTGTTCATCACGGGAGATGCGCTGCCGCGCAGTGTCGCCCGCCTGGCGCCCGAGCTGTCCGACGCCGCGCTGCCGCTCGCGCGCCGCGCGCTCGCGCCGTTCGGCCCGCTGCTCTGGCTGCTGGCCTGGGCGGATCGCGGCCTGCACACCCTGGTCGAAACGCCGCGCCCGCTGCAGCCGTCCCTCGGCATCGCGCAACGCGACATGCTGCTCGGGGTGTTCACGCTCGCCGACACGACCGTCGTCGAGGTCATGACGTCTCGACTCGACATGGCGAGCGTGGACATCAGCGCGTCGAACGACGAGGTCCTCGAGGTGTTCCGCCAGAGCCAGCACACCCGCCTGCCGGTGGTGGATGGGTCACCCGACAACATCGCGGGAGTCGTGTTCGGCAAGGACCTCGTTCCAACCGCGATGGGGCTCGCCGAGCGGGGCACGCGCTGGCAGACGCTGGTACGCCCGGCGGCGTTCGTCCCCGAAACCAAGACGCTCGATAATCAACTGCGCGACTTTCAAACCACGCCCGCGCACATCGCGATCGTCGTCGACGAGTTCGGCGGCACGTCCGGTCTGATCACCCGCGAGGACATCCTCGAGGAAATCGTCGGCGAGATCCGCGACGAGCACGATACCGAGACCGCACCGGCGATTCGGCGCGACGGCACGCGGGTCTGGGTCGACGGCCGTGTGAGTCTCGACGAGCTGTCGACCGCACTGGGCGCCACATTTGCGCACGCGGAGGTCTCCACCGTCGGCGGGCTCGTCTATTCCGTGCTGGGGCGCGTGCCCCGGGCCGGTGATGAACTGACGATCGACGGCCATCGCGTGGTCGTCGAGCGCGTGGACCAAACACGCGTGACCCAAGTGTCGTTCGAGCGACAATGAGTGTCGCGCTGATCGTCCTGCTGCTCGGCCTGCTGCTCGCCGGCGTTTCGGCCGCGGTCGGCGTCGCCGCCGCGACGGTGAGCCAGCACGAGCTCACGCGCTGGGTGGCCTACAAGCTGCGCGGCTCCGCCGCGACGGCCAGCTTGCTGCAGAATCCGGGACGCACGCTCGCGACCGCCAACACCCTGACGACCCTGGGGGTGTTGCTCGCCGCCGGGGCGATCCCCGCGCTGCTCGCCGCGACGACCCCCACGTTCCTGGGCATCTTCACCCTGGCGGTGGGTGTCCCGCTGTTCATCGGCGCCGCCTACCTCGTCCCGCGCGTCCTGGGCCGGCGCTGGGCGGAATCGCTGGTGAGCAGGGCGGTGCCGTGGATGGAACGTGCGAGCACCCTGCTGGCGCCGTTCATTCCGCGGCGCGAAGTCTCGACGCGCACGACCCTCGCGGCGCTCCTCTCGAGTGCCGACACCAACGCGTTGGCCGGTACGGATGAGATGGCGGTGGTCTCGGGCGTGCTGGCGTTCGCCGACCGTCCCGTGCGGGAGCTGATGGCGCCGCGCACCGAGATCGTGGCGTTCCCGGAAGGCATGCCGGCGGCCGAAGCTGCCCACGTTTTGCAGCAATCCGGATTCAGCCGGTATCCTGTGTATCGCGGCTCGCTCGATGAGGTCGTGGGAGTGGCGCACACCCTGGATTTGCTGGGCCGCCAGCCTGAAGACCCCGTATTGGTGCGGCCGCCGCTGAGCGTTCCGGGGAGCATGCGCGCTGCCGATCTGATGCTCGAGATGCAGCGGGGCGGCTTGCACCTTGCCGTGGTGCTCGACGAATTCGGTGGAACGGCGGGCCTCATCACATTCGAGGATCTCTTGAAGGACCTCGTCGGCGAGCTGTTCGAAATCCCCACCTTTGGCGCCGGCGCGCCGGTGCCGACCCCCACACGCGTCGTGGAGGTCGAAGGGAGCACAGCGGCAACCGCGCTGGCGGAGTCGCTCGGCGTGAGCTTGAGCGGCGCGGGCAGCGCGCAGACGGTTGGGGGCTTTCTCATCCAGGCCCTTGGCCGCATCCCGCGCGCGGGCGAGCGCTTCTCGTATCAAGGTCTCGAGTTCGATGTCCTCGCGGCGAGTGCCACGCGCGTGGAGCGCGTCGCCGTACGGCCGGGCCCGGTCCGCACAATCGCATTGGGTACCGCGGCAGCGGGCACACCCGGAGGCAGCACCGGAGGCGCGGGAGGCGCGGGAGGCGCGGGCACGACGTGAGCGATCCGACAGGAGGTCCTGACCTACGACTCGATGAGCTGAAGGACCTCGCGGAACAGGACGACCTCCGCGAGTTCCTGCACCGCGCGCAGAACGTCCATCCGTCGGACCTCGCCGACGTGCTGGCGGCGCTCGATGCGTCTACCCGCGTCCGGGTCATCGCCGAGCTGCCGACGGAGCTGGCCGGCAGGGCGCTCGCCGAAATGGAAGCGGCCGAGCACCCCGAGGCAATGCTGCTCGCGCTCGGCCCGGAGTATGCCGCCGAGCTCGTCGAAGAGATGCCGACGGACGACGCGGCGGATCTCATGGCCGAACTGCCCGCCGCCGAGCGCGAGGCGGTACTGGCAGACTTCACCGATCGCAAAGAGCTCGACGCGCTTCTCAAGTATCCGGAGGACTCGGCCGGCGGGCTGATGTCGACCGACGTCGTGAGCGTGCGCGACGACGCGACCGTGGCCGAAGCCGTCGAGGCGATTCGCCACCAGTGCGCGGAGGACGAGAGCCAACTCTATCAGATATACGCCGTCGACAGCGCCGGCACGCTGCGTGGCATCGTGCCCCTGGCGCGCCTGATCGTGTCGTCTCCGACCAAGCTGGTGCATGACGTCATGGAGCAGCCGATCGTGCAGGTCCAGCCGACCCAGGATCAGGAAGAGGTCGCCCGGCTGATGGCGCGCTACAACGTCGCCGCCGTCCCGGTGGTCGATGCGACGGGAAACCTGCTCGGTCGCATCACCTTCGACGACGTCGTCGATGTCGTAGAGGCCGAGACGACGGAAGACATCCTGAAATTCGGCGGCATGGAGGCGCTGGACGCCCCCTATCTCACGATCGCGTTCAATCGCATGGTGCGGAAACGCGCCGGCTGGCTCGCGGCGCTGTTTCTCGGCGAGATGCTGACGGCGACGGCGATGGCGTTCTTCGAAGAGGAAATTGCCAAAGCCGTGATCCTCGCCTTGTTCGTTCCCCTCATCATTTCCAGCGGTGGCAACTCCGGATCCCAGGCGTCGACGCTGGTCATCCGCGCGATGGCCCTGGGTGAGGTCAATCTTCGCGACTGGTGGCGCGTTATCCGTCGCGAGCTCGCGGCCGGAGTCGTCCTGGGGACCGTCCTCGGCATCATCGGCTTCTTGCGCATTACACTCTGGCACTCGATCACGGGCATCTATGGGGAACACTACCTGCTCGTGGCCTTGGTGGTGTTCGCAAGCCTCATCGGCGTGGTGACCTTTGGGACGATGACAGGCTCGCTCCTGCCGTTTATCCTGCGACGGCTTGGATTCGACCCCGCGAGCGCCTCGGCACCGTTTGTCGCTACGCTCGTGGACGTGACCGGACTGGTGATCTACTTCACTGTTGCGAGCGTGATCCTGCGCGGAACCCTCCTGTGAGCGCTATGCCGCCGTTATCCTTAGACATGCGGCTGGAGGCACTGCTCGACGGACTGGCACGAAGCGACACGGCGGCGCTCGCGCGCGCGATCAGCCTCGTCGAGAATCAACGCGAAGGCTTTGAGCGTGTCTTGTCGGCGGTACACAAGCGGCTGGGCCAGCGGGGCACGCAGCGCATCGGCATCACGGGCCCTCCGGGCGCCGGCAAGAGCACGCTCACCGAGCAGCTGGTGCGGGCCTATCGCGAGCACGGCCTCAAGGTCGCGGTGATCGCGGTGGACCCCACGAGCCCCTTTACCGGGGGCGCACTGCTCGGCGATCGCATCCGGATGGAGTCGGTCAGCCTCGACCCCGGCGTCTTCATTCGATCCATGGCGACCCGCGGGGCGCAGGGCGGCCTCGCCACCACCACCGAAGAGGTCGCCGATGTCCTCGACGCGTTCGGGTTCGACCGCATCCTGATCGAAACGGTGGGTGTGGGTCAGACCGAGCTCGACGTCGCGGCGACGGCAGAAACGACTGTCCTGGTGCTCGTTCCTGAATCCGGGGACGGCATCCAGACGCTCAAGGCCGGCGTCATGGAGATCGCCGAGTTGTACGTGATCAACAAAAGCGATCGGCCGGGCGCGGACAAGTTGAAACAGGAAGTGGAAGTGATGCTGGGTATCCGACGGGGGAATGCGTTCGTGAATGTAAGACCGCATCACGGCCCCATGGCGGCGAAGGGCGGCGGAGGGCGGCGAGATGAGGCGGCGGCAACTGCCGACTCCTGGGACGCCCCCGTGCTCAATACCGTCGCGTCGAAAGGCGAAGGCATCGGCGACCTGGTCGATGCTCTCGACAAGCATCACGAATATCTGACGACGACCGGCAAGCTCGACGAGCGCCGCAAGCGGCGCCTCGCCGCGCGCACCCGTGCAGTCGTGAATCGGGCGATTCGCCAGTGGGTCTGGGATGAGACCCGGGCTGAAGAGCTGGTTGCCAGGCGACTCGACGACGTGTCGGCTGGCACTCGCAGCCCGTACGACGTCGCCGCCGAGGTCCTCGATCAGGTGAGGAACGGGAAATGACCATCGACAAGAAGCCGCTCTACACGCCGGCCGATCTCACCAGCTTCGATCCAGAGCGGCAGCTCGGACGCGCCGGGGAGTATCCGTTCACCCGCGGCATTCATCCGACCATGTACCGCGGCAGGCTCTGGACGATGCGGCAATTCGCCGGCTTCGGCAGCGCCGCGGACACGAACCGGCGGTACAAGTTCCTGCTCGAGCACGGCCAGACAGGATTGTCGGTCGCCTTCGACTTTCCGACGCTGATGGGCTACGACTCCGACCATCCGCGAGCTGAGGGCGAGGTCGGGAAATGCGGGGTGGCGATCTCGTCGCTCGCCGACATGGAAACGCTCTTCGCCGGCATCCCGCTCGATCAGGTCTCGACCTCGATGACCATCAATGGCCCCGCGGCCATTCTCTTCTGCTTTTACGTCGCGGCAGCCGAAAAGCAGGGCGTGCCTATCGCCCAACTGCGCGGCACGGTGCAGAACGACATTCTCAAGGAGTACATGGCCCAGCATGCGTGGGTCTATCCCGTCGAGCCCGCGCTCAAGGTCATCGTCGACATGTTCGAGTGGGGCTCGAAGCACACGCCGCTCTGGAATACGATCTCGATCTCGGGCTACCACATCCGCGAGGCCGGGGCGACCGCGGCCCAGGAGCTCGCCTTTACGCTCGCGAACGGCTTCACGTATGTCGAACGTGGTATGGCCCGCGGCCTCGACATCGATACCTTTGCCGCGCGCCTTTCCTTCTTCTGGGACATTCACAACGATTTCTTCGAAGAGATCGCCAAGCTCCGCGCCGCCCGCCGCATCTGGGCCCGGCACATGCGCGAGCGCTATAAGGCGAAACAGGCGCGGTCCTGGATGATGCGCTTCCACAGCCAGACCGCCGGCGTCACGCTGACGGCGCAGCAGCCGCTCAACAACATCGTGCGGGTCGCCTACCAGGCGCTCGCGGCGGTGCTCGGCGGCTCGCAGTCGTTGCACACCAACTCACTCGACGAAACGCTCGCGCTCCCGACCGAGCAATCGGTGCAGGTCGCGCTGCGGACCCAGCAGATTCTGGCGCATGAGACCGGCGTCGCGGAGGTGATTGATCCGCTCGGCGGCTCCTATTACATCGAAGCCCTGACCGATCAGCTCGAGCGTGAAGCGGAAGCGCTGTTCGCCGAGATCACTTCGATCGGCGGAGTCGTCCGCGGGATCGAGAGCGGCTGGTTCCAGCGGCAGATTGCCCAGTCCGCCGCTGCGTTCCAGCGTCAGGTGGAGATGGGTCAAAAGGTCATCGTCGGCGTCAATGACTTCCTGTCCGACGACGACCACCCCGTCGAGATTCTGAAAGTATCCAACGATGCCGAGGAGCAGCAGCGCCGGCGGCTGGCCCAGCTCAGGGCGGAGCGTGACACCGCGCTCGTCGAGCAGCGCCTGGAGGCGCTGCGCCACGCGGCGGAAGCGGATCACAACGTGATCGGGCCGATGCTCGACTGTGCCCGTGCCTACGCCACCCTTTACGAAATCCGCCACGCGCTCGAACGCGTGTGGGGAGCATACCGCGAACCCGTTTTCTTCTAGACCATGAGCGCCCTACCTGCCGCAATCACCGACCAGAACGCCCGTGCCGCCGTCGAGCGCCTCGCCGCCATCGAGCCAGGCAAGCATTGGGTCGTCACCTGCTACCTGAAGCTCGAGCCGCGCGATCGGTCGCGCGGCAAGTACCTCATCAAGATGAAGAACCGTGTGCGCGAGACGGAATCCACACTCTCCCGCGAGGGGCTGAGCCATCAGGAGCGGGAGATCATTGCCGCCGATCTCCATCGTGTGCTCACGTATCTGGAGGAGCCGAATCACCTGCCACGGGCGCGCGCCATCGCGCTGTTCGCGTCGCGCGATCTCGGCCTGTTCGAAGTGCTGCCGCTGCCCCACGTGCACCGCTCGCGCCTCGCGATCGAGCGCGAGCCGCTGATCCGGGAGCTCCTGGTGCTGGAGGAAGAGTTCGGAACGATTCTGACCGTCCTGTACGACCGCACGGCGGCCCGCTTCTTCGAGGTCACGGCGTATGACAGCGTCGAGCTTCCGGGGCTCGCGGGCGTCGACGCCTCGCGCGCCGGCAAGTTCCACGGCGGCATGCAACGCCAGGTCTTCGCGCACGCCGGCACGCCATCCGGG
>DAIQBJ010000043.1:0-6980 GCA_036781225.1 Gemmatimonadales bacterium | reverse complement strand
GCGCCGGCAAGTTCCACGGCGGCAGCGCCGGCGAGCACAACTATCACATGCGCATCCGCACCGAGAAGCACCGTCTCTACGCGCACATCGCCGACCGTGTGTTCCAGATCAACCGCGAAAAGCCCCTCTCGGGTATCGTGCTCGGCAGCGTGGGCGTGGACGCCGGGGCCGTGATCCCGCACCTTCACAGCTATGTGCACGACCTGGTCTTGGGGGTCATCAAGCTCAATCCCAAAAAGGCGTCAGCGGCCGAAGTGCGCGAGGCAACATTGACACTGCGCGAGGAGCGTGAGCGTGCCTGGGAGCGCGCCCACGCGGATGCCGTCAAGGACGGCGCCCCGCAAGGCTGGGCCGTGAACGGCGTCGAGCCGACGCTCAAGGCCCTCGGCCGCGGCCAGGTGCGCACCCTGTTGGCGGATGGGCAGGACGGCGACACGCGAATCGATGAAGCGATCGAAGAGGCGCTCCGCCAGCGCGCCCAGGTCGACGTGCTCTACGACGAGAAAGCACGGCGTGTCGTGGACGGCCTCGCGGCGCTGCTGCGCTTCCGCTCCTGATGGCGAAGCAGGCCCCCCCCCGGCGCCGGCCGATCCGCATCCTCGTCGCGAAGCCCGGGCTGGACGGGCACGACCGCGGCGCGAAAGTCGTCGCCGCCGCGTTGCGGGACGCGGGCATGGAAGTGATATACACCGGCTTGCACCAGACGCCCGAGATGATCGCCCAGGCGGCGATCCAGGAAGACGTCGACGTCGTCGGCCTTTCCATCCTCTCGGGCGCCCACATGACGTTGTTCCCCCGGGTGCGCAAGCTGCTCGACGCGGCCGGCCGTCAGGATGTGCTGCTCACCGGCGGCGGCATCATACCTCCCGAAGACAGGAGCGCACTCGAGGCACAGGGAACGGGCAAGCTGTTTGGACCGGGTACCCCGACAACGGATCTCATCAAGTACATCGAGGAGTGGGCGGCGGAGCACGTCGCCGCGTGAGTCGCCTCAAGTCCCTCAACGACGAGTATCGACAGCTGCGTGCCCGCCTGGAACAGGGCGGGGGCGCCGAGCGCATCAAACGCCAGCACGATCAGGGCAAGCTGACCGCGCGCGAGCGCATTGCCGCGCTGCTCGATCGCGATGGCCCGTGGGTCGAAGTCGGCCTGCTGGTAGCCTGGGACCAGTACGACGGCCAGGCGCCCGCGGCCGGCGTCGTCACCGGGCTGGGGCGCGTGGGTGGCCGTCCCGTCGTGGTCGTCGCGAATGACGCGACGGTGAAGGCCGGTTCGTGGTGGCCCGAAACCATCAAGAAGATCCTGCGCGCCCAGGAAATCGCGATGCGCCAGCGCATCCCGATCATCTACCTGGTCGATTCCGCGGGCGTGAACCTCCCGTATCAAGGCGGCGTCTTCCCGGGTCAATACGGAGCGGCGCGGATCTTCTACTATAACTCGATCATGCGGCGCTATCTCAAGGTCCCGCAGATCGCTGCCGTCATGGGACCGTGCATCGCGGGTGGCGCGTATCTGCCGGCGTTGTCCGACGTGATCTTCATGGTCGAAGGCACTTCATTCATGGGATTGGGCGGACCGAACCTCGTCAAAGGCGCCACCGGCCAGGTGGTGGACGCCGAATCGCTCGGCGGCGCGACCACGCACACGGGCATCAGCGCGGTCGCGCATTATCGCGCGAAAGACGACACGGACTGCCTCCTGCGCATCCGGGAATACGTGGGGCGCTTGCCGCACCAGGCGCCGGCTCGGCGGACATACACCGCAGCGAAGCGAGATACCAAAGCGCTGTATGACCTGATTCCCGTCGATCACCGGATGAGCTATGACGTGCGCGCCCTGCTCGACGCGCTGCTCGACGGCGGCCGCCTCGACGAATTCCAACCCGAGATCGCGCCGGAGATGCTTTGCGGGCATGGGGCGATCGAAGGCCGGCAGGTCGCCGTGATCGCCAATTCGCGCGGCGTGATCAAGTCCAAGCAGAAAGGCGGAACTCCCCGGATCGGCGGGATCATTTACACCGACAGCGCCGAGAAGGTGGCCTACTTCATCGAGAACGCAGATCGCGAGCGCGTCCCGCTGCTGTTCATTCAGGATGTGTCGGGATTCATGGTGGGGACGGAAGCGGAGCATTCGGGGATCATCCGCGCCGGCGCCCGCTTCGTCGAGGCGATGGCGACCGCCACCGTGCCGAAACTGGTCCTCACGGTAAACCATGCTTCCGGGGCCGGCTATTATGCGATGGCGGGGCAGGGGTTCGATCCCGATTTCATCGTGTCCTGGCCAACCGGACGGATGGGCGTGATGGAAGGCGAATCCGCGATCCAGGCCGTGTACGGCGCCGATGCCGCTAAGCCCGAGAACGCCGCGGCGGTCGACGCCATGCGCGCCGACTACGAGCATCAGCTCGACGCGAAGTTCGCCGGCGCCCGCGGTTTTGTCGATGCGATCCTTACTCCCGAAGAGACGCGCGACACGCTCGCGTTTCTCCTCGAGGTGGCCACGGAATTCACCGGCCCGCACCTCGGGGCCTTTGCACTGCCGAGCCTGACGTGATCAAGCAATGCGCCGTTGTGTTCCTTGCCCTCGGGGCCGCCTGTGCCGGCAGCAAGGCCGTCGCGCCCAAGACCCTGCCCACTCCCGCCGGACCGTCGCCGTCGACCGTGTCGGCCACACCGGCGGACGGCAGCCGGGTCGGAGGAGCGCCGGAACCCGAGGTCGAGCCGCCCATCGCCTTCATGCTCGGGCTGATGCCCCTCAAGAGCACCGGCATCGATGTGTTCCGCGCGCTGCACCCGACCTACGATGGTCGGGGGGTCCTGATCGCGATTCTCGATAGCGGCATCGATCCCAACGTGCCGGGGCTCATCGCCACGAGCACGGGCGCGCCGAAAGTCATCGAGCTGCGCGATTTCTCGGGCGAAGGGCGCGTGTCCCTCACGCCGTTTCCAGCTCCGACGGACGCCGAGCTGAAGGGCGCCGGCCGCATCGGCCGGCTGACGACGGCGCCGACGTGGTACCGCGGCGTGTTCAGGGAGCTGCCGCTTGGCCTCCCGCCGGCCGCCGACGTCAACGGGAACGGCCGCAACACCGATGAATTCGCGGTCGTCGTGGTGAAAGCGACCGACGGCTGGGTCGCATTCATCGACTCGAATCTCGACGGCTCGTTCGAAGACGAGATGCCGCTGCACGATTTTCGCCAGGGGCGCGAGATGATTGCGCTCGGCAAGAAACCGCTCACCATCGTCGCGAACTTCAGCGAGTCGGACAGCGTCCCCATCCTCGATTTGTTCTTCGACACATCAGGACATGGCACGCACGTCGCCGGCATCGCGGCTGGCTTCAGCCTCTACAACGTGACGGGGTTCAACGGCGTGGCGCCCGGCGCGCAGATCATGGGCCTCAAGATCGCGAACAACGCGCGCGGCGGCGTCACCGTCCATGGCAGCATGATGCGCGCGATGGACTACGCCGCGCGCTACGCGGCGCAGCGCAACCTGCCCCTGGTCCTCAACCTCAGCTTCGGCGTCGGCAATGAGCACGAAGGGCACGCGGTCATCGACTCGGTCGTCGACCAGTTTCTGCTGACCCATCCGGACGCGGTGTTTACGATCAGTGCCGGCAATGACGGGCCCGGGCTTTCGACCGTGGGCTTCCCCGGCTCCGCCGATCTCGCGCTATCGGTGGGCGCGGTGTACCCCGGCGTCTTTGCTCAGGCGGCGCAGCAGGGCATGCCGTCACCGCGCGACGTGCTGGGGTGGTTCAGCTCGCGCGGCGGCGAGATGGCGAAGCCGGACATCGTGGCGCCGGGCGTTGCGTACTCGACGGTGCCGCGCTGGGACATGGGGAATGAGATCAAGGGGGGCACGAGTATGGCCGCGCCGCATGCGGCGGGACTCGCGGCCTGTCTCATCTCTGCGCTCGGGCAGGAGAATCGCAAGGCGAGCGCCGCAGAAATCATGCAGGCGCTGCGCGTCTCGGCGCATCCACTGGGTGCCGCCCGCGTCATCGACGAGGGCGCCGGGTCGCCCGAGCTCGATATCGCCTATCAGTGGCTCGAAGCGGGACACCAGGGCTCGAGATACGTTGTGCGCGCGGGGAACGGTGTATCCGCTGCGTTCCGGCGCAATGGATTCGCGAGCGAGCAGGACACGGTCGAAACCTTCACCGTGCGCCACCTCGCGGGCTTGCGCGCCGCGCAATTCACGCTGCGCAGCGACGTTCCCTGGCTCTCCACCGACGACTCGGTTGACGCCGCGCCCCGCGCGACCCAGATCCCGGTCACCTACCGGCGCAGCGCCCTCACGTCACCCGGAGTGTACGTCGGCACCGTCACGGCACTCAATCCGCGCGATACGCTCGCAGGGCCGCTGTTCACGCTGGTGAACACGGTCATTATCCCCGTCGATCTCGCGGCGAAGGTGCTGTTCGACGAGCGGCGCACGATCGCTGCAGCAGGCGTGCAACGCTACTTCCTGCGCGTCTCGCAGCCGGGCGCCACGCTCCGCGCCACCGTCACGTTGCCTGACTCGCAGGCGCAGCAGGCCACGGTCCGGCTGTACGAGCCGAATGGCGAGCCGGCGCGCTCGGCGCCGGATGACATCGACATCGGCGAACAGCAACCTGGGACGGCAACGATTGTGGTTCGGGGCGAGGAGCTGGTACCGGGCGTCTACGAGCTCGATGTCGTGGCGCCGCCGCTCAGGCCCGCAACGGCGACAGTGCGCGCCGACCTCGGCCCCGTGGCGCTCACCGCTGCGCAACAGTCCCTCGAGGCCTCCAGCGTCTCCACCGGATCCGCGAACACCGTGACGGGCCAGGTCGTGCACCGACTCGTGGGCGCGGAGCGTGAGTATGCCATCGCGGGCCGCGGGCAGCCGGCGGAGACGCTGCTCGTGCGGCCGCCGCGCTGGGCGAAACGAATGGAAGTCGATGTCGACGTCTCACCCGACTTGTGGGACGAGATGACCGACTTCTCGCTCACCGCGTACGACTCCACCGGACAGCAGCTACGCGGCGGCAACCAGCCGATGAACTACGCGTTCGGACGGCTGGGCGTAACGCTGCCCGAGTCCCTGAAGGGCAGACCCATCGTCATCGAGCTCTATCCGGCCTTCGCCAAGTTACCGGGCCACTCGTGGAAGGGGAGCGCGCGCATTCGTTTCCTCGGACTCGATGAGCCGGTCGGTGCAGGCAGCGAGCTGTCCGTTGTGGCCGGGGGACGCGCCGTCGTACGGCTGCCGAATCCGCCGCCGATCGAGAAACCGGAGGGATTCGCGGCGTTGATCGAAACACGCGTGACGACGCCGGTCGGAACGGTCGCGGCCCGGCGCATGGCGGTCGGGAGTGGCGCGGACGGGGTCCCCACCCGGT
The DNA here is from genome assembly GCA_036781225.1 of Gemmatimonadales bacterium. GTDB lineage: Bacteria > Gemmatimonadota > Gemmatimonadetes > Gemmatimonadales > GWC2-71-9 > 20CM-2-65-7. Next base: position 1,610 of record DAIQBJ010000043.1, on the reverse strand, counting down.
GACCTCTCGACCGGCGACCGTGCGCGTCGCGGCCGGGCAGGGGTTCTGGGGAGACTGGTTGGAAGCGCCATACCGTCAGGTGACGGGTGGTCCGATCGATTACCTCATGATGGACTACCTCGCCGAAGTGACGATGTCGATCCTCCAGAAACAGAAGTCGCGTGACGCGTCGCTGGGCTACGCCACGGATTTCATCACGCAGATGGAGCGGATCCTGCCGACCGTGATCGAGCGCGGGATCAAGGTCACGGCGAATGCCGGCGGCGTGAATCCGCGCGCCTGCGCCGCGGCGGTCGCGGCCGTGGCGAAGCAGCTCGGTCTCTCCGGGAAACTCAAGATTGGCGTCGTGACCGGGGACGATTTGCTGGACCGGCTCGATGGCGTGGTGGCCCGCGGGCACGAGCTCAAGAACCTCGATACCGGCCGGCCGCTGCGCGATGTCCGCGACCGCGTCCTCTCCGCGAACGCCTACCTCGGCGCGGCTCCCGTGGTGGACGCGCTGCGTCGCGGCGCCCAGGTCGTGATCACGGGGCGCGTTACCGATACGGGATTGACCCTCGGCCCATTGATGCACGCCTTCGGCTGGTCCAGCGATGCGTGGGATCTCATCGCGGCGGGGACCGTGGCGGGCCACATCATCGAGTGCGGCGCCCAGGCAAGCGGCGGCAACTGCCTGAACGATTGGGAGCACATCCCCGACCTCGCCAACGTCGGCTACCCCATCGTCGCAGCACAGGCGGACGGCACGTTCGAGCTGATGAAGCATCCGCGCAGCGGTGGTCGCATCGACGTCGCGGGCGTCACCGAGCAGCTCGTGTACGAGATGGGCGATCCGCGATCCTACATCACGCCCGATGGCATCGCGGACTTTACGACCATTCAACTCAAGCAGAATGGCAAGGACAGGGTTCAGGTGTCGGGGGTCAGGGGAAAGCCGGCCACCGACAAGCTCAAAGTCTCCATTGCGTATTTCTACGGCTACAAGGCTGTGGGGACGCTCGTCTACGCCTGGCCCGACGCGCTCAAGAAGGCGCAGGCCGCGGATCGCGTGCTGCGCCAGCGACTCGAGGATCTCAAGCTCAAGTTCGAGGCCATTCACACGGAGTTCGTGGGCGCCACGGCGACGCATGGTCCGCTCGCGCTCGCCGACATCGACGCGAGTGAAATTCCCGAGGTGCAGCTGCGCATCGGCGTCCGCTCGTCCGACAAGACGCCGGTGGACCGATTCACCCGCGAAATCGCGCCGCTGATTCTCAACGGGCCCCCGAGTGTAACGGGGTTTGCGGGTGGGCGGCCCAAGCCCGAGGAGATCGTCGCGTACTGGCCGGCGCTGATCGATCGGACGGTCGTGGAGCCGAAGGTGGAGATCGTGAACGCATGAAACGGCGGCGGGCGGGCGGTCGGCGGTCGGGCGGTCAAGGAGCAAAGGCGGCGGTCGGGCGGTCAAACCCCCGGCGCGTACGGCTCGTTGATGTCGCCCACGCGCGCTCCGGCGCGAGAGGCGCGAATAGGTGCTGAGGTTGGAAACATCGCGCCCGAGCCACCCAGGTTTGTCCGCAAAATTCTAAGAACCTTTCAGCGCGGGATTGCGCAGCTCGGTTTTCGGTAAT
>DAIQBJ010000042.1:0-15902 GCA_036781225.1 Gemmatimonadales bacterium | reverse complement strand
TGGGCGGCGGCTCCCCCCCGCTGCCGTGCGGCGCCGAGCGCTGGACGACCTGTTGCATGGCGACTTGGCCGCAGACTCTGCCTTCCCCTGGTCTCCGACCCGGCGGCTCACGTGGAACGATTTCCGCGGGCGGCCACCGCGCGAGGGCGAGGAGGTCGCGAAGACGGCCTATACGCTGTTCTATGCCTGGAAATGCCAAGGCGAGTCGTTCGATTTCCGTATCATTGCCGCGTTCCGACCTCGGCAGTCCTGGGTCAAGCCGGTAATGCTGCAAGACACCATCCTGCGCCGCAGCGCGCTGGGGCATGAGCAGACGCACTTCGATCTCGCCGAGGTGCACGCGCGGCGCATACAGCGGTACTTTGGCGCGCTGGCCGGTGCGTGCCGCAAGACGGATCCCGAGCTTAGGGACCTCGTCGGGCGACTAGTGAACGAAGAGAAGACCGAGCAGCAGCGGTACGATGCCGAGACAAACCACGGACTGCGGCCGGATAGGCAGGCGGCATGGACTGCCGAGGTTGCTCGGCGGCTCGGCCGATGAGGCTCGGCGTCATCTCAGACACTCACGGCATGTTGCGGCCGCAGGTGCTCGAGGTGTTTCGGGAAGTGGATCACATCGTTCACGGTGGTGATGTCGGCCAGTGGGACATCATCATCGATCTGCAAGCGCTGGCGCCGGTCACGGCCGTATACGGCAACGCTGACGATTTCGACATCCGCGGCAAGCTCCCGCAAGTCGCGGAGATCGAGCTGGATGGCTTTCCACTCGTCGTGACCCACGGTGATCAATTCGGCAGCCCCAATCCCGCCAAGCTGCACGAGGCGTTTCCCGACGCCGAGATCATCATTTTCGGGCATAGCCACCGGCCACTGCTCGAGCTGGTGGACAAGACGGTGACCGTGATGAATCCCGGCGGCGCCGGCGCGCCGCGATTTGGGATCCTGCCGAGCGTGGGGATTCTGGAGCTCGAGCCGGGGATTCCACCGCGAGGAAGGATTGTGCCGCTGGGCTAGGGCCGGATCGCGAGGTAGGCGAGGACTCCCGTTGGCGTGCGGGTTCCGTAAAACAGCCGCAGCTGCTCGGGCACCAAATCCACGTGCCCACGCACGCCGAGCCACACGCCGAGACCGTACCGCCCGCCGACCCGTCTGGCATAGCCCAGGGCCAGCGAGCCGATCTCGACTGCTTCACTGATCGACCCCACCAACGCGAGCTCCTCGGCGGTGCGCGTGACATATTCCACGCGGCCGAAGACCGCATTCCGGGCGTCGAGCTCGAAGTTGGTCTCGACGAGCGCGGTGTTCAACACGCGGCGGGTGTCGGTCGGCACGTTGGCTCCCCAGACAAAAGACGTCGACCACCCTCCCGCTACATGTGTGGCGGACATCTCCAGACGATGCAGCGGCTCATGCTCGCGCGGGTCAATGTAGGCGGCCGAAGCCGCGATGCTCCAGCGGTCGTTCGGATTGATGCTCACGCGGGCGGCAAACGAATTGAGGCGCGCGCCCGCATAATCGAAGTTCGTCCGCACCTCGTCCGGATGCATGCCATTGAACACCGAAGCCTCGAGGTGAACCTTGCGTGTAAAGACGCCTAGGGTCGCGACGCCGAAGCTCTCGTGCGTGACGTCCTGTGAGTGATGGCCGAGCGGGGCGGTGGGGTCGTTGACGGCCGAAGGGCGGTGCACGTAGGCGACCGGTCCGAGCGCCGGCTCGCCCACCGCCGCGAGATAGACGACCCAGCGCCAATCGTTGGCCAGCGGACGATCGTACATGACCGCGACCTCGCTCCACAGCTCGTGCGGATGCATGCGGTCGGTAACCGTGCCGCCCTGATACGGTTGTGAGACCTGCAGCAACTGCGGATAGCCCGCACGTGTAACGGTGTAATACTCGGCGCTCGCCATCACGCGAGCGCGAAATACTCCTGCCGCCAGCATTCGGGATGCGTCCCCCATCACCCAGTTGATGCTGCCGAACTGATAGTTGCCGCGCGGTCCGAACTCCTTCACGAATTGCGCGAACACACTGCCGTGTACCATCACCCGCCAATCGGCCGCCTGGAAATGAAGGCCGCGCATCGGCGCAACGGCCGGCAGCCACGAGGTCCCCGAGCCCCAAGGTGGGTAGGCGGCAGCAGCCGGCATGTGGCCCTCGTGCTGCGCCACAGCCGGTGTCGCTGCCAGGACTACCGCGAGCTCAATGCACCAGAACTTGAATCGGCCCGTAGGTCTTGATCGAGCTGTCGGCCAGGAAAAGCACTGAGACGAATAGCGAGCCCTCAGTCCCAACCGGCGATGTTGGCGTCACCGCCTTCCAGAGCGGCAAGCCTGCCACCGGCGTCGCCGCGGCGAGCGACGCGGGGTCGAAACTGAAGGTGGCCTCCGCGCCGCCGGGGATCGATGTCCGACGCGCCCCGGTGGAGTCGTAGAGCCGAACCTCCAGTCGCGTCGTGTCGCCGGACACGAGTGGGACGTGCGCCGTCAGATCCGTATTGAAGGCATCGAATAGCCGGAACTCACTGATACCATGGCCACCCGGTTGGACTAGTACATGGAAGGGGCCGAACGATTTCACACCAGTGGTAGCGGGGAAGCGCAGCAGTACAGTCTGTGACCCGGCCGTTCCCGCTGGTGCTGTGGGCGTGACAATTCGCTGGAGGGGGTGCCCCGGAACAGGGACTGAAGTCGCGAGGGACGCAGGCTCGAACTGCAGGTCGAGCTCGGCGCCGCCCACGATGTCGGTGAGTCGATGGCCGTCGGGTGCGTAGAGGCGGACCTCGAGACGGACCGATTGATCGTCCGGCAACCCGGTGTGCACGGTGAGGTCCGTGCCACGCTCCTGGTCGAACAGTCGTACCTGAGCGATGGCCGCCGGAGAGCCGGTCCCAGCATTGGTCGGCAGCGCTCCGCCACAGGCGCAGACCATTACCGCCACGACGACGATGAGAGGACGGCTCATCCACCAAACTTAACCGGCCCGTCCCGATCAGCGGCGTGATTCAGGTGGTCTGCTCCACAGGAGCGCTTCCGGGGCGGTCACGATTCTGCCGGGCATTGGGGTTCACCGCGTGCCGTGTGAATCCCGGGCTTGCCCGGGTCCGTACCTTTTCTTAGTTTGCTCGAAGTACCTCGCGCCGCACCGAATCACGCACGAAAAAGGAATTGCGACTGAGATGATTCGTTACTCCACCGATACGCCGCTGCGTCCCATGTGGACGGGGCCGGGCATTCCTGTGTGCCTGGTCGTGCCATTTGGCGACGCGCGTGGGCGTATTGCGTCCGGCATCGCGGGCGCCGGTGGAGGTGGAGGAGCACCCTAGAAGTCGATCGGATCTAATTCGCGCCGTGATCCGGCCTTCCGGGTGCTTCATGGGACCTGGGAGGCCGTTCTGTTGGGCACAACTCGAGGATCACGGATATGAGCACGCTGCAACATCTCGACGATCACATCATCGCCCGCTACACAGCACAGCCGGCGCGGCTCCCTCCCGAGCTGCGGCGGCAGATCGAGAGCGCCTGGCAGGGAGCGCCGGTACAGCTGTATGCGCTGGCGGATCTCGACCAGAGCCTGCGGCTCACGGAGACGTGGGTGGCCCTTGGCCCACGCCACCTGGCCGTAGCGCGGCGCGCGGGTGAGGGATGGGAGATCCGCAGCGTCGAGCGGCGCCTGATCCAGGCGGTGCGCGAGGCGCCCGGGCTGTCGGCTAACACCCTCACGATCCTCGGAACGCCCGACGAGCCGGCGCTGGCATTGGTGCGCTACACGCATCGCCAGCGGCGCGCCTTCGAAAACATCCGGTTCGTGCTGGAAGAGCAGCTCGAAGGCAGCGCGCGGGAGATCCCCGGCATGGACGCGGATCGCGTCTATGCGGAGAGCATCGCGCGCCCCATTCGCGAGGCGCAGGCGCTCATTTCGGGCCGGCAGACAGCGGTGATTCGACGCCTGCTCGGCTACCTGAAGCCGTACCGCCGGCAGCTCACGCTCGGCATGACGGCTGCGACGGTGATTACGCTCGTCAGCCTGATCCCGCCGTACCTCGCGGGCTATCTGATCGACCGTGTGGTGCGGCCGGCGCAGGCGGGCACCCTGCCGCTGTCGCGCGCGATCACGATCGCGTGGTTGGCGGTGATGGCGATGGCCGTGGTCTACCTGGTGAAGCAGGCCGCGGCCTATGTCCGGCTGCGGCTGATGGCGATCCTGGGTGAATGGGTCGCGCGGGATCTGCGTGATGAGCTGTACGAGCATATCCAGCGCCTGTCGCTGGCGTTCTTCTCACGCAAGCGGACGGGGAGCCTGATCACGCGCGTGTCCGCGGACACCGACCGGCTGTGGGAGTTCCTCGCGTTCGGCATCGTCGACGTGTCGCTGTCACTCGTGATGCTCGCCGGGCTGGGCACCGTACTGCTCACGCTGGATTGGCGGTTGGGTCTCGTGATGACGCTACCGGTGCCGGCGCTCTGCTGGGTGATCTACCGGCACGGGGAAAACATCAGCCGCCTGTTCATCCGGGCCTGGCGGAAGTGGTCGCGCGTGACGGACGTGCTGTCAGACACGATCCCGGGGATTCGGGTGGTCAAGGCGTTCAACCAGGAGCAGCGGGAGATCGGACGCTTTGGCGAACGCAACGAGGATGTGACGGCCGAGTTCAACCGGATCCACGCGTCGTGGACGACGTTCTGGCCGCTGCTCGTGCTCGCCGTCCACGCCATGACGATCACGGTCTGGGTCTTTGCGGTGCCGCGACTGCTGGGGAGCGGGGCGCATCTGCCCGTCGGAACGTTCGTTTCGTTCCTGCTCTACACGACGATGTTTCTGGCGCCGATCGACGTGATCGGGCAGATGGCGCGCACGATCAACCGCGCGACGACGTCGGCGCACCGCGTGTTCGAGGTGCTGGACACCGAGCCGGAAGTGCGCGACGTCGCCGAGCCGGTTCGGCTCGAGCCGGTGCACGGTCGGGTGACGTTCGACCACGTGGTGTTCGGCTACGATGGCGTTCGCCAGGTGTTGCGAGGCGTGAGTTTCGACGCGGCGCCCGGCGAGCTGATCGGCCTGGTAGGCCCGTCGGGTGGTGGGAAGACGACGATCGTGAACCTGATCGCGCGCTTCTACGACGTGACCGGCGGCACGATTCGGATCGATGGCGTCGACATCCGGCGGCTCGATACGGGGCACTTCCGCCGGCAGATCGGCATGGTGCTGCAGGACCCGTATCTGTTCCACGGGACAGTGCTCGAAAACATCCGCTATGGATTGCCCGACGCGCCGCTCGGGCAGGTCATCGCGGCGGCGCAGGCGGCGAACGCTCACGATTTCATCACCAAGCTGCAGCACGGCTACGACACGGTGGTGGGTGAGCGGGGCCACACGCTGTCGGGCGGGGAGCGCCAGCGCGTGTCGATTGCGCGGGCGATCCTGCACAACCCGCGGATTCTCATTCTCGACGAAGCGACGAGCAGCGTCGATACGGAGACCGAGCGGGAGATTCAGCAGGCGCTGGAGCGTTTGGTGGCAGGGCGCACGGTGTTTGCCATCGCGCACCGGCTGTCGACGCTGCGCAAGGCGTCCCGGTTGTTCGTGATCGAGGAGGGACGGCTCGCCGAGCACGGCACGCATGCTGAGCTGTTGTCGCGGCCGGAGGGCAAGTATCGGAGGCTGTACGAGCTACAGCTTCAACTCGCTTGATAGGTGTCTGGTGTCTGGTGTCAGGAGGGTTCTCCCTAACACCAGACACCTGACACCTGTCGAGTAACGAAGGAGGGGTTCTTTGGAATCGACACTAATCCGGCGTTCCATAAACGCGCTCACGCTCGAGTGGCGCGCGGATGGCTCGCTGTGGGCGATGCGTGAAGGGGAAGAGCGCGCGGTATCGGTGCGCCGCTGTTTCCCGTGGTCCGAGCCCACGCGCCATCTGTCGTTGCGCGATGAGGATGAGGAGGAGTTCGCCCTGGTACGCGATCCGGCCGAGCTGGATGCGCGCTCGCGCGCGGCGCTCGAGATGGCGTTAGCGGTCGCGGGGTTCGTCTTCGAGGTCACCCGCGTGCTGGAGATCGAGGAGGAAGTCGAGATCCGCCGCTGGCGCGTCGAGACGAAGCAGGGCCCTCGGACGTTTCAAACGAGGCTCGACGACTGGCCGCGCCTGTTGCCGCATGGCGGCCTGTTGATTCGGGACTTGGCGGGAGATTTGTATCACCTGGCGAAGACCGAGGATCTCGATAAGCAGAGTCGCGAGCTCCTGTGGGCCTTCGTGGACTAGGTCAGCGCTGGCAGTGGCGGCAGAAGGTCGTCGTCCGCTTGTCGATCTCGTGGGTCTCCACGAGCTTCCGGCCGCACTCGACGCACTTCTCGCCGCCACGGCCATACACGCGCAGCTTGAACTGAAATCGACCCTGCGCACCGGTGCCGGTGCGGTAATCGCGGAGCGTGGTACCCGACGATGCCAGCGCCCGCTGGAGCACGTCGACGATCGCCGCGTGCAGGCGCGCGAACTGCTCGAGTGAGAGCTTGTGCGTTGACCTGGCGGGATTGAGCCGGGCATCGAACAGGGCTTCGTTCGCATAGATGTTGCCCACGCCGGCCAAGCGGCGTTGGTCCATGATGGCTTTCTTGACCGCGGTGTGAGTGCCCTTCAGTCGATCCGCAAAGACGAACGGCGTGAACGTCTCTTCCAGCGGCTCCGGCCCGATCCGCCCCGTGTACGCAACCCAGCCCGCTTCATCGAGCAGCCAGATGGTGCCGAGCCGCCGCACGTCGCGGTACACGAACCTGCGGCCGTCGCTGAGCGTGCCAATCAGCACGGCGTACTTGAGCTCGGCGCGCGTGAGCGGCCGGTCGTAGACGATCACCGAGCCCGTCATGCGGGGCTGGATGATCATGCGGTGGCCGCTGGCCAGCCGAAACACGATGTGCTTGGCACGCCGCGAGACCTGCTCGATCGTATTGCCACGCAGCGTCTTCAGCAGGCGGAGCTTGGAGACTTCGCGGAGGACGTCGGTTTTCTTCAGCTCGGCGCGCGCGATGCGGCACCCCTCCAAGCGCGGGGCGATTTCGCGAACGATGGTTTCGACTTCAGGCAGCTCCGGCACGCTGGATTTCTCGCCAGGCGACGTCACGTCGCCAGGTCTTGCCTTCAAAGGTGATCTGTTCGGCCGCCTTCCTGCTGGCCCGTGCAGCGAGAGGCACCGTGGCCCCGAGTCCCGTGACGCTGAAGACACGGCCGCCGGCGGTACGCAAGCGGCCATCGGGATCGCGGAATGTCCCCGCATGGAAGACGATCACGTCTTCATCGAGGTCGCCGGGTGCGGGCAGGCGGATCGCGACGCCTTTCTCAGGATTCTCGGGATAGCCGCGCGCGGCCAGCACGGTCGTGACTGCCGCGCGCTCGGCGTCCAGAACGTGGACGTGCTCCGGCGGGTTCCAGCGGCGTTCGGCGATCGCGATGAGATGCTCCGTCACGCCCGTGGGCAGCGCGGGCAGGAGCGCTTGCGTTTCGGGATCGCCGAAACGCGCGTTGAACTCGAGGACGGACGGCGTCCCGTCCGGCAGGATCATCAACCCCGCGTACAGCACGCCCTCGTAGGGCGTGCCCTGCGCTGCGACCTCGCGCAACACCGGCTCGAACACTTGGGCGCGAACGCGTTCGAGCAGCGTATCGGAGACGATCCCCACGGGGCAGTACGCCCCCATCCCGCCGGTATTCGGTCCCGTGTCTCCCTCGCCCAGTCGCTTGTGGTCCTGTGCGGGCGGCAACATGAGCAGGCGTTCACCATCGGTGAGCGCGAGCACGGACAATTCCTCGCCTTCGAGGAACTCCTCCACCAGGACTTCTTTTCCGGCCTCGCCGAGCGAGCCGTCGAGCATCGCGCGCACCGTCATGGCGGCGTCGATGCGGGTCCTGCACACCACGGCGCCCTTGCCGGCCGCCAATCCCGACGCCTTCACGACCAATGGCTCGGCGTGATTGCCGATGTATTCGAGCGCCGGGCCCATCCCGACGAATGTCGCACTCGCCGCGGTGGGAACGTCGGCGCGCCGCATCACTTCCTTCGCGTAGGCCTTGGACGACTCGAGCTGTGCGGCGGCGGCGTTCGGGCCGAAGACCGCGCGGCCCTGCTCGCGCAGGCGATCGGCGAGCCCGGCGGCGAGCGGCGCCTCGGGGCCGACGATCGTCACATCGATGTTGTGTTGCTGGACGGCGTTTACGAGATCATCGATGGCGGTAGCCGAGATGGGAAGATTCGTGGCGAGTGCCGCGGTGCCGGGGTTCCCCGGTGCTGCGAACAGCGTGAGGTCGTTGCTGGTGGGGGCGGCGGCGTCGCGATGCACAGCCCAGCAGAGGGCATGCTCGCGGCCGCCGCCTCCGACGACCAGTACTCTCACTTCTTCTTAAACGCGTCCGTGAATGCTTGAGCCGCTCGCTTGGCGCTGTCCACCACGTCACTCACGACGGCTTGTGCTTCCTTCATATAGTGATCGCGGGCTTCATCGATGTCGTTCTCGATGGGCCGCTTGTCGGCGTCCGGTCCGCGGCGCGTGTACTCGCCGTTCAGAATCCGCTCATACGCGCCCGCCGCCACCCACCGCTGCAGCTCTGCCGCGCGCAGCGTGTTGAACGGATGCGTCTGGTCCAGCGTGTTGAGGATCTTGAAGATTCGGTCGACGGCGCCGCCCGTCTCCTCGTACTCCTTGGCCTGGGCCAGGAACTCGTTCAGATCCATCTGCTTCATGTCGCCACCGCCCGCCATCTTCAGGAACATCCGCATCGAAGCGGGGGGGTCTTGCGTGGCGATCAGTCCGGCGCGATCGGATGACAGCTCGCTCTTGCGGTACCACTCGAGCAGCGCGAACCGGACCGGCGCGAGCACCAGGCTCGTCAGAAACGGCAGGAAGTTCGTGCTGACGAACAGAATGATGATGAGGATCGTGTGGTACAGCGCGTGCCCGCTCATGATGTGGCCGAGCTCGTGGCCCAGCAGCGTCCGCATCTCATCATCGTCGAGCAGCTTCAGCGCGCCCGAGTTGATGACGATGAAGGGGCGCTCCACGCCGAACGCGCCCGCGTTGACGAACGGCGTCTGCGACACGAACAATTCCGGCCGATCGGGCCAGTCCATCGTCGTGAGCACGTCGGTATACAGCTGGTGGAGCTTCGGAAATTGATTCGGCCCCACGCGGACGGCGTTGGCCTGGAACAGCAGGCGAATGCCGCGCTCGCCGAAGAATCCGACGATCTTCTTGACGACTTCATCGAAGCCGGGAACCGATCGCAGCGTTTGCAGCGCGGCGCGGTCCGCCGGATGCTCCCACGACACGGGAGCGATTTGGGTGAGAATTTTACGCGGGCGAGCCGCGGGCAATGTGGCGTCGGTCATGTATTGTCTTCTCCGGCAATGGGATTCCCACAACTACGAGATCGGGAATCGCGTGTTTCGTCAGTCATCGGCCAGTGCTTGGTCCAAATCGGCGATCAAGTCCTCCACGTCCTCGATCCCCACGGACAGCCGTACCAGGCTGTCGGTGAGCCCCATGCGGCGCCGCATCTCGGGAGGCACGCTGGCGTGCGTCATGGAAGCGGGATGTCCAATCAGGCTTTCCACGCCCCCCAACGATTCGGCGAGCGCGAAGATCCGCGTGCGCTCTACGAACCGGCGGGCTACGCCCGAGTCGCCCAGCTCGATGCTGAGCATGCCGCCGAAACCCTTCATCTGACGCGCTGCCAGGTCGTATTGGGGATGGGAGCGTAAGCCGGGATAATAGACCCGCTGAACTCTGGGGTGCTTCTCGATCCATTCGGCGATGCGGCGGCCGTTGGCATCGTGCTGGCGCATTCGCAGCGCCAGCGTCTTGGTGCCGCGCAGGGCGAGCCAGCAGTCGAACGGTCCGGGAACCGCCCCCGACGAGTTCTGGATGAAGCCGAGCCGCTCGGCGATGTCGTCGCGGCTCGTGACGAGCATGCCACCCACCATGTCGGAGTGGCCGTTGAGATACTTGGTGGTGGAGTGCAGCACGATATCGGCGCCGAATTCGAGCGGCTGCTGGAAGTAAGGCGTGGCGAACGTGTTGTCCACCACGAACAGCGCGCGGGCCTTGCGCGCGATCTCACCGGTCGCTCCGAGGTCGCACAGCCGCATCATGGGATTCGTCGGCGTCTCGGCGTAGACGATCTTCGTGTTGGGATTCACGGCAGCGGCCACCGCCTTGGTGTCGCCCCCGTCCACGAACGTGAACGTGAGCCCCAGGCGCGCCCAGATGTGGGTCATCTGGCGGTGCGACCCGCCGTACACGTTTTCGCCGCTCACCACGTGATCGCCTGCGGACAGGAGTTTCAGCACCGCATCGAGCGCCGCTAAACCCGATCCAAACGCGAACCCGTGACGGCCGCCTTCGAGCGCAGCCACGTTACGCTCGAGCGCCTCGCGCGTCGGATTGCGGGTGCGCGCATACTCGAAACCCTTGTTGCGGCCGAGTCCGTCCTGGATGTACGTGGACGTCTGGTAGATAGGAGTCATGACCGCGCCACTGAGGGGATCACCTAGGTATCCCGCATGCACGGCGCGCGTCGCGAAGCGTCTCGCGAGGTCTTGCTCGGCAATGCGCGTCATGGTCGGAACGTAAGGGCGGCTTTCGCCAGGGGCAAGCGACCTATACTTTGGGGCCGCGATGCCAACCTTCTCGGGAATGCGCTGCCTGGTCGTCGACGATGAGCCGCGGCTGCGCCGCGTGCTCGTGCGGTTGTTGGAGGGCGAGGGCTTTGCGTGTGCCGAAGCGGGGTCCGGCGTCGAAGCGCTGCAGGAGCTCGAGCGCACCCCCGTTCCATTGGTGATTTCCGATCTGCGGATGCCGGAGATGGACGGCGTCACGTTGCTGCGCGAGATCGTCGCGCGCTGGCCGGAGACCGCGGTGATCGTCGTGACCGCGGTTGCCGAAGTCGAAAGCGCGGTCGCGTGCCTGCAGATGGGTGCGCTCGATTACGTCGCGAAGCCCTTCCATCTGGACGAAGTGCGCGCGCGCGTATCGCAGGCGCTCGTCAAGCGCCGGCTGTTGCTCGACAACCGCAGCTATCAGAAGAACCTGGAAGAGCGCGTCGAAGCGCAGGCGCGCCGCATCGAAGAGCTGTTCCTCGAGGGCGTTCACGCACTGGTGTTCGCGCTCGAGGCGAAAGACGCGTACACGCGCGGCCACTCGATGCGCGTCGCGAACTACTCCATCGAAATCGCCAACGCGCTGGGGCTCGACAAGGACCTCGTCGACACGATCGCACTGGGCGCCGAGCTGCATGACGTGGGCAAGATCGGGGTGAGCGAAAGCGTCCTGCACAAGGCCGGGAAGCTCACCGACGCCGAGTACCGTCACATCATGGAGCACACGGTCATCGGCGCGCGCATTCTCGGCCCGCTGATGCGCGACGCTCCCGGTGCGCTGGCGATCGTGCGCTCGCATCACGAGCGCCTCGACGGCAGCGGCTTTCCCGACGGCCTGAAGGGTGACCTCATTCCCTTCGAGGCGCGGCTCGTCAGCGTCGCCGATGCGTTCGACGCGATGACCAGCGTCCGTCCCTACCGGCCGTCGCTGTCGGTGAAACAGGCGATGCACGAGCTGGAGGAGGGCAAGGGCGTCCAGTTCGATCCGCGGATCGTGGACGCGTTCCTGCGCGCCTTCGCCGAGGGCACCGCCTTGCCGATCCCCACCCCGCAGCTCCAGCCGCTACGCCTGCCCACCCGCGCCATGGAAGCCCGTCGGGCCTGATCTGATTCATTAAATTGAGCGTCCCATGTCCGACACCCTGATGGTGAGCGTGTCGGGGGTTCGAGGTCTTGTCGGCAAGGATCTGACCCCTGAAGTGGTGGCCCGTTGGGCCGCCGCGTTCGGGACGTGGGCGAAGGGTGGCGGACGGGCGGGGGCGGGCCGGCGGGGGGGCGGGCCGAAGGTCGTGGTCGGGCGAGATGCGCGAACGTCCGGCCCGATGTTCGCGGGCGCTGCGACGGCCGGCCTGCAATCGGTCGGTTGCAAGGTGATCGATGTGGGACTGGTTGCCACACCTACGGTGCAACTCGCTGTCGAATACCATCACGCCGCGGGCGGCATCATCCTGACCGCCAGCCATAATCCCATTGAGTGGAACGCCCTTAAGTTCGTGGGCCCCGATGGCATCTTTCTTGATGGTGGAGCGGGCACGCGGGTACGCGAATTGGCGGCGGGGGATTCCCTGCCGCGAGCCCACTATGACGCGATCGGCGGGGTGGAGGCGGACGCGAACGCGATTGCCCGCCATCTCGCTGCCGTGCTCGCGCTGCGTGGAGTGGACGTTCGGGCGATCAAGCGGCGCCGGTTCCGCGTGGCGCTCGATACGGTCCGCGGCGCCGGCGGCGCGCTGATGCCCGAGCTGCTCGAGCGGTTGGGCTGCCGGGTGACGGCGATCAACCTTGAAACGGACGGACTGTTCCCGCGCCCCCCCGAGCCGGTGCCCGAGAATTTGCACGCGCTGGGCGCGCTCGTGCGGCGCTCGAAAGCGGATGTGGGAATCGCCGTCGATCCTGATGTCGATCGACTTGCCATGGTAGACGAGCGGGGCAGGGCGATCGGTGAGGACTATACGCTCGCGTTTGCAATTCGCGCGGTGCTGGGGAAGCGGGACGGGCGGCGGGGCAAGCGTGGGATCGTCGTCTGCAATCTCTCGACGAGCCTCGTCGTTGAGGATGCCGCGCGCGCGTTCGGTGCGACTGTCGTCCGGGCGCCCGTCGGCGAAGCGCACGTCGCGCGCAAGATCATCGCGCTGAAGGCGGCGATCGGCGGCGAAGGGAACGGCGGGGTGATGTATCCGGCGCTGCATGTGGGACGCGACGCGCCGGTGGCTGCGGCGCTGCTGCTGGGACTTTTGGCGCGCGAGCGCGTACCCGTCAGTGAACTGGTCGCGCGTGCGCCGCGTTACACGATCGTGAAAGCCAAGGTCGAACGTGGAGCGCGGCTCGACGCGGTGTACGACGGGTTACGAAAAACGTTTGCCGATGCGGAGATCGATATGCAGGACGGGCTCCGTCTCGCATGGCCGGATCGCTGGCTGCACGTGCGGCCGTCGGGAACCGAGCCAATCATCCGATTGATCGCGGAAGCGCCGTCCGGCGCCGAAGCGACAAAACTGATTGACGAAGGGCGGCGGTTATGTGCGGCATCGTAGGGTATACCGGGAAGCGAAAGGCGGCCCCTGTCGTGCTCGAGGGCCTGAAGCGACTCGAGTATCGCGGCTACGACTCGGCGGGACTCGCCGTCGTGAACGGAGGACTCGAAGTCTTCCGCGCGCCCGGTAAGATCGCCGTGCTCGAACGGGAGCTCGGCGCCAATCTGCCCGAAGGCACGACCGCGATCGCGCACACGCGCTGGGCGACGCACGGCGCGCCCAATACCGTCAACGCCCACCCCCACGCCGACTGCGGCGGCACACTCGCCCTGGTCCACAACGGCATCATCGAAAACGCCGGCGTGCTGCGGCAGGCGCTGAGCAAGCGCGGTCATGTCTTCCGCTCGCAAACCGACACCGAAGTTCTGTCCCATCTCATCGAAGAGACACACACCCAGGGCATGTCGCTCGTCGACGCGACCGCCGAAGCGCTGCGCCAGGTGGAAGGCGCGTACGGCATTGCCGTGATCTCGAGCCGCGAGCCGGATACCATCGTCGCCGCGCGGCGCGGATCGCCGCTGCTCGTAGCGATCGGGAACGGCGAGAATTTCGTCGCGTCCGACGCCTCGGCCGTGTTGGCGCACACACGCTCGGTGGTGTACCTGGACGACGGTGAGATCGCGGAAGTGAAGCCGACCGACTACCGGATCACCGATCTGGCCTCGACGGAGAAAGAGAAGACGGTCACGCACGTCGAGTGGGATCTCGCCACGATCGAGCGCGGCGGCTTCGCCCACTTCATGCTCAAGGAGATCATGGAGCAGCCCGAGAGCGTGCGGAATACGCTGCGCGGCCGGCTGCTCGAGGACGAGGGCACGGTCCGCTTCGGCGGTCTGAATATCACTGATGACGAGCTGCTCAAGGTGCAGCGCATCGTGATCACCGCCTGCGGCACGTCCTGGCATTCGGCGCTGATCGGCGAATACATGATGGAGGAGCTGGCCCGCATTCCCACGGAAGTCGAGTACGCGTCGGAATTCCGCTACCGCAACCCCATCGTGGACGAGCGGACGCTCGTGATCGGCATTTCGCAGTCGGGGGAAACCGCGGACACGCTGGCGGCGCTGCGCGAGGCCAAGCGCCGGGGCGCCCGCACGCTCGGCCTGGTCAACGTCGTCGGCAGCACGATCGCGCGCGAAGTGGACGGCGGGATCTACCTCCACGCCGGACCCGAAATCGGCGTGGCGAGCACCAAGGCCTTCACGAGTCAGATCGTCGCGCTGGCGCTGCTCACGCTGAAAATGGGCCGGCTGCGCGCGCTGTCGATCCTGCAGGGCAGGGAAGTGGTGCGCGCGCTCGCCAAGCTTCCGGAGCTGGTGAGTCGCGTGCTGGCCAAGGCCGCGGAAGTGGAGGGGATCGCCGACCGGCTGGTGCGCGCGCAGAACGTGCTCTACCTGGGCCGCGGCTACAACTTCCCGGTCGCGCTCGAAGGGGCGCTCAAGCTCAAGGAAATCTCCTACATCCACGCCGAAGGGTATCCGGCGGCGGAAATGAAGCACGGGCCCATCGCGCTGATCGACGACTTGATGCCGGTCGTGTTCATCGCGCCGAAAGACGGCGTGCATCAGAAGGTCGTGAGCAACGTCGAGGAAGTGAAAGCGCGGGGCGGCCGAGTCATCGCCATCGTGACCGAGGGGGACACGGCGCTCGACAAGCTGGCGGATTATCGCATCGAGATCCCCGAAACCCTCGATCTGCTGACCCCGGTGTTGAGCGTGGTGCCGTTGCAGCTGCTGGCGTACTATATCGCGGTGCGGCGGGGCTGTAACGTTGATCAACCGAGGAATTTGGCCAAGAGCGTTACCGTCGAGTGAGAGTAGTGCTCCAGCGGGTCAAGCGCGCGGAGGTTCGGGTCGACAGCCGGGTTACCGGGAGTATCGGTCCCGGCTTTCTTGTGCTGGCAGGCTTTTCACCAACCGATACGGACCTCTCCCTGACGTGGATGGCGGAGAAAATCCTCGGCCTGCGCGTGTTCGGCGACGCCGAGGGCAAAATGAATCGCGATCTTGCCGACGTCGGCGGCGCGGTGCTCGTCGTGTCGCAGTTCACCCTCTACGGCGATGCGAGCAAAGGCCGCCGGCCGAGCTTCATCGACGCCGCGCCTCCCACCGTGGCGGTGCCGCTCTACGAGAAGTTCGTCGCGCTGCTCAAGGAGAAATCGGGCGGCACGATCCCCATCGAGACTGGGGAGTTTGGCGCGATGATGGACGTCGAGCTGGTGAACGATGGGCCGGTCACATTGCTGCTGGAGCGCTAGCGGGGCGGGGCGGCAGGCACCGCCACGATCGCGAGGCGATCTCCCTGCGGGCTCACAGCGAGACGCGTGACACTGCTGAGGCCCGCGGCGGCAAAATCCGCCACCTCGTCCCACGCACCGCCGCGCCGCGGATCCCACTGATACAGTTTCGTTCCGCTGGCGGTCAACACGATCCCTCCAGGTGTCCACGCGAAGAAATCGGCACCCCCCCCCGGTGGCGGCTTCACCAGCTTCGTCACCCGATGCGTGCGGGTGTCGAGCTCCTCGAGCCACGGACCCGCGACTGAGTCACGCTGCACGAAGCTGACGGACGGGCGCCCTGGAATCCGTTGCAGCGAACGGCCGATGTCGCGTGCGATCACCGCTCCGCGCGCACCGGAGGGGGGGGACGAGGCATCGGCGATCTGCAGCGTGGAGGGCGAGCCGAGAACGAACAGGACGAGGGTGTGGCCGTCGGCCCAGGCGTGG
>DAIQBJ010000041.1:0-16001 GCA_036781225.1 Gemmatimonadales bacterium | reverse complement strand
GGAGGTACGGTGGCTAAGAGCAACACGGCGCGGCTCGCGGGCGGCGTAGGGGGGGCCCGCGCAGCAGCGGACCGAGCGGTTAAGCCAAAACCGCAACCGGCGCCGGCGGATCTCGACCGCCTGATTCACGAGCGGGTGCGACTCGCGATCGTGAGCGCTCTGGCGGTCCGCGACAGTCTCACGTTCAACGAGCTCAAGGCGCTGCTCAAGACGAGCGACGGCAACCTCAGCGTCCACGCGCGCAAGCTCGAGGACGCGGACTACATCACCTGCGACAAGTCGTTCGCAGGCCGCGTCCCCAAAACCGAATACCGACTCACCGCCCTCGGCCGGCGGGCGCTCGAGCGCTACCTCGACCACATGGAAGCGTTGATCCGCGCGACGCGGACGCGCTGACGTGGACTCTTTTTTTTGCGGGATAGCTTTATGAAACAAAGTACTTCTTTCCATCTGGCCATCGTCATGGACGGCAACGGCCGCTGGGCCACACGCCGCGGGCTCCCGCGCGCCGCGGGACATCGCGCCGGCGCGGAAGCGGTGCGGCGCGTGGTCGAGATCGCGCCCGACTGCGGCGTCACCGCGCTCACCCTCTATGCGTTCTCCTCGGACAATTGGGCGAGACCGGCCGCCGAAGTCTCGACCCTCATGCGGCTGTTTGCCCGCTATCTGCGGTCCGAGACGGCCGAGCTCGCCGCAAAGGGGGTCAAGCTCATGATCGTAGGCCGGCGCGATCGCCTGCCGTATTCCCTCGTCAAGGCAGTCGCAGCCGCCGAGCAGGCGACTGCCGGTGGTACGCGACTCGAGCTGCGGATTGCGGTCGACTACTCGGCGCGAGCCGCGATCCGCGCCGGCACACTGCTACCCGACGTCGACCTCCTCATCCGAACCGGCGGCGAGCAACGCTTGTCGGACTTTCTCCTGTGGGAGTGCGCGTACGCCGAGCTCTGGTTCACGGAGCGGATGTGGCCAGATTTCGGCGCGGCGCACCTCGCCGCCGCGATCCACGAGTTCCATTCGCGCGACCGCCGCTTCGGTGGCCTGCCGACGCCCACGCGGGAGGCTGTATGACCGTGATCGCACCACGCACCAGGCTCGGCCTCGAGATCGCCGCCGCCGGCATTGCCGGCGGGATCGTCGGCGACCAGCTGCTGCGGGTTATGCCGTGGGGCCTGAACGTCGCGCTCGGCACGACGGCGCTCGTCGGCGCCGGGGCGTGGCTCGTGCGCCGCCACCACATCAAACCCGGTCCCGACGCGGCTTGGCTGGCGATTACCGCGCTGCTCCTCGGGCTCGCCTTCCTGCGGCGGGACGCAGAAACGCTGGCCGCGTTCGATGCCATCGCGCTCCTCGGCGCACTCGCACTCGCGGCGGCCAGCCTCCAGGGTGAGGTCATCGCGAACTGGTATCCGCTCGATCTCGCACGCGGGATGATCACCGCCAGCGCCGCCAGCATCGTCGGCGGCTTTCAGCTGCTCCTCAGCGACATCCAGTGGCACGAGCTCCCCCAGGACGGCCGCATGCGCAATGTTCGCCGCGTCCTGCTCGGCGTGGCACTTGCGGCGCCGTTGCTGCTCGTTTTCGCGGCGCTGTTCGCCTCGGCGGATCAGGTGTTCAGCAACGTCCTCACCAACGTCTTCGATTTCAATCTGCAATCGGTCATTTCGCACACCTTCTTCATGGCGTTTTGGGGGTTCCTGGTCGCCGGTTATCTGCGCTGGTGCATGCTCGGCCGGCCGCTTCACGGCCTGACGCTCGACGCGAAGCCCATCACGAGCGTCGTCCCACTCGCGACTGCACTTGGTCTGTTGAACGCGCTCTTTCTACTCTTCGTCGTCGTCCAGCTCCGCTATTTCTTCGGCGGCGCCGCGCTGGTCGAGGAAACGAGCGGGCTCACCTACGCCGAATACGCGCGCCGCGGGTTCTTCGAACTGATGACCGCGAGTGCACTGGTCCTGCCCATTCTGCTCGGCGCCGACGAGCTGGTCCGCAAGGGCGCGGCGCCGCAGATCCGCGTCGTCCGCCAGCTCTCCGGTCTGCTGCTGGCGTTGCTCGCAGTCATCATGGTATCGGCGCTGCAGCGCATGCGTCTGTACGTGGCGGCATTCGGACTCTCCACGCAACGGCTCTACGCCACGGCCTTCATGATCCTCCTGGTCGGCGTGCTCGCCTGGTTCGCGTGGACCGTGCTGCGCAGCCAACGGCCGCGCTTCGTGTTCGGCGCGCTGATGCAGGGGCTGGCGGTGCTTGCGGGGCTGCACCTGCTCAACCCGGATGCGTTTATCGTGAAAATGAATCTCAATCGCCCCGCCGCCGAGCGGCCGTTTGACGCGAAGTATGCGCTCACGCTGGGCGGGGATGCGGTCCCGCCGTTGCTCACCGCCCTGCCGCGGCTGAACCAGCAGGATCGGTGCCTTGTGGTCCACGGCCTGCTCAAGCGCTGGGACAAGGCAGACGTCGACTGGCGTTCGTGGAATTGGAGTCGCGCCCGCGCGCGCTCCCTCGTGCGCGACCAGGCCAGTGCCCTGAGAGCGTCGTGCCCGGCCGGCGTCAAGGAGCAATCCCATGATCACTGACGGCTTGAATCCGCTGACGGTCTTGCTTTTTGTCGGCGCCGTATTGGGCGGCGCGGCGCTCATGGTGCTCTTTCTGGTCGCGCGCGTCACCCAGCGGCGCCCGTTCGCTCGGTTGACGTTGCGGACCTTGATCGCGGGAGCCGGCCTCTATGCACTGCTCTTCCTCGGCGCGTCGTTGTTCAGTCGCAACCGGGTGTTGGCACCGGGTGAAGAGAAGCACATCTGTGAGATCGACTGTCACCTCGCGTATTCGGTGACGGGCACGAAATCGGAGCCGCTGCCGGACGGGCGCGTGCGGGAGACTGTAACGGTAAAAGTTCGGTTCGACGAAGGGACGATCTCGTCACGCCGGCCGCGAGACGCGACGCTCACGCCGAACAGTCGGTACGTCGCGCTGGTCGACGACGCGGGCAATCGATACCCCGGATCGACGGACGGGCTGAAGCGCAAACTGATTCCGGGCGAGTCATACACGACGGACATCGTGTTCGACGTTCCTGCGGGCGCCACGGACCTGCGCTTGGTGTTGCGCAACAACGACGCCGAGACGGCGTTGATTATTGGACACGAGAACAGCCTCTTTCACGGCAAGACAACCTTTCGCTTGCCAGGATAGGTCTCAGGTGTCTGGTGTCAGGGGCGACGTGCCCTGAGCGCTCGGACGAGACCGGCAAGAAGACGTCCGACGTCTCCGCTCAAGTCTAGCCCCTGCCCTAACGCAGCCTGATCGATGTATTGCCTTCGGGAAGCGATCACGAATTGAGTCTCAAGCTCCATCAGCGACCCGTTCGCAATCGACAGGTGATGGAGATACTCCCCGAGGTGTTCCCTTCCATGTCCCTCCGCGATGTTGCTGGGAATTGATATCGCGGAGCGCTGCATTTGACTCTTCAGTGCAAATCGCTCGTCTTTAGGAAACGATTTTGCGACCTCATAGGCGAAGTCGGTAAGGTCCATCGCGCGCTGCCAAACTACTAAGTCGCGATACGAAAGGACGCGGGCTCGCGCGAAACTCATGCCTTGAGAATCGTGATGCCAACCCGTTCTTGGTGGACCATTCGAGCGCCCGCGGGCGCATTCGGGTGCAGACCTGACACCTGACACCGGGCACCTATCAGAGGGGTAGATTTCCAGGCATGCCGCTTCGCATCACCCAAGTCGACTCGTTCACCAACCGTCCGTTCGCCGGCAACCCCGCCGGCGTCTGTATCCTCCCCAACGCCGCCGACGACGCCTGGATGCTCAACGTTGCGAGCGAGATGAACCTCGCCGAGACGGCCTTCCTCGTGAAGCAGCGCGACGGCTACGACCTGCGCTGGTTCACTCCCGCGGTGGAAGTCGATCTCTGCGGCCACGCGACGCTCGCGAGCGCGCACGTCCTGTGGGAGGACGGCCATTTGAAACCCGACCAGCAGGCGCGCTTCCACACGAAGAGCGGGTTGCTCACCGCCGATCGACGCGATGGCTTGATCGAGCTCGACTTCCCGGTGACGCCGGTATCGGCCGCGCCGCCGCCGCCCGGCCTCGCTGAGGCACTCGGCGCCACGCCACAGTTCATTGGACGCAGCAAGTTCGACTTGCTGGTCGAGGTCGAGAATGACGCGGTCGTTCGGGGACTCGATCCCAACATGACCGCACTGGCGCGCGTCGACGCGCGCGGCGTGATCGTGACGAGCCGCGCCGATGGCAAGAGCAAATACGACTTCATCTCGCGCTTCTTCGCGCCGCAATCCGGTGTGCCGGAAGATCCGGTCACCGGCTCCGCGCACTGCGCCCTCGCGCCGTACTGGAGCGAGAAACTCGCCAAGAAAGAACTGCTCGCGTATCAGGCATCCTCGCGCGGTGGCGAGCTGCGACTGCGCGTCGCCGGGGACCGCGTGAAGATTGGTGGACAAGCCGTGACCGTGTTGCGCGGCGAACTGACCGCAGGCAATATCGCATCGTGAGCGGCACGCCTTCCCAACGCCCGAATCGCGTGATCGGGTACCTCTTCGCCCTCGGCGCGGGCGCGACATGGGGCACCACGGGCCCCCTCTCGACCGGCCTCTACAACCTCATGCCCGCCACCAGCATCGGCTTCTGGCGCGTCCTCATCGGCACGATCGCGCTCGCGATCTGGGGCATCCTGTTCCACCGTGACCTGTTTCGCGCGGACCGGCGCGGCTGGCTCCTCGTCGGCCTCGGCGGGGGCGCCATGGTCGCGCTGTTCGAGATCGCGTATCAGTTCGCGATCGCCGGCGTGGGCGTCGCCGGCGCCGCCGCGTTGCTGTATACCGCTCCCGTGATGGTCGCCGTGCTCGCCCGCGTGATTCTTAAAGAGGCGCTGACACCGACCCGCATCGCGCTGGCGCTCATCGTCATGGTCGGCGTGGCGCTCACCGTCACCGGCGGCAGCAACGCAGGCGCCGAGGCTGCACGCATGGGCGTGGCGGCGGGCGTCGCCGGTGGCCTGCTGTCGGCCCTGAGCTACGCGCTGACGTCACTGATGGGCCGCTACGCGGCGCCGCGCTACGGCGTGGTGAAGGTATTGTTCCTCGAGGCGGTGGGAGGCGTCATCCTGATCTGGATTGCCCTCGCGATGTGGGGCCGGTCGCCGACGCTGCCCCCGTCGGGCGCGGCGTGGCGTGGCTTGCTGGGACTCGCCGCCGGCTCCGTGATCGCAGCCAATCTGCTGTTCTTCGGCGCCATGAAGCGGATCGAAGCCGCGCCGGCGTCGGTGGCCGCGACGATCGAGCCCGTGGTGGGCGCCCTGCTCGCGCTGCTCCTCTTCAGCCAGCGCCTCACCGGACTCGGCTGGCTTGGGCTGTTGCTGGTTGTGGGTGGCGTCGCGGCCGGCTACCTGCTCGAGGGACTAAAACAGCAGCTCGATGCCGATGCGGAAGAGGCGGGGCGGCCCGTATGAGAACAACGGCTGCCCATAATCACGGGCGGCCGAGAGATAGAGCGGGAACAGCTCCGTGCGTCCTTCGATCAGACCGTTGCCGTTGAGATCGGCGTACGCGCGATAGCGCGGTGACTCGTAGGGAATCGGCTCCGGGTGGGCCGCGTATGCCGTCTCCGCCATCTGTTGAATCTGGGCGTCGGTGAAGTTCGGCTGACCCGTCTCGCGACGCACAGCCTCGATGTTCTGGCGATTGAGCAGATTCCGCACGTCGAGGTAGATGCTCCCCTGCCACCGTCCGCCCAGCCGAATCGGTTGTCTCAGCAGCATGTCCACCGTCGCCAGTGTCGGCAGCCGGTGACTGTTGGGTAAGCCGATCAGACTGTCGCCCGCAAGATTCGTCATCGTGTACGGCAGGCCGGAGCTCACGCGCACGATCGCCGCGGCCTCGAATCCGGCAAACGGACGTATACCCGCGAGCCGCGGACCGGCTTTGCGTGACAGCTGCGTCTGCCCGATCACCGTGATATTGTGGCGGCGATCGTAATCGAGCGGGAACGTCACGCGCGCCGGATTGATCGTGTCGCCCCCGGGATCGACGCGGATGCGCCGGGTGAGCTGGAACGCGTTGGTCGCGGTCGCCTGCGCCTGTTGCAGCGTATAGGAAACGCGCACACCCCAGCCATCGCGCAGCGGCCGCTCCGCGATGACTTCCGCGCCCTTCACGTCTCCGTAGTCCAGATTCCCGAAAATCGACGAGTCGGGATCGACGCCCAGTGGCACCGACGCCACCATGCCGTCGAGCAATTTGTTGAAGACGTTGACGCGCAGGGTCGTCGTGGCCGAGGGTCGGGTCCGCAACGAGAACTCGTACTGCGTCGCCTCCTCGAAGCCGAGATTCGGGTTGCCGCGCCGGAACCGGCCCGTGCGCAACGTGTCGTCAAAGGCCGCATCGACGAGATACTGGAAGTCGGGTGCCTGAGAGAAGCGACCCCAGCTCGCGACGAACGTCGCCCCCTTCAGGATGGTCGAGAAGCCGAGCCGTGGGCTGAAGCTGCGCCGCGCGCCGTACACGGCACCGCCGGCGATCCCGGTTCCGGGATCGAACTGGTCGTAGCGCAGACCAAACGTGAACACGAAGTCCTGGCCGCGCAGCTGGCCTTCCGCGTACGCGGCAGCGGACAGCGGTGTGAAGCTCGAGGCCTCCGGGGGCGGCACGCTGTCACCGACGGGCAGATAGCCCAGGGCCCGCTGGAAGGTTTTCACCTCCTGCCGCGCAATCTCTCCGCCAAAGTAGAAGTCGCCGTGGGGACCTCCCACGCTTAAATCGGCCTGACCGCGCAGCTCGTGGAACTGGTTCCACGCCACTCCGCCGGCCGAGCCGCCACCGAGGAAAAACGCGGGCACGCCCCACGGCGTCTGATCGCTGAAGTCGGGAGCGGTGAGCCCGGGAATGGGCGCGCGCGCCGCGACGGTGTCCTGACTGCGCGCCAGCTCCTCGCCGATGAACCGAAACGGGCTGCCGGTGAACGCCCCGAAGCGGTACCGCGGCTGCTCGGCGAGCGTCCCCCGCTCGAACTCGCGCGAGAAGTAACCGGCGCGCAGGTCGGCGGTGAAATTATTGCTCGCGCGCTGCAGGTCGGCGCTGAACAGGTTGCCACTCACGCGCTGGCCGGGCGCACCATGGGTGTCGTACTTGTAGACGGGATCGTACAGCAGCCGTTGCTCGACCGATCGCAGCGCGAACAGGCGCAGCGTGTGGGAGCCGCCGAGCGGCACGCGCAGCTTGGCTCCGGCGTCGTAGCGCTCGCCGCTGTTGTGCGGCAGCATCGCGGGATTGTTGTTGCGGGGATCTCGGGCCTCGGGGGGCGGCGGCGCATTCACGGGATCGGCATCGAGCCTGCCCTCGACGTCGAGTACCGCGACGACCCCGATGCCGCCGCCGAGCGGGCCATCCGCCGACACGACCATTCGGTCCTGACCCATATCCGCCGCGCCAGGTAACAACCGGTCGCTCTCGTAGGCAGCGCGTCCGCTCCACCGATCGCCGCCGTCTTTGGTCACGACGTTGACGAGACCGGAGATCGCCTGGCCGTAGCGCGCGGAGAAACCGTTGGTCGCGAGTGACGCTTCCTGCAGCAGGTCGGGCGGAATGCGCACGCCGACTCCGCCCGTTGACGCATCCAGCTGATTCTTCACACCCAATCCATCGAGCACGAACGCCTGCTGGCCGAGGCGGCCGCCGCGGTAACTCTCACCCACGGCGCCGGCGGAGAGAGCGACGGCTTCCGCCACCGTCGTCACCGGGAAGCGCCGCAGCTCGTCTCCCCCAATGCGCTGCACTGACGCGACGACCGTCGGATCGAGGATCGAGTCGGCGTACGCTTCGACCACGATTGGCCGCTCGATCGTGTAGACGTCCACAGTGAAGTTCACCACCGTGTTCTGTCCGGCGCGAACCAGGACACTGTCGCGACGCACGGTCTCGAAGCCGATCGAGCGAACTGTGATGACGTGCCAGCCGCTTCGGACCTCGCGGACGCGGTAGTAGCCTGTGGAGTCGGTCTGCGCGAGGAAGCGGCCGTCGAGTCCAATCTCCGCGCCAGTGACCGGGACACTCCCCTCGCGCTGGCGCACGTGCCCGACGATCGCACCGTTCGTCTGGGCCGCCAGCGCGCCTGTCATGAGACAGAGCGCGGCACCCGCGACCGTTACGGCAGCTCGTAGAGCCATATGTCGCGGCTGGAGACGAGCGAGACCGTGTCGCTCGCGAGGACATACCCTTGGGCGACGAAGCGCCGGCCGTCAGGCGATGGCGCCGGCCGCTCGAACCACACAAAGGCGCCCCCGGCACGGGCTGGCGGCTGCACGAGCGAGTCTGCGCCGGCCGCGGGTCCGAGGATGTGCACGTCACCCCCGATGTCCGGAAAGCCGTCCACGACCACGAACAATCGTCCGGCGGCCCACGCGACATCGCGCACGAGCCGGCCGCCTCCGAAGTCGTGGACCGCATCGGTAGCTCCGCTCGAGAACGCGTGCCGGTAAACGGCCGCATCATTCTCGCGCGTGAAGTAGATCGTGTCGCTCGTGGCGCCGACGCTCACGGACGACGCGAAGTCTGTACCGGGTACGATCGCCACTGTTGGAGTGGCCGGAGTCAGATCGAGGATCGCAATCTCTAGTCCGACGCGAACGGTATCGGGCGGGCAGCTCGAGCAACCGCGCGGATAGCTCACGTCTTGGCCCACGTAGATGAGCCGGGACGCATCGAGCCAGCGGAGGTGCGAGATCCCCCAGTGGGTGCGGCCCGAGGGCGCGAGATATGGCAGGCTCCGGACTTCCCGACCTGCGTTTGGATCGCCGAGTGGCGCGACTGTAATGACCTGCTCGTTCGGAGAGATTGGGGGGATCGGCAGGCGGTACGAACCCTGCCGCACGTACGCGATCTGACTGCTGCCCTGGGGACTCGGGGTCACTTCCATGAACGCGTCCAGCGAGTCGTTGGACGCCGACGTGCGACAGATGTATCCGGAGACCGCAGCGCCGCTGCCGGGCATCACCGCCAGGCAACGGTCATGATCCGCGCGATCGATCCGCTCCGCCGTGTATACGATTTGGCCGTCCGGCAGCCACGCGGGCATCATGTCGTTACCGGGATTCAAGCTGAGACGGATGAGCGGCGGCGCGTTGTAGGGTTGCGAGGGGGCGTAATCGACGGGAAGGAACGGAGCGCCGTGCTCGCATCCCGCGAGCGCGGCGGCCAGGACAATAGTGAAGGGTGTCGGGACGCGCCGGCGCATCATGTCTCGCGAAAATCTAGCCGTCGGCGCAGCGGACGGCACGGTCGGCTGGAGCGCGAGTACATTTCTGACACTTACACACCAACAACCTTTCGGGACTCTCGATGCTCGCACTCCTCGTTCTGACGGCGTTACAGCAGCCCGCGCTCCCCGCGCTCCCACCCTTGCCCGTGGCGCGCACCGATACATCACCGTTCCGCCGCCTGGAGCTGTCGACGCCGACCCTGATTCGGGAAGGCTCAGGGAGTCCCGGCCCGCGGTACTGGCAGCAGCGCGTCGATTATACGATCGCCGTCACACTCGACACCGCGACACACACCATCGCCGGCCGTGAAACGATCGGCTACACCAATCATTCGCCCGACACGCTGCGCTACATCTGGATGCAGCTCGATCAGAACCTGTTTCGCGACGACAGCCGCGGCGCGCTGCTAAACCCACCCGACGCCCGGTTCGCGGCGCGCGGATTCAAGGGCGGCTTTGTGCTGGATCGCGTCGAAGCGGTTCGCCAATCCACCGGCAAGCCTGCGACGCGGACCGCCCTCCGCACGTTCGAAAACGGCACCGTCATGCGCGCCGAGCTCGATCGTCCGCTACCCCCGGGCGGCGTCACGTCCTTGGACATCGTCTACTCGTTCCAGGTCCCCGAGCACGGCGCCGATCGCATGGGTCGCGAGCAGTTCCCGCAGGGCTGGCTGTACGAGATTGCGCAATGGTACCCGCGCATGGCCGTCTACGACGACGTGCGCGGCTGGAACAGCGAGCAGTACCTCGGCCAGGGCGAGTTCTATCTCGAGTACGGCGACATCGATTTCGCCATCACCGTACCGCGCGGCTTCATCGTGGCCGGAACCGGACGCCTGACCAACCCGCTCGAGGTACTGACCGCCGCACAGCGCGCGCGGCTCGCGCAGGCACTGCACTCCGATTCAACGGTCGCGATCATCGCGAAGAATGAAGTGGGCCAGGCGGCGACGCGGCCGGCGGGAACCAGCCCCACCTTGACGTGGCGCTTTTCGGCCAAGAACGTGCGCGACGTCGCCTGGGCGGCCGCGCCCAACTTCATGTGGGCTGCGAGCGGCTGGAACGGGATCCTGATGCAGTCGTTCTATCCGCCCGTCGCCGATTCGATCTGGCGCGAAGCGACGACAATGGTGCGGCACTCGATCAAGCATTACTCCGAGAAATGGTTCCAGTACCCCTATCCGACGGCGATCAATGTGAATGGCCCGGTCGGTGGGATGGAGTATCCGATGATCGTATTCTGTGCGAACCGGCGCAGCCGCCGCGGTCTCTTCAGCGTCACCACGCACGAGCTGGGACACGAGTGGTTTCCGATGACGGTCGGCAACAACGAGCGGTTGTATGCCTGGATGGATGAAGGATTCAACACGTTCATCAACACCTACTCGGCGCGCGCGTTCTACGGTGACACAACGGGCCCGGGTGGCAGCGGCATCGACAACTGGGCGGGATTCGCCGCGAGCGGACGCGACACCGCGCCGTCGATCCTGCCCGCAGACAGAGTGCCGGGCAACCTGCTCGGCGCCGCCGCCTACAGCAAGCCTGCTGTGGGACTCTTCCTGCTGCGGCATGCGATCCTCGATTCGACGCGCTTCGACGCCGCGTTCCGCGAATACATCCGGCGCTGGGCCTTCAAGCACCCCACGCCCGCCGATTTCTTCCGATCGATGGAGGACGGCGTCGGGGAGGACCTGTCCTACTTCTGGCGCGGCTGGTTCCTGCGCACCGACGTGGTGGATCAGGCGGTGGACTCGGTGCGCACGCAGCGCGATTCGTCCGGCACGACGCCGACGGCAATCTATCTGTCGAGTCCCGGCGGGTTGCCCATGCCGGTCGATTTGCGGCTCACCTTCACTGACGGCAATGCCGAAAACGTGCGGTTACCCGTCGAGATGTGGTTCGAGGGGAATCATTTCACGTACCTGCGGGTTTTCGCGAAGGATCTCGTGAAAGTGGAAGTCGATCCCGATAAGAAATTTCCCGACGTAAGACGGGGCAACAACATTTGGACTAAGTCACAAGCTCCAAGCCCTTAGCGTAGTTACCGGTAACCGGCTTCTTGAAGCTGTCCGGAATAGAAATTGGGCTTACCGGACGCCTGCAGCACTCCATGGACGACGAACTCGAGCGCGACAAAAAACAGGCCGCCCCAGATGAGCGCGGGGAGCTGATTCGTATCGCGCCCCATCGCGACCAATGCCCAGCGGGCAACGACATAGCACCACAGTCCACCCGCAAACCATCCCACCACGCGGATGAACTTTCCTCCCGGCGATTCGATGTCGGGGATCTTGAGCAGCCACACTTCCACCCAGTGACCCAGGTAGGTGAAGCTGAACGCGAGCGTGAACGCGTCCAGGAAGTCCCAGCCTTGACCAGGCAACGCCCCCTCTAGGAGGAGCGCGAGCACCAACGCCAACAGCGTGTTACGGGTGAGGGCTTTCATTGAG
Organism: Gemmatimonadales bacterium; assembly: GCA_036781225.1. GTDB lineage: Bacteria > Gemmatimonadota > Gemmatimonadetes > Gemmatimonadales > GWC2-71-9 > 20CM-2-65-7. Next base: position 4,273 of record DAIQBJ010000041.1, on the reverse strand, counting down.
GTGCACCTCCAGCCAATCGAGGACCGTGCCCCACCAGATGCGGCGATTACGTGGGCGCAACACCCAGTGCCCTTCATCGGGGAAGTACAGGAATTTCGCTTCGACACCCATCCGCTTCGCGGCCGTGAACGCCTGGTAGCCCTCCGAGAGATCGACGCGATAATCGAGCTGGCTATGCACGATCAGGATGGGCGTCTTCCAGTCGCTCACATGATTCAGCGGCGACCACTTTTCGTACAGCTCGCGCTTCGAGTAAAGCGGGCCGCCGAACTCCCAGTCGGTGAACCACAACTCTTCGGTACTGCCCGCCATGCTTTGCGCATTGAACACGCCGTCGTGGTCCACGAGCACCTTGAAGCGGTTCGTGTGACCGGCGATCCAGTACACCATGTATCCGCCGTACGACGCGCCGGCGGCGCCCATGCGCGTCGAGTCCACGTACGGGAGCCGGGCGACGACGTCGAGGCCCTTCATGAGATCCTCGTACGGATAGTCGCCCCAGTGCTGCGAGATCGCGTCAGTGAATTTCTGGCCGTAGCCGGTCGAGCCATGGAAGTTCACGGCGGCCACGACCCAGCCGCGCGTCGCGAACATCTGGTAGTTCCAGCGGGCGCCCCAGTAGTCGGTCCACGCCCCCTGCGGCCCCCCGTGAATCAGATAGACCACGGGATACTTCCTCGACGGATCGAACCCGGGCGGTTTCTGCGTCCACCCGAAGACCGAATCGCCGAGTGCCCCGACGAATCCGAATTCCTCGAGCGGTGGCAGGTCGAGTGTGGCGACTGCGGAGTCTGTGTGATGCGAAAGCGCCTTCGGTGTGCTGCTCGCGACCCAGACCTCCGGTGGTTGTGTGTTGCTTTGATGCAGATAGGCGAGCGTACGGTTGTCGGGCCCGACTTGCACACCCGTATTCACGCCGCCGGCGACAACGCGGCTCCGTTTGTATCCAGGAACATCGATGCGATAGATGTTGTCCCGTCCCCGTTCCTCGACGACCGCGTAGATGCATTTCGAATTGGGACACCAGGTGTACGATCCGACCGACAAATCCCAACCCGACGTCGCCTCAACCGGTCGTCCGCCGCCCGTCCCCCCCGTCCCCCCCGTCCCCCCCGTCCTTGCGAGCAGCATGAGCCGCAGGCGATCCGCCTCGAATCCCGCTCTCTCCATGGACAGATATGCCAGCCACTTTCCGTCCGGTGAATACCGCGGCGAGTTGTCGGCGCCGGCATTCGTGGTGATCGGCCGCGGCTTCCCACCGCTGTCGACCACGAAGAGATCCACGTTCGTGTTGTCGGCCACGGTGGTGTCGCCGTGCATCGCCACGACGGTCTCGCGGCCATCCGGCGACACGGCGACGTCACCATCGCCGCCCGTGGCGATCGTGGGCGCATCGCGATCGACCGGCGTCAGATCCGTCGCCTTGCCGCTCGCGAGATCGACGCGGAACAGGTGCTGCCGCTTCCCCGCGCGGAAATCGTCCCAGTGCCGCCACATGAGGCCGCTCCAGATCCGGGCCTCGGTCGGATAGTTCCCATTGCGCTGATCGATTTCCTGATTGAGTGGCCACTTGATGTCGCTCACTACCAGAAGTCCCGATCCATCGGGCAGCCAGAGCGGATCAGACGCGCCGTCCGCGAGGTGGGAAACCTTTCGCGCGTCGCCGCCCGCTACGGGCAGTACCCAGAGTTGCGCGCCGCTGTCGCGCGTCGAAATGAACGCCAGCGTTTTGCCGTCGGGCGACCAGCGAGGCTGACGGTCGGAGCCCGGTCCACCCGTCTGCTGGCGCGTCTTGCCGGTCGCCACTTCGGCAACCCACACGCGCGCCACACTGCGATTGTCCTCGAGCGACGGGGTCGCGACGGTATACGCGACCCATTTGCCGTCCGGCGACAGCTGGGGATCGCTCACGGATTTGAGGGCGATGTAATCCTCGAACCTGATGGCCCGCTTTTGCGCGAATGCGGGAAGCGGCAAGAGGGACGCGGACAGACTGAGCACGATCAGTACACGCAGTCGCATTTCAATACTCGGGGTGTGTGAGGATGGCTCGTACAAGATCGTCGAACAGCTGCGATTCCGGTGTGACGTTCCCCGCATCGTCCATGTGCACGTTCCAGGCGGCAAGCTCGTTCAGCGCGGTGGCCTCTTCGTAGGTCAGATGCAACACGTGGCCGTTGGCCGCTTTGCCCGCCTGCTCCAACACCTGTTTCAGCACGTCCGGAAGATGTTTGGCAGTGCGGATGGCATCGTACTGTTCTCTGGTGACGGTGAGATCCATGAGCTAATCTTGGGACCTTCGGAATCACCCGCAACCTTTCTCGAGCGTCAACGCATGCCGCGCACCGCATTCCTGTCGACGGGGTTCCACGTTCCGTCGCGTCTCGTCACCAATGACGATCTCGCGAAGCTCATGGACACGTCGGATGAGTGGATCGTCCAGCGCAGCGGCATCAAGACGCGCTACTGGGTCGACCGGGGGGACACCGGCGTCGGGCTCGCCCGCGCAGCCTCCCAGAAGGCTCTCGACAAGGCCGGCCTCGAGCCGAAGGATCTCGACTGCATCATCTACTGTACCTGTACGCCCGACCATTTCGAGCCCGGCAACGGGGTCTTCCTGCAACGCGAGCTTGGGCTCACCGACATTCCCGCTGTCGACGTCCGCAATCAATGCAGCGGATTCATCTACGGCTTGTCAATTGCCGATGCCTGGATCCGCACCGGACAGTACCAGCGCATCCTGCTGGTGGGCGCCGAGGTGCACTCGCGCGGGCTCGACAAGACGACCCGCGGCCGCGACACCGCGGTCCTGTTCGGCGACGGCGCGGGCGCGGCGGTGCTGGCGCCGGTCGACGACGACGGGGGGGGCCGGGGGGGCCGCGGCGTGCTGTCGACGCACATCTTCGCCGACGGGCGGTACGCTGAGAAGCTGTGGGTCGACGGGCCCGGCCTGGCGCACGACCCGTATGTCAGCGTCGAGATGCTCGAGCAGGGACTCCATCGCGCGGTGATGGAAGGACGCGACGTCTTCAAGTTCGCATCCGTGAAGATGCCCGAGTCGGTCGCGATCGCCCTGAACGCGAATGGTCTCGTCCCCGCCGACATCACGCTGCTCGTTCCCCATCAGGCGAACCTGCGCATCATCGAAATGGTGCAGAAGGCGGCGGGCCTGCGAGACGATCAGGTGTACATCAACATCCAGAAGTACGGCAACACGACGGCGGCGTCGATTCCGATCGCGCTGGACGAGGCGCTCGCCGAAGGGCGCCTCAAGACGGGTGATCTGCTCGTGCTGACGGCGTTTGGGTCGGGATTTACGTGGGGGAGCGCGGCCATTCGCTGGTAGGGTCCGACTGCTTCAATTCGCTCAGCTCCCGCGCCGCTCCCTCCGCGAGCGGTGTCCCGTGGTACTGGTTCGCGAATCGCGCCAGCTCGACCTTCAAACGGTCGATTCTCCCCATCCTGCGATACAGGTCGATGAGACCGTTCGCCGTCCGCATCTGCTGTTTCTTATCGGCGGGCAGCTGCGCGTTGCGAATCTCGAGATACAGGGACTCGGCTTCGTCGTACCCCTTGAGCTGCGTCTCGAGCAGATGCGCGAGCCTGAGCCGCGCCTCGTGATCGTCCGGCTCGATTCGCAGGTGATCGCGGAACCACTCGGCGGCTTCCTCATACTTGCCCTGCGCGATCAGGACGTCCTGCCGCGGATAGTTTCGTCGCGGCGCGATGTCACCCACCGCGAACAGCGTCTTTACGAAGCGGGACGACGCGGCGCACACCATGCGGTCCAGAGCGACAATCGCGGCGATCGTCAAGGGATATTGAGGACCGTGAGCAGCACCTCGACGCCACTGGAGATCGACCCCTGTTTGCGCAGGAAGTACCACAGCATCGACAGGATCACGAAGCACGCGGGCCCAAAGAAGACCGCAACCTTGAGCAGGTGAGCGCGATCGGCCGCATCGATATCGCGGCGCCTGGACCCAGGTGCCGGCATGGAACGCGAGATTGCGCCTGAAACGCGCTGCGGGCAAGTTCCGTACAGCGCGGTACCTACAGGAGAACACCATGCTGGGACTGATTGTGACCGCCGCCGCGCTCGTCGGCGGCTTCCTTGTCTCTCGCGACTTCGTGCGGCGCCGTCTGCGCTACGTCGATGCCGTCAAGAAACCCTCTGCTCCATTGATCGCCGGCGCCGCCGCCGCGGCCGTAGCGCTTCCGATCGCTTTCCTGCCGGTTGTAACGGTTGGGACTGCCCTCGCGTTGGGTGTCG
>DAIQBJ010000040.1:1621-16019 GCA_036781225.1 Gemmatimonadales bacterium | reverse complement strand
TGGCACCATCCGCTGGCGACGCGGGATTCGGCGACGCTCGAGGATCTTGGCACATTGCCCTTCGTGTTCTCGCTGACCAACAGCTCGGTGGGTGTACGCGACCGCGTCGCGGAAGCGCTCGCACGCGCGGGGATGCGCTCGCCATTGATCGCGCTCGAGGGCGATCTGACGGCCACCCATCTCGCTGTTGCCGCAGAGCGCGGCTGGACGCTCATCGCCCGCTCACGCGCGCAGGCACCGCCCGAGGGGACCGTCGTGCTCAGCATCGCAGGGCTCTCGGTGTCGGTCGCCGTGATAGCGGTCTGGCGGCGCGCGGAGCGGCGGCCGGTCGTACTGACTGTCCTGCGACGCATGCTCGATCTCGCGCGCGGCTACCCGGACTCCGAGGTCCCGGCGACCGTAGCGCTTCCCGCGCCGCCGCGACCGTTCCGCAAGCAACGGCGCCCGGGAATGGTGCCTTCCGGGATCACCCTCAGATACCTGCGCGCACTCACGTCCGTTGCATCGGCGCACTCGATCGGACGCGCGGCCGAGCGGCTGGGCATCAGCCAGCCGGCGTTGTCGCGCCAGCTGCGCGAGCTCGAGCATGGGCTGGGTGTCACGCTGCTGGAGCGATCCCCGCGCGGCGTCACTCTCACGCCGCCCGGCGTCGCCCTCGCGACCGACACACCGGGATTACTTGCCGCGGCCGATGACCTGGTGCGCGAGGTGACTCGCGCCAAGCGCCGCATCGAAGGGCGCTGTGTGATCGGGACCGTGGCGACAGCGGCCTCGAGCGCCCTGCTGGCGCGGGTGACGGAGCGCTGCGCCGACCAGCATCCCGACATCGAGCTGATCGTCCAGGAGATGACGACTCCGGAGCAACGCGCGGCGCTCGCTCAAGCGGACATCGACCTGGGGCTGGCGCACGCCCTGCCGACGCCGGGATGGAACCGCGGTGATCGGATCGTTGCGACACGGCTGGTGAACGATCGCCTCGACACCGCGCTGCTCGCGCTCGACCATCCGCTCGCGACCCGGCACGAGATCGAGCCGCATGAGCTGGCCGACGTTCCCTTCCTGTTCATGGATCGCTCGCTGCATCCCGCGTTCTACGATCGCGTGCACGGAGCACTCGCGGCGCTGGGGCTGCGTCCGCGTGTCGACGCTACCTACGACGCCCTGCAAACCGTCTGGGCGCTGGCCGCGCAGGGCAAAGGGTGGACGGTCGGGTTTCATTCGCAGCTCGAGCGGTCGCCGGTCGGGACCGTGGCCGTCCGAATCGCCGGATTCAGCCTGCCGTTCGGACTCGAGCAGCTGTCACGGCGTGGCGAGACGAGCCCGGCCGTGCTGACGGTCACGGCGGCGTTTCGGGAGCTGCGGCGCGCGGCGTTGCCAAAGGGCGAGGGGCACGAGGACAAGCACCCGAGTCATCAGTAGCGTACTAACGACCGCCGGACCACGCCTGCCCGAGGGCGTTGAGTGTGCCCGCGATGCGCACGGATGGACGCTCGAATCCATTGACAACGACAGTCGCGGTGAAGGGCCCGTCGGGCCGTTGAACCTGGACACGCACGGTATCCCCGAGGCGCAGGCGCTGCAGCCGGGCGCGCAGGTCGGGCCACGTCGTGACAGGCGTGCCATCCATCGAGACGAGACGGTCGCGGCTGTGGAGTCCCGCCCTTCCCCAAATGCTCGCGGGATTCGAGATCACGAGCCGGACGCCGCCATCGCCTGGCTCCCAGCCGAAGATGCGCAGGTCGCGCTCGGGCTCGCCGTTGAAGACGGCGGGCGCCCAGCTCACACTCGCACGCCATCCCAGCAACGCCAGGTACCGGTTGTAGTCGAGCGCGCGTGCACCGCGCACGTACGCATCGAAGAACGGCGTCACCTCACAGCTGCACGTCGTTTCCACCGCCCGCTCGATGGCCGGGCCGTCGAGGCGTTGATCGGTGTGCGCGAACAGCAGTCGCATCACGTCGTCCATCGAGCGGCGCCCTTGCGTCGCGTCGCGGACGATGAAGTCGAGCATGGCGCCGAGCAACTCACCCTGGAGATGGGTGCTGGCGCTGTAGTCGCCGAGCGCGCCGGGCTCCGCGTTGTAGGCGACCTGGCTGATCGACTCCGCGGAGAACCGCTCGTACGCCGGATTTCCTAGGTAGCGGGACAGCAGGCGCTCGAGATGCGCGATCCGCGTCGAGTCCGTCACGGGGAGACCGGCGCGCCGCAGCAGCAGATCGGCGTAAAACATCGTGAGGCCTTCACTGAACCAGAGGCTCGCGACCGGCGGCTGCGTGCGATAGTCGATGTCGCGGTACTCGATTGGCCGGATCGCCATCAGGTTCCAGGTGTGCACGAACTCGTGCGCCGTTTCCTGCATGAACGCGTGGGGATCGCGGGCCAGGTCGGTGCTTTGCGCGCCCAGCGTGACCGAGTTGCGATGCTCGAGGCCGCCACTGAAGGCACCGTCCTCGAACATGAACGTGTACTCTCGGTACGGCGCGCGACCGAAGAGCGCAAACGCCTGGTGAACCAGGCGCTGAATGCCGGATACGAAGGCGGTCGTGTCGAACGGCGTGGCATTCGGGAGCGCCCAGTACACAATGCGATGCGGCACACCGCTTTCGACGAACCGCCATTCGTGCAAGTGACCGGCGAGAATCGGCGAGTCCATAAGCCTTGCAGCGTCGGCTGCGGTGAACGTCCGGACATCTCGGGTTGAGTCGAGTCCGGTCGCGATCTGCCACGAACGCGGCAGATCGAGCGTGACGGTGGTCGGCATTCGCTCCGCGCCGAGGAGGTACATGAAGGCGTGCGGGCCACCGATCAGTCCGCCCGTGGGCGTGAGGAAGGGCAGCCACGACGAGCGCGGCCCTACCGGGGCCGCTGGCAGCGCGATGCGATAGCGAACCAGCACCTCCCCGCGCGGTGTGATGACCTGCCAGACGGCGCTGTCGACTCGCGTGACGATTGCGGATTTGGGCTCGACGGTGAATCCCGTGACATAGCGGTAGTAGCGATCGTCGTACTCAGGGTGCGCCGCCATGGCGAGGCGGAACGTGTCGCTGACGGTACGGAGCCGGATTGCGACATCCCATCCGGATAGGTCCGTGCTGTCAACTCGCAATGTGTAATTGACGATGGGCTTCAGTACTGGATGTGGCTTCGGTGTAAACGCCAGCAGTAGCACGGCTATGATTGATGTCATGCTAATAGGATGTCGGTGAGGCTCCCGAGGTTTGTAGACAACACCGCCCCGTGCTGGTAGCTTCGCCGCTCCATGTCCCCCTTTCTCGCCGAGCTGCTCGGCACGATGCTGCTCATCATCCTCGGCGACGGCGTCGTCGCGAACGTCGTGCTCAGTCAAACCAAGGGTCAGAACTCGGGTTGGATCGTCATCACGGCGGGGTGGGCGTTCGGGGTGACGGTGGCGGTCTACGCCGTCGGCACGTTCAGCGGCGCGCACCTCAACCCGGCGGTAACGATCGGGCTCGCGTCCATCGGCAAGTTCTCTTGGGCGTCAGTGCCGCTCTACGTCACCGCGCAACTGCTGGGCGCATTTCTGGGCGCGACGATCGTCTGGATCGCGTATCTGCCGCACTGGACCGTCACCGAGAACCAGGGGCTGAAACTCGCCGTCTTCTGCACCGCTCCCGCGATTCGCAACCCGCTTTCCAACCTCGTCACCGAGATCATCGGCACCGCGGTACTCGTGCTGGGCGTGCTCGCGATCCTGACCCCGAAGAACCTGAACCCCGCCTACGGGTGGAACGTCGGACTCGGCCCGGCGCTCGTTGGGGGCATCGTGTGGGCGATCGGCCTGTCGCTGGGTGGACCGACCGGCTACGCGATCAATCCGGCCCGCGATCTCGGCCCTCGCATCGCCCATGCGCTGCTCCCGATCCGGGGGAAAGGCGGCTCCGACTGGGGCTACGCCTGGATTCCGGTGGCGGGACCGATCCTGGGCGGTCTGATCGCCGCCTTCCTTTATAAGGCCGTGTGGTCGGCACCATGAAGTGCGTTCTCGCCCTGGACCAGGGCACGACCAGCTCACGCGCGATCGTGTTCGATCACGCGGGAAGCGTGATCGCATCGGCGCAGCAGGAGTTTCGTCAGATCTTTCCCAGGCCGGGCTGGGTCGAACACGACGCCAGCGAGATCTGGACCACGCAGCTCGCCACCGCAAAGACCGCCATCGCCAAAGCCGGCCTGGCGGCGACGGACATCGCTGCGATCGGCATCACCAATCAACGTGAGACGACGGTCGTCTGGGACCGCCACACCGGCGCTCCGATCCACCATGCGATCGTGTGGCAGGACCGGCGCACCGCTGCGCGCTGTGACCAGCTGAAAGCCCGCGGGCTCGCCGCGACGATCAAGCGCAAGACCGGCCTGGTCGTCGACGCCTACTTCTCCGGCACGAAACTCGAGTGGATTCTCAAGAACGTCCCGGGCGCGCGCGCCAAGGCGAAGGCGGGGACCCTCGCGTTCGGTACCATCGATACCTGGCTGATCTGGAATCTCACGGCCGGTCGCGTGCACGTGACCGATCCGAGCAACGCGTCGCGCACGATGCTGTTCAATCTCAAGGGTGATTGGGACCAGGAGCTCCTGAAGACGTTCGGCGTGCCGCGGTCGGTGCTCCCGGAGGTCCGATCGTCGAGCGAAGTCTACGGCGAAACGACGCTCCTCGGCGGCTCCATTCCCATCGCCGGGATTGCGGGCGACCAGCAGGCGGCGCTGTTCGGCCAGGGTTGCACGCAGCCCGGCATGGTGAAGAACACGTATGGCACCGGCTGCTTCATGCTCATGAACACCGGGACCAAGCCGATCGTGTCGAAGCACAATCTCCTCACGACGGTCGCGTGGCGGATCGGCGACCGCACGGAATTCGCGTTGGAGGGCAGCATCTTCATCGCCGGTGCGGTGGTGCAATGGCTACGCGACGGGCTCGGGATCATCAAGGCGTCGGCGGATGTCGAAGCGCTGGCCGCGCAGGTGACGGACCCCGACGGCGTCTACCTCGTTCCCGCCTTCGCGGGATTAGGCGCGCCGCATTGGGATCAATACGCGCGTGGCCTCGTCGCCGGCGTCACCCGCGGCACGACGGCGGCGCACATCGCGCGCGCGGCGCTCGAAGGCATCGCTTTCCAGGTCGCCGACGTGCTGCGCGCCATGGAAGCCGATGCGAGAATCAAGCTGAAGGAACTGCGCGTGGACGGCGGCGCCTCAGCCAACAATCTGTTGATGCAGTTTCAGTCCAGCCTGCTGGGTGTCCCCGTCGTGCGACCCAAGGTCACCGAGACGACCGCCCTCGGCGCTGCGTACCTGGCGGGGCTCGCGGTCGGCTACTGGAAGGACCAGAAGCAGATCGCGACGCAGTGGCAGGTGGACCGGCGATTCACGCCCGCCATGAAGCAGGCGGAACGGAACAAACTCGACGCGGGCTGGCGGAAGGCGCTGGAGCGGGCGCGCCGCTGGGAGGATGCGGGCGCCCGCTAGACGTTCATTCCGGATGCGCGAGCGGTTTGCCGTCGGGACCGACCTGAATCTCCGACTTCTTCCCGTCCTTGGTGACGTGCGCTTCGTACGCCACGATCGCGCCCCGCTTGGTGAGTGACTCGACCTTCCCGATTGTCCCCGACCCTGCGCGCTGCTGCAGTCCCTCCCGAACCTCGGCAGGGAGCGAGCTCAGGGCCACTGCTTCCTCGATCTCGATGATGCTGCCGTCGGCCGCGATGCTGACGTCGCGACTGTGGCCGTTCAGGGTCATTTCGACCTCGTACTCGACGTTCCCGTTCTCCGTTTCCTGCGAATAGCCCTTAACCGTGGCGCCCTTACTCTGCGCGTCGGCCGTCCTTTGCACCGCCGCCGGCAGATCGGCGCGCTTCAGGTGCTTTTCTTTCGGTTGTTTTTCCTGGCCCTGGGCTTGGGCGATGACGCCCACCAGAAGTAGTGCGACCGTCCAAATGTGGAACCTCATAGACTCTCCCTGAGTGTGCTGCGGGTCCTTAACACTATCGGGACATCACGCGCGGCAACAAGATACGACCCCAACCACGCGCTTCATCGGGCGATTCATTGATCTTCAAGGGAGAAACACGATGAGCCGATTGTCTCGGGCGGTGGGCTCCTGCCTCGCCCTGCTGGTCGTGTCGATGACCACCCTGCACGCGCAGACCTATCATGTCGTTAAGACGTTTACGCTGGGGGGCGATGGCGGGTGGGACTACGTCGCGCTGGACACGGTTGGCCACCGGCTCTTTGTCGCACGTCAGACGCGCGTCATGGTCATCGACCCCGCGACCGGCAAGCTCCTCGCGGAGATTCCGGGCCTGAACCGCGCGCATGGCGTCGCGTTCAGTTACGCCACCGGGAAGGGCTTCGCGACCTCCGGTGGTGACAGCAGCGTCGTGATCTTCGATCTCAAGAACCTTCAGGTCCTCGGCCGCACCACGGCTGCCGTCGATGCCGATGCCATCCTCTTCGATCCCGCGACGAAACGCATTTTCACATTCAACGGCGACGCGGGCTCCTCGAGTGTGATCGACCCGGCGAGCGGGCACCGCATCGGCTCGATCGACCTTGGCGGCAAACCGGAATTCGCGGTGTCCACGGGCGACGGGAAGCTGTTCGTGAATCTCGAGGATTCGAGCCAGGTCGTGGAGATCGATCCCGCGGCGATGAAAGTCACCCGGCGCTGGTCGCTCGCCCCCTGCCAGGAGCCGTCCGGCCTCGCGATCGATCGCGCGCATAGCCGCCTCTTCAGCGGCTGCCGCAATCAGGTGATGGCCATCTCGGACGCGGCGGCGGGCAAGCTGATCACCACGGTCCCGATCGGTCAGGGCGTAGACGCGTGTCGCTTCGATGCCGGCACGCAGCTGGCGTTCGCCTCGAACGGCGACGGCACGCTCACGGTCATCCACGAGGATACGCCGGACAAGTTCACGGTCGTGGGAAACGTTGCTACCAAGCGTGGCGCGCGGACGATGGAGGTCGACTTGAAAACGCATCGCGTCTTCACGGTCAGCGCCGACTTCGGTCCACCGCCCGCGCCTACGCCCGACCGCCCGCGGCCGAGGCCGCCGGTTCTTTCGGGCACATTTGCGCTGCTCGAGCTCGACCCCTGAGACGATCTAGCGCAGCGACGCCATCAACCCAATCTGTGCTTCCCAGTCGGTCGACTTGGAGAAGAGCCCGAGACCGTTGGCGACTTTGAGATCGAGCGCGCGGGCGATGCGCCAATGACCGGCGGCGACAAAGACATAATCGTCGGGGGCGCCGCCCTCGCCGCCCTCGATGCCGAGCAGCAGTCGCCAGCTGGGCGCCATTTGACGCAGGTACTCGAGTGACGTCTCGCCGAGGTCCCAGTGCGAGTCGCCCTGATTGTATTCGATCGTCGTCCGGAACGACACCGTGCCCCAGTGATACGCACGCATGGCGCCGACTTCGCCTTTGACATTCCACTGCGTCTCCCCAATCAACACCTGATTGCCATGCGACGGCGGGACGGCCTCGATCGAGCCGAAGAATTCGGGACGGTGCTCGCGATTGTGACCAAAGCGGAAGCGGAGCTGGCCGCCGAAGTCGGACGTGCCCGATTGCGCGACGTGCGCCGGCGTTCCGGTGGTGTCGGCCGGCGACTTATCAAAGGTCGCGGCGATTTGCGATCCCTCGATTTCCAGCGCCAGCCAGTCCGTCACTCCATAGGCGAGAAACACCGCGACTTCATTGCTGCGGTATTGACCGCGGAAATCGTCGATCGCTGTGCCACCAAACATGAACGGTTGGTACTCGAAGTTGTGATCCCACGTATGCGCGTAGAACGGATAGATCAGGAGCTGGTGCGGCTCCACATACGTCTCGATCATCGAGGTCCGGATGCCCGCTCCGGCATCTCCTTGTCCCCTCAGCGTCGAGACCTGGGCAACCAACAGAGTCAGGCCGATGATGCTCAGGCGTTTCACGGCGGCCTCCTGAGGCACGGGTGTCCCTAAGATACCCGCTTTGGGGCGTTCTTCTCCTCGTCGCGAGCGTCGCGATGGCAATCGCGCTCACGCGGTGGTTCATCGCCTATCGCACGGCGCTCATCGCACGGATGGCCAATTGGCAGCAGCGCCTCCAGGCACGTTATCCCCGGGCCTGGAAGTTCCTGGTCGCCCGATTCGCCCGGGGGGAATACCTCGGCCTGCACCTCACCGCCGGACTCGTCATCAGCATCGCCGCAATGTGGCTGTTTGCGGCGATCACCGAGGACGTCGTCCGCCAAGAGTCCCTGACTCGGTTCGACGTCACCTTGTACGACTGGCTCCGCACGCATTCGACCCCCGCGGGACACACGATCACGAGTGTGATCACACGATGCGGATCGCAGGAAGTGATCGCCTCCGTGGCGCTGGTGGTCGCCATGGTTCTGGTGATCCGGCGCGAAGGACTGTTGGTCGAGGCATGGATCATCGCACTGCTGGGCGGAGAACTGTTGAACGGGACCCTCAAGCGCATCATTCACCGGCCCCGACCGCCATACTCCGTGATCTTGTCTAGTCAGAGCTGGAGCTTCCCGAGCGGGCACGCGATGGAGTCACTCGTTGCGTACGGCATGGCGGCCTATCTGCTGATCACCCTCCTCCCAGGCGCTCGCGCGCACCGCCGCGTGATCATTCTTGGCGCGACGACTCTCATTCTGGCCATTGGGTTCAGCCGCATGTATCTCGGCGTTCATTACTTCAGCGATGTCGTCGGCGGATTTGCGGCGGGCGTGCTCTGGCTGGCCACGTGCATCTCCGGACTCGAGGTGGCACGTGGGTGGAAAGCGCTCGAGCGGGCAAAGCGCTGGGAGGAAACAACCTAGCTTCCCTTGCGTCTGCTGGCCGAAAGTGAATGTTGTTGCGTCTTTTTCAGGCACCTCCGTGAGCGCTTGGGAGCAGATTGTTCGGTCCGTACGCACAATACGCCTCGACACCCTGAGGACCAAGTTCGTGGTCGTCACGGTGCTCGCGACGCTGTTTTCCACGCTCATCATGACCGTCATGCTATACGGACGGAACAAGCGGACTCTCAGCGATCGGCTTGGCAACGAGCTCGCTGGTTTGAGCTCCGAAGCGGCGCGCGAGATGGGGGCTTGGATCGACCAGCGGGTGTACGATCTCCGGCTGCGCGCAGCACCCTACGTCGTTTCGGATAATCTGGCCCGCGCCGCGAGCCGCAATGGCCCTCAGGCGCTCAGCCGCCTCCACGACTACCTGGGCTCGATTCGACAGAACCTCCCCGGACATGAAGGCCTCGCCATTCTCGATACCGACGGGCAGCTCCTGACGAGCAGCGGCAGCCGGACCGGCTTCCGTCTCTCGACAGACCGCCTCAACAACCTCAGAACCCGCGACGCGCTCGTGGGCGACGCGTTCTGGGATGCCAGCACGAACAAAGCAGCGATCGTGCTGGTCGTTCCGATCCGGCGCGATGACGGGCTGTTCCTCGGCGCATTGGCGGCGAAAGTGAATCTGGACGGCGTGCGCGACACGCTGAAGGAACTCTCCGGCGAGTCGTCGCGCAGCATCTATATCATCACCGAGCAGGGCCGCGTTGTGATCAGCTCGACCGGCAACCCGGCAGACGTCATGAAGGCCGCCCTGCCGGACGCGGCGACCCGGGACCTCGTGGAGCGCGAAGGCCAAACCGTCGCGCAGTCGCGCGCCGAGGGACAGGACGTCGTGGCCGTGCTGCGCCGGATTCCCCAGCTGCGCTGGGCGGCGGTGGCCGAAGCCCCGAGCAGCGAGGTGGCACGCGAGGGGAGCGCACTCCGCGCTCAGACCTTCCTGTTCCTGATCCCGCTGCTCCTGAGCATCAGCCTGCTCGCGTTCGCGGTCGCGGTCATGCTCACCCGGCCGCTCGAGCGCCTCACCGAAGCGGCGGGACGTGTGGCGGCGGGCGACCTCTCCGCCGAGTTCCCCGCGGGCAGCAGCGGCGAAGTCGGGTACCTGACGCGCGCGTTCAACACCGTGGTCGCGCGGCTGCGAGAGAAAGAGAGCCAGGGCGAACTTGAGAAGCTGTCGCTCACCGACGCGCTGACCGGGCTCTACAATCGCCGCCATCTCATGGGGACGCTGGCCAGCGAAGTTCAGCGCGCCCGGCGCCAGCGCCGTCCTTTCAGCGTCCTGCTCGCGGATGTCGACAAATTCAAACAGTACAACGACACGCATGGCCACCTCGCGGGTGATGCCGCGCTCGTCAAGATCGGCGAGGTCTTCCGGAGGACGACCCGTGCGGTCGACTGCGTGGCGCGGTACGGCGGCGAGGAATTCGTCGTGATGCTGCTCGAGTGCCCGATGGCGACGGCCGCGCTCGTGGCAGAGCGGATCCGCGCGCGCGTGGCCGAACAGGACCTCGGCGAAGGCAAGCTCACGGTGAGCATCGGCCTGGCGGAGTATCCGGATGGCGGCGATACGCCGGAGGAGCTGATTGCGACCGCCGACGCGGCGATGTATAAGGCCAAGAGCTCCGGCCGCAATCAGATCGTGGTCGCCGGCGCGATGCAGGAGCGCGCGTCCGAGAAGAAAGCGCGTCGCAAGAAAGAGGTCGGTTAGCTCAGCCCTGGCCTACGCGCGCGTTTGCGCGAGCTCGTAGAGATACTCCACGTACGACTTTACTCCGCCGTCGATTCCCTGCACTTTCGGGTTTGTTGACTCGATGACGTAATACTCATCGGGCGCATGCGCGCCGCTGCCGTGGCCGAGGCCAAAATGGCCCGCCGCGAGCTTGAGCGGCTCGCCGGTAAAGACGTAGCCGGGCCAGGAGCCGGCGTTCCGTGGCAGGAGAATCGGCTCGATCTTCGAGCGCCGGTAGACAGCCTCCTGGGCCCGAATGACCATCGCATTCCGGGGCGTGCTCGTGGGATCGTACCCGCCCGTCATGTTGACCTCGATATCGCCGAACCCGCGCTTGGCGAGATGCGCCTTCAGCGCCGCCAGCGCGTCGGCGGCCGTCATGTCCGGGACTAGGCGCAGGTCGAGCTTCGCGGTAGCGCGATGCGGCAGAATCGTCTTCCCGCCGGGGCCGGTGTAGCCCCCGACGAGACCCTCGATGTTGACCGTGGGACGCGACATCAGCAGCTCGAGCGCGTCGGTCCAGCTCACATCGTGTACCCAGTGTTCGACGCCGAGCAGCTTTTTCGCCGCGGTCTCGTCCAGCCGCGCGGCGGCGGCCGCGATCATCGACTTTTCGTCCGCAGAGAGCGGCCGCGCCTTGTCGGCAAAATTCTCGATCGCGGGATCGTTGCCGTCGGACGAGACGAGCGTCGCAAGCGCCTCTACGAGATGCCAGGCGGGGCTGTCGACGCGCGCCTTGTTGCTGGAATGGATGTCCTGTTTGGGCCCGCGTCCCCACCGCTCGCCGCTCGAGACGAGCTCGCATTCGATGACGCCCTTGGCACCCAGTGTGATGGTCACCTGACCATCGAGACCTTGCGACGCCGAGGGCATGAACATGCCGACGGCGGGTTTGAGCGCGGCCAGCACTTCGGGACGCCGCACGATCTGTGGAAAGTGCGGCGAGCCGATTTCCTCTTCGCCCTCGGCCACGAGCACGAGATTGACGGGGAGCTTGCGATTGGCACCGCGAATGGCGTGCAGCGCGGCGAGGAACGTGGCCTCCGGGCCCTTCTGGTTCACGGCGCCGCGGCCCATGACGACCTTGCCGAGGCCCGGCTTGTCCACCAGCGCGGCGTCCCAGGGCGGCGACGACCACTCGGACGGATCGACCTGCTTGACGTCATACATGAAGTAGAGGCCGAGCGTCTTCGGCGCACCCGCGTCGAGTGTCGCGAAGATCCCCGGCTGGCCGTCGCTGGGCACTTTCGTCACTTGCTGGAAACCCGCCTCGCGCAGCAGCTGCATCGTCAAGTCGCAGCCTTCATTCATGCCTAGGGTTTCGGCCGCGATCGACGGCTGGCGGATCCACTGCCGGAGCCGCTGCACCGTCTCGTCGTGGCGCCGGTCGACCTGGGCGAAGATGGGGCTGAGATCAGATTGCTGAGTTCTTACGTAGGAAGGCAGAGCGATGGCGGCAGTGGCTGCTGTGGCATCCTGAATGAAAGAGCGACGGTCGATCACAGTTGCCTCATGTTTTGGTCGTGGTAATTCTACCTCCGGGAGGCTCACCTATGCGACCCGCACTGATCGCGATGATGTTGGCCATTACGGCGACGCTTTCCGCCCAGACTCGGCGCTACCCGCTCGACTCCGTCGCGGGACTGCGTCTGCACAACGTCGCAGCCCAACCCGCAACGTTGGACGGCAGGCGAGGCGTGCGGTTGGCCAACGCGATCCAAACAGCCGACTCGGAGCCGGTGGCGGTCATCGAGGGACTCGACTTCTCGAGCGGGGTGATCGAGGCCGAGATCGCGGGCGTGCCCGCCCCCGACGCCGGTGCCGGGGCGCGCGGCTTCGTCGGCATCGCGTTCCGCGTGCAGCCCGATATGAAAACCTACGATGCCTTCTATTTGCGCCCCACGAACGGCCGCGCGGAGGATCAGGAGCGCCGCAATCACGCGACGCAGTACATCTCGCATCCCACCTGGACGTGGTCCCGCCTTCGCCAGGAGACGCCCAGCAAGTACGAGTCGTACGTGGATCTGCTCCCGAACGTCTGGACCAAGATCAAGATCGAAGTGCGCGGTGACAAAGCGCGGCTCTACGTGAACGACATCTCGCAGCCCGTCCTGATCGTCAATGACGTGAAGTCCGGTGCGACGGCGCGCGGCGGCGTGGCGCTCTGGATCGGCCCGGGAACAATCGGGCACTTCCGCAATCTCACGGTGACTCCAGCCGCTCCGTGAGAGAAGCGGTTTGACTTTTCCGCGCCCCTGGCGCTAGCGTTCCACCTGCGCTAGGGGCGCATCCAGTCCGCGGAAAGGGCCGTGCCCACCCAATGCAGTCACA
The DNA here is from genome assembly GCA_036781225.1 of Gemmatimonadales bacterium. GTDB lineage: Bacteria > Gemmatimonadota > Gemmatimonadetes > Gemmatimonadales > GWC2-71-9 > 20CM-2-65-7. Next base: position 3,105 of record DAIQBJ010000040.1, on the reverse strand, counting down.
ATCGATTGGCGAACTTCTTTCAGCCCGACCTCGGCGGACGACGGGCGTGCACTGAAAGGAGTCTCGTGTGTTCCCCAATCCTCAAGACGCATTGCCGCTTCCCGCCAGCCCCAGTATCGAGCAGTACCGCAAGCGCGCCAAGGACCTCGTCCGAGCGTGCGCGGAAGGCCCACAGGCGATCGCGCTCTGGACCGACCGCTGGATGGCTTCGCTGCTCGCCGGCTCGGACCGCAAGCACATCGACCGCGCGGCGACGCAGGTCGAAGCATTCGCGGTCACAACCATGACACGCAAAGATCGCGGCTGCATGCTCGCGGACGCCCAGTTCGTCCTGGCGCGCTCGCACGGTTTCCCGAGCTGGGGGACGTTCGTCTCACACCTCGAAGCGCTCGATCACGCCGGCACCAACGCTGCCGCGTTCGAGGCGGCCGCGGACGCGATCGTGCGCGGTGACGAACCGACGCTGCGACAGCTCCTGGAACAGCATCCGGAGCTGGTTCGCGTGCGGTCCGCGCGCGAGCATCGCGCCACGCTGCTGCACTACGTCTCGGCCAATGGCGTCGAGAATTACCGCCAGAAATCGCCTCCCAACGCGGCACGGATCACCGAGCTGCTGCTCGAGGCTGGCGCGGACATCGAAGCGGAGGCTGACGTCTACGGTGGAGGGGCCACCGCGTTGGGACTCGTTGCGACCAGCACCCCGCCGCGTCAGGCGGGCGTCCAGATTCCGGTGCTGAAAGTGCTGCTGGATCGCGGGGCGCAGATCGAGCACCCCAACCTGGCCGGCAACAACTCGGATGCGATTTATGCCTGTCTCGCCAACGGTTGTCCCGAAGCCGCTCAGTACCTCGTCGAGCGCGGCGCTCGATTCGGGATCGTGGGGGCCGCGGGAATCGGACGACTGGACGTCGTGCACCAGCTCGTGGACGCAGCCCAACCCCCGAGACGCGAGATGGCGCTGCGATATGCAGCCGGCTATGGACATGGCGACGTCGTCCGGTTCTTCCTCGATCGCGGCGTGAACGTGGACGCCCACCACGGCGATAGCCAGACCGCGTTGTTCTACGCGATCCTCGGTGATCACGTGGACGTCGTGCGGCTCCTGCTCGAACGCGGCGCCAATCCGAACGTGCGTACCCAGTGGGGCGATCTGGTCGGCGGCGCCGTCTGGCACGCGGCGCACGGCGGCAATGCAGATCGGTCGGCGGAAATCATCGAGGCACTCATTGCGGCCGGTGGAAAGGCACCGGAGCGGCACCCACCCGTCAACGAGAAGATCGATACGCTGTTGCGCCGCTCCGGCAGCGTCGCCGATCCGTCGCGATACTGGAGGGGTGAAGAGCCCAGGCGAGCCTGAGGAATCCGTGGGGCGCTACGGCTCCGGACCGAGTTGAGAACATCCAAAATGCTGCTATCATTGCCGCCCGATACTTGAACCCCAGCGAGGCGGTGCTCTTGGCCGACGCGACGCGTAAGAACCAACA